>NZ_QUML01000018.1:0-105373 GCF_010907025.1 Rhodopseudomonas sp. BR0G17 | reverse complement strand
GGGCAGCACCCAGCAGCAGCCACGCCGCCACCTGGCGGCGGCCCTTGCGGAAGTTGCGCCGTGCTGCACCCCAATTCACGCGACTGCTCACTTTCGGGCCCTTCAGTCCCCGCCCGCTCGTTCGATCTGTCCCACGTCGCGCACCGCCATGCTCGCCCCGGCCCGCTTCTCGACCCAGCCGCGCACCCGAATTCGTTGTCCTGTCAGAGACTTGGGTGCGAGCCCGGCGGCCTCGAACGACCCGATGATGCGCCTTGAAATAGTCACCGCAAAGCCACGAGTCCAGCGACCGCCAAAGTTCAGATAGACCGTCGAACCGACTTCCCGCACCGAGCTGATTCGGCCTTCGACCACGGTAAAGCGCCCTATCCGGGTCACCATATCGCCGGAATTTGCGGCGTTTTTTATGACATCCCTCGCCATCCAGATACCGACCGCCCCTGCACGCGCGCCAGCTTCCGCCGCCAGCAGGTCCTTCCGGCACTCCGCCGGGAGGACCTCGATCCCTACCAGTGCACCACCCTCGGCCAGCAGCCGGCGCTGCACCAGCTCCCTACCCGGCTCCGTCACCACGAAGGCCGATTGCCGGCCGTAGCGGTCCGGCCCGTCGTCGGCACCATGCAGCGATACATTTCGGCCGAGCGTCAGGGCCGACAACGCCGCGACCTCTGCATCATATCGTTCGCGGCCCGGCTCGATTCCGGCGAGCCGGATTTCGCGGCCGTCGGCCAAGCGTAGTGTGCGCGGATCGATCACCGACGCCACCACCCCCTCGCCCTGCACCGGCAGATCCAAACAGCCGGCCGCCCCGGCGCCGCCCGCCTGCGACAGCAGCACAGCACCGCCGCAGATCGCGTTCAGCCACCAGGCGCTGTTTCGCCGAAATGCCATCGAGACCGCCGTGCTGATTCGGGTTCGCCGCAAACATCACGAAGACTAGCGATCCGCGCGATCCCGGCGAAGTGGAATGGCTATCGGTCTCGGTCGAGACGCTGGTCGTTACGCGACCGACCGATGAGCGATATCGCAGGCCCGTGCAGCGCGTATCGCGCGGGCCCGCATCGATCGTAATCGCGCGACTACTAATCGCCTCAGATGCATCAACGTGTAGTAACAAGCCTCTGCACGCACAGACTCATTCCACTCGCCGGAAAACTGCGTCGCTTGCCGCGCAGCAGGCGATGCGGCATGATCGCGCCCAATCATCAGAAGCGCCGCGATCATGATCGGCGCTCGCCAGGGAGGATGTCTTGAAGCCGTTCCGCAGCACTCTACTCGCATGTCTGTCGATCGCAGCGATCACCGCCGCGCAGGCGCAGTCGCAGCCACCGCTGAAGCTCGGTGCAATCCTCGACATGTCGGGCCTCTATGCCGACATCACCGGAACGGGCAGCGAGACTGCGGCCAAGATGGCGGTGGAAGATTTCGGCGGCACGGTGCTGGGGCGCAAGGTCGAGATCATCGCCGCCGACCATCTCAACAAGGCCGATCTGTCCGCCAACATCGCCCGCGACATGCTCGACAATCAGGGCGTCGAAGCGATCATCGACGTCGCCGCCTCGGCGACCGCGCTGGCCGCCGCCGAGATCGCCAAGGCCCGCAACAAGATCATCATGTTCTCCGGCCCGGGCTCGATCCGGCTCAGCAACGAAGCCTGCGGTCCCTATACCGTGCACTACGTGTTCGACACCTTCGCGCAGGCCAACACCACCGGCCTTGCGGCGGTGAAGCAGGGACTCGACACTTGGTTCTTCCTGTCGGCCGACTACGCGTTCGGCCAGGACCTCGAGCGCGACACCACCAACGTCATCAAGGCGTCAGGCGGCAAGGTGCTGGGCAGCGTCAAGCATCCGCTCAACACCTCCGACTTCTCCTCATTCCTGCTGCAGGCGCAAAGCTCGAAGGCGAAGGTGATCGGCCTCGCCAATGCGGGCGGCGACACCATCAACGCGATCAAGCAGGGCGCCGAATTCGGCATCACCAAGGGCGGCCAGAAGATCTCGCCGCTGCTCGCCTTCATCTCCGACATCGACAGCGTCGGGCTGGAAACCGCCCAGGGCCTGATCCTCGCCGAAGCGTTCTATTGGGATCTCAACGACGAGACCCGCGCGTTCTCCAAGCGCTTCATGGAGCGCACCAAGCGGATGCCGACCTCGGCGCAGGCGGGCCTGTACTCCGAAACGATGCACTACCTGCAGGCAGTCAAGGCGGCCGGCACCACCGATGCGGCCGCGGTGACCAAAAAGATGAAGGAAATGCCGATCAACGACTTCTTCGCCAAGAACGGCAAGATCCGTGAGGATGGCCGGATGGTGCATGACATGTACCTGTTCGAGGTCAAGAAGCCGTCGGAGTCGAAGGGCCGCTGGGACTACTACAAGCTGCTCGCGACGGTGCCGGGCGATCAGGCGTTCCAGTCGCTCGCCGATTCCCGCTGCCCGCTGGTGAAGAAGTAGCCCGATCAACACCGTCATTGCGAGGAGCGCAGCGACGAAGCAATCCAGCTCAGTCCGCGGCGCTGGATTGCTTCGCCTTCGGCTCGCAATGACGGAGAATCCGTGAGACGGCGCCGTGGCGCGCGTCATCAAGACAGTCGCTGGGCACAACGAACAACAACAAGGATCCGCCATGACCGACATCGTCCTGCAAGACCTCGACCGCGGCCTGCTCACCATCACGATGAACCGTCCGGATCGGCGCAACGCGCTCAATCAGGACATGATCCGCGGCCTGGTCGAGGCAGCGCATCGCGCCAAAGACGATCCGGACGTCCGCGCGGTGCTGCTGAAGGGTGCCGGCGGCACGTTCTGCGTCGGCGGCGACGTCAAGTCGATGGCGGCTGCGGGTGCTCCGCCGCCGCTCGAACAGAAGGTGGCGAACCTCCGCCGCGGCATGGAGGTGTCTCGCATCCTGCATCAGATGCCGAAGCCGGTGGTGGCGCAGATCGACGGCGCGGCGGCCGGAGCTGGCCTGTCGATGGCGCTCGCCTGCGATCTGCGGGTCGCGGGCGCGTCGGCGAAGATCACCACTGCGTTCGCCAAGGTCGGGCTCTCCGGCGACTTCGGCGGCACGTACTTCCTGACGCATCTGATCGGCGCCGCGAAGGCGCGCGAGCTGTATCTCACCTCGCCGGTGCTGACCGCCGAGCAGGCGCAGGCACTCGGCATCGTCAGCCGCGTCGTCCCCGACGCCGAGGTCGAATCCGCCACGCGCGAGCTTGCGCTGTCGTTGGCACAGGGCCCGACCGTGACGCTCGGCTACATCAAGACCAACATCAACAATGCCGAAACGCTGTCGCTCGAAGCCTGCTTCGACGGCGAGGCGCTGCATCACTCGCGCTGCGCCGAGACCGCGGACCACAAGGAAGCCGCGGCCGCCTTCGTCGAGAAGCGCGCGCCGGTGTTTCAGGGCCGCTGACGATGGCGCCGTTCCTCCGCCTGCGCCAGATCTGCCTCGTCACTGAGCCGATCGAACCCGCCGCCTCGCGCATCGCGACGATTCTCGGGCTGAACATCTGCTACCGCGATCCTCACGTCGGCAAATACGGCCTGGAGAACGTGCTGTTGCCGGTCGACGCGACGCTCTTGGAAATTGTCGCACCGACCCAACCGGGCACCGCGGCGGGCCGCTTCCTGGAGAAGACCCAAGGCCGCGGCGGCTACATGGCGATCTTCTGTTGCGACGATCCGGACGCCCGCGGCCGTCACGCCGCCAGCCTCGGCGTCCGCACCGCCAATGTGATCGATCACGCGCCGTATCACGGCGTCCAGCTCCACCCGCGCGACTGCCGCGCCGCCTTCATCGAGCTCAACCACACTGCAGGAAGCGACAACATTCGCGGCCCCTACCCGCCGGCCGGCCCCGATTGGGACAAGGCGATCCGCACCGACACCACGCAGGCGCTGACCGCAGTCGAGATGCAAAGCCCCGACCCGGCCGATCTCGCCGCGCATTGGGGCCGGATTCTCGAACTGCCGGTGGAAACGGATGCAGATGGCGTCGCCCAACTGCGCCTGCCGAACGCCACGTTCCGGTTCG
This sequence comes from Rhodopseudomonas sp. BR0G17, assembly GCF_010907025.1. Taxonomy (NCBI): domain Bacteria; kingdom Pseudomonadati; phylum Pseudomonadota; class Alphaproteobacteria; order Hyphomicrobiales; family Nitrobacteraceae; genus Rhodopseudomonas; species Rhodopseudomonas sp. BR0G17. The sequence continues at coordinate 101,335 of NZ_QUML01000018.1, read as the reverse complement.
TGCAGGGCGCCAGCGAAGCGATGACGGCGCTGACGTTCAAGGTGACGGCTCCCGAGAGGGTCCGCGCAGCCGCACAAGCGCAGGGCATGCCGCTCACCGCCAACGGCTTCCGCCTGGCAGGCGTCGAGTTCAGGCTGAAGAACTAACAACCTGCATGGCCTCATCCTGAGGAGCCCGGCTAAGCCGGGCGTCTCGAAGGATGGCTGCGAGCCACGCCGTGCACCACAACCTCATGGTTCGAGACGGCGCTACGCGCCTCCTCACCATGAGGGCCGATGACTTGGGAAACAACTTCGGGATTCCGGGTTCACGCGCTGGCGCGCGTGCCCCGGAATGACGTGCCAATGAGGAAAGCTACCGTCCCTTGAAATGCGCGACGCGGCGTTCTTCGGTGGCTTTGACGCCTTCCTTGAAGTCTTCGGTGGCGCGCAGGCGGGTCTGCTCGGCGAGTTCGTGCTTGGTGGCTTCCATCACCCGGTCGGCGAGGCCGGCGCGCATGGTGGCGCGGGTCGAGAGAAGACCGAGCGGCGAGCATTCGGCGATCTCGCGGGCGAGCTTCAGTGCGCCGCTGCGCACCTCGTTGATCGGCACCAGCACGTTGGCGAGGCCCATCTGCACCGCTTCTTCGCCGGTGACGCGGCGCGAGGTGTAGAACATCAGCTCGGCGTTATTCTTGCCGATCAGCTCCGGCAGCGTCACCGTCAGGCCGAAGCCGGGATGAAACCCGAGCTTGGTGAAGTTGGCCGAGAACCGCGCCTCTGCGCAGGTGACGCGGAAGTCCGCCGACACCGCAAGACCTAGTCCTCCGCCGATCGCGGCGCCGTGCACCGCTGCAATGATCGGCTTCTTGGCGCGGAAGATCCGCACCGCCTCGTAATACAGATGACCGATCTCGCCGAGGCTGTCGGCCGGATCGCCCTTTGCTGCGGCCGGGTCGGCTTCCTGCCGGGCAGGATCGCCGAAATTGGCGCCGGCGCAGAACGCCTTGCCTTGCGCCGCCAGCACGGTGGCGCGCACTTGCGGATCGGCGTCGATCTCATCGAGCGCGTTGGCGATCTGCCGGATCAGCGAGATGTCGAAGAAATTCAGCGGCGGCCGCTGGATCTCGATTGTGGCGACATGGCCGGTCTTTTCGACCGCGATATCGGTGTAGCTGCTCATGATTGATCCTCGATCGTTCGATGCGCGCCGGCGTCAGCGCAGGCCGAGCCCGCGGGCGATGATGCCGCGCAGCACCTCGGTGGTGCCACCCTGGATGGTCAGCTTCGGCGCCAGCTTGGTGGCGAACGCCGTCAGTTCGTCGAGCGTTGCATGATTCGATGCCTCGCCGTCGACGAAGGCGGCGAGCTCACGCACCCGGTGCGGCAGTTGCTGCTCCCAGATCGTGCCGATGTCCTTGACGATCGAAGCTTCCACCACCGGCTCCTTGCCGGCCTGCAGCATGCCGGCGACCGACACCGACATCCGCCGCATGGTGTGGAGTTGTGCCACCAGCCGGCCGATACCCTCGGCGCCGCGGGTGTCCGGATCGGGACCGAGCGCGCGCACCAGTTCGGTGAGCACGTAGTAGGTCTCGAGGAAGCGTTCCGGCCCCGAACGCTCGTAGGCGAGTTCGGAAGTCGCCTGCTTCCAGGCGCCGTCGACCTCGCCAAGCAGATGATCGTCCGGCACGAACACGTCGGCGAACACCACCTCGTTGAATTCGTACTGTCCGGTGATCTGCGCGATCGGGTTCACCTTGATGCCCGGCGACTTCATGTTGACCAGGAATTGAGTGAGCCCGTGGCGGCGGTTTTCCTTGGTCGGCGGCGAGGTACGGAAGATCGCGATCATGTAGTCGGCGATGTGCGCCGAGGTGGTCCAGATCTTCGATCCATTGATCAGGTAGCCGCCGTCGGTCTTGGTCGCCTTGGTCTTGGCGGCGAACAGATCGGAGCCGGAATTCGGCTCGCTCATGCCGATCGCGAAACACAATTCGCCGCGGCAGATCCGCGGGAGAATGTCCATCTTGATGTGCTCGGGCGCGTATTTCAGCAGCACCGGTCCGCTCTGGCGATCGGCGACGAAGAACCGCCGGGTCGGCGCATTGGCGACACGCATCTCTTCGGTGACGACGTAGCGCTCCAGGAAGGTGCGCTCGTGGCCGCCGTATTTCTTCGGCCAGGTCATGCCGAGCCAGCCGCGCTCACCGACGCGGCGGGAGAATTCAGGCGCGTCGGAATCTTCGCGCTGCGGCTTATTGGGATCGAAGGTGCCGGCGGCGATCTCTTCGGCAAGGAAAGCGCGGACTTCTTTGCGCAGTTCTTCGCAGACGGGCGGCAGGCGGATCGGATCGAAACGGAGGGCGGCGGTCATCGCATTATCTCGCTACGTTGATGCGGTCAGCGCGAAGCGACCAGCGGCCACAAATCATCGGCGCCGCGCGCGGCGACCATGCGGCCGAGCTCGACCGCCCAATGGCTCTCGTTGCCGAAATCGTCGCGCCAGGTGAGCGCGCGCAGGCTGAAGCGATGCAGGATGTGCTCGCGGGTGAAGCCGATCGCGCCGTGCACCTGATGGGCGATCGCCGCGCCTTTCTCAGCCGCTTCAGCGCAGCGAATCTTGGCCGCACTGGCTTCGAGGAACACGGCGTCGTCGAAGCCTTCGGCGCTGCTGATCGCATCGGCCGCGGAGGTTGCAGCAGCCAACGCAGCAGACGTCTCGCCGGCGAGCTTCGCAAGATTGTGCTGCACCGCCTGGAATTTGCCGATCTTCTTTTCGAACGCGACGCGCTCATTGGCGTAGGTCACGCTGCGGTCGAGCAGGGTTTCAAGCGCGCCGGCGATCTGCAGGCTGCGCGCGACGGCGCCCATCAGCATCAGCGAAGTCTGATCAAGCCCTTCGGGCGCGGACGCTGTGGTAATCGGCGCGACCTTGTCGAAGGTGACGACATCCGACGCATCGCCACCAAGGCCGAGACCTTTGTCGATCCGGCACGCGGACGCCGGCACCAGCGCGATCTTCGCGCCGGCGGCGCTCTGCGCCAGCACGGCGATATGCTGCGCGTCTTGCGCGAACGGCACGCTGCGCGCACGACCCGACAGCTTGCCATCGGCATCGAGCGTGAGGCGATCTTTCGGATGGGCCGGCGCGATCGTCATGGCGCCTTCCGGCGCGACGATCTTGCCCTGCGCCAACAGCCAGCCGGCCAGCATGGTCTCGGCGAGCGGCACTGCGAGGCCGGCGCGGCCTGCTGCGTTGAGGACGCCGAAGCCTTCGGCAAGGCTCGCGCCCGAGCCGCCGAATTCCTCCGGCACCCATGACAGCGGCAGCCCGGATTCACTCAGCGCCTGCCACAGCGGCGCCTTCCAGGTTTCGGCTTTGTCGGCGTTGATGGTTTGCGCATCGGCGAGGTCGGCGAAGATCTTCTCCGCGGTCTCGACGACGATATTGTCGGTCTCCGTCACGGCGTTTCCCGGTTGCGCACTCAGCTCCCGGCGGATCGCCAAGCATGTGTGCTGGTCTTGTTGTTGTGCGGCATGATGCGGAAAAGCTGAAACGAACACAAGCGCAGCCGGCACGGGGCGGATTGCGCGCCGGACATGGTCGAAACGCCTCACGCCGCAGGCTTATTCCGCATCATGGGCTTTGCCGGCTTGCTCTCGATATCGCAACCGATATGGTTGCGGCGACGCGGCGAAGCCGGTTCGATGCAAAGGGAGTGAAGATGTCAGACGGACTGAACGTAATCGTCACCGGGTCGGCCTCGGGCCTCGGCGCCGCGACTGCCAAGATCCTCGCCAAGGACGGCGCGCGGCTGGTGATCAACTACGCATCGAGCAAGGACGACGCAGAAAAGACCGCCGAAGAGTGCCGCAAGCTCGGCGCCGCCGAAGTGATCGTGGTGCAGGGCGACGTCGCCAAGGACGAGGATTGCAAGCGCATCGTCGAAGCCGCTGCCCCCTGGGGCAAGCTCGACGCGCTGGTGAACAACGCCGGCACCACCAAGCACGTGGCGCATCATCTGCTCGATCAATTGTCGGCCGACGACTTCCAGCGGATCTACGCGATCAACACCATCGGCCCGTACCAGATGGTCCGCGCGGCGCGCGAGCTGCTCGTCGCCGGCGCCAAGGCGGCCGGCCATGCATCGGCGGTGGTCAACGTCTCGTCGGTCGCCGGCATCAGCGGCATCGGCTCGTCGATCGCCTATGCGGCCAGCAAGGGCGCGCTCAACACCATGACGTTGTCGCTGTCGCGCGCGCTGGCGCCGAACATCCGCGTCAACGCGATCTGCCCCGGCTATATCGATACGCCGTGGTTCACCAAGGGACGCGGCGCCGAGGAAGCCAAGCAGGTGCGCGACATGGTGGTGTCGCGCGTGCCGCTGAAGATCGCCTCGACCGCCGAAGACATTGCCGAATTGGTATGCTTCCTGGCAACGCCGAAATCGAGCAGCATGACCGGCGAACTGGTGCGGATGGACGCCGGCATGCACCTGGCCGGCTGACGTCACATCCGCAGACAGCAGTGAGCGGCCCGGCGCACCGGGCCGCGATAGCCTCAGCGCGGATCGTAGGGATAGCGATTGCCGGGATCGGAAATCACCCGCCGCGCCACCAGCCTGTTCCAGATGAACAGCACCGCCACCGCGCCGATCGTCGCGGTGATGAAGCCGGCGCCCTGATTAGGGCCGTAGTGCCCGATCATCTGCCCGACCGCGGTGGCGAGGAATGCGCCAGCGATGCCGAGGACCGTGGTGAGCACGAAGCCTTGCGGATTGTTCGGCCCCGGCGACAACACCCGCGCGATGATGCCGGCAATAAAGCCGACCAGCAGAATCCAGAGTAACCCGCCCATCTTCCGTATCCTTTCTCACGGTCCGCTCCGGACCGCTCGCAACCAAAGCAACAACAACCCGGCCGCTGCCGATCAGATCCAGCGCGACGCTTCGTCGTCGGTCGGCAGCCGCCCGTCCGGGGTGAGCTGGTCGACCACGTCGGGCAGATAGCGACTGAGGCCGTCGAGCAGTTCGTCGCGCGACATCCCGGTCTGCCGGGTCATCGCGTCGATCTGTTCTGAGCCGAGCGCGTTGGCGAGATCGCTCGGGCCGATCTGCTGGTTGGGGCCGTGACCGACCCAGGAGTTGGCGGCATCGCCGAGGCCATTGTGCTGGAGCTGCCGCAGCAGATCGCCGAGCCCGCCCGACAGCACGCTGCCGGCCGCACCGCCGAGCACCAGGCCTCCAAGGCCGCCCTTAAGGAAGTCACCCCAACCACCGCCGGTATTCGCGGGCGGAGGCGCCGGCACCGGGCGCGGCTGATTGGCCGGCGCAGTCTGCGGCTGGCCGCTGGTCATATGTTTGTAGGCCTTCCACGCCAGCAGCGCGAGAATCGCCATGGTGAACTTGGACATGCCGCCGCTTTTGTCCTGCGGGTCGGCCGGGCCGCGCGGGCCGTTCTGCATGCCGTTGAGGATGTCGAGCAAACCCATCGAGACCTCCTATGTGGTTCCGGCACGGCGCCGCTCCGGCGCGGCGCTCCCGGCCGGCATCACAACGTAGGAAGGGGTGATGGAGTTTCCAAGGCGGACCCGGCGGTCGCACCGAATCCGAAAACCGTACCTGTCGCTCAGCTGGTGATGCGCGCGTCGGCGACTGCCTTCTTGAACAACGCGTTCATCGCTTCGGCGATACCCTGGGTGGGGCTGACCTCGAAGTAGAAGCCCGGCGACGCGCAGGCTTCCATGTTTTGCGCGATCTCGCTGTTCGGCGACGGGCCGTAGGGGCCGGCGTTGAACGGCGCGATCCACTGCTTGTACCAGTCGTTGCTCGGCAGGTTGAGATAGGTGGTGTACAGCACCGCGATCTTGACGCCGCGATCCTTCAAGGTCTTGCACAAAGCCGGATTGATCGGCGACTGGCAGCGGTTGCCGGTCTTCGGCTTCAGGCAGCTCGGATTGTATTCGTCGGCGACGCCGTCGGAGACAAAGAACAGATATTTCTGCGGCGAGCCGGACACGCCCGAGCCGGGCGTGCTGATATCTTTGTTGATGGCAGGAAAGATCGTCGTGTAGCTGGTGTCCTGGTCGTTGTTGTCGTTCTGACCCTTCACCGTCATCAGGTCGATCGCGCTCGCCGCGGTCTTGGCGCTCGACAGGCTCGCCGATACCGAGAACAGGTTGCGCAGTCCGGCGGTCTGGGCCGACGCCCCGAAATCGTAGATCGCCATGCGGAACTGGTTCGAGTAGGTCGCGGTCGCGGTCGCGGTGTCCATCAGTTGCTGCGTGGCGCTGCGCAGTACGTCGATCCGGGTGGTGATACCGAGCGACTTGGCCAGATTGTAGTAGTTATTCTTGTTGTTGACGTCGTGACAGGCGAACGCGCAGTGATCGTCCGACGATTTGTTGGCGGTGGCCGCGATCATCGCCGACACATCATTCGGCGTGGCGCCCACACCCATCGACGGCGAATTGTCGAGCAGCAGATAGAAATCGATGTATTTCGGCATGCTGGCGGTAGCGGTGGACGTGCCGCCCACCGTCATGGCCGACATCCCGACCACCTTCATGAACATCGTCGAGATCTGGGCCGAAAACGTCACCTGCGAGGTGACGACGTCCGACACCTTGGTCACCGTCGCCGATGAGCTGGCGAGGGTGTAGCCGGTCAGGCCGTTCAGATTGCCGTTGAAGATCCGCAGTGCGTCATCCGCACCGGACGAGATCACACCGTCGCCCGACATCGCTCCGGCCGCCACATAGGCCGGCGAGGTCCGCGACACCGCGCCGACCGAGGCCGCATCCGCCGCGGCCTGCAGCTTGCTTCGCAGCGCATTGGCCCGGCTGTAATCGACCGCGCAGCCGATTGCGGAAACCAGCGGAACCAACACCAGCGCAAAAATCACCGCGATATTGCCGCGCCGGTCACGAGAAAAGCGAGCTATCGACCTCGAAAACGTCATGGGTACGCCCGACTAACACAGCCGGGCGCGAACCTAGCGGGGGCCGCCTAAGCAAGATTTAAAGTCTATGACAAAACACCGGCTGGAGCGGGCGCCGGGCGACAATCGGGGGAGCCCGATCGCGGTCAGCAAGCCCGACTTCCGGGTGGCGATCGGTCCGCCGCTCTGCTATGGGAGGCTCCTGCTCGCGGCCCTGGCCGCAGCCGGACGGTCCCGTAGCTCAGCCGGATAGAGCGGCGGTTTCCTAAACCGTAGGTCGGATGTTCGAGTCATCCCGGGATCGCCAGCTTTGCTCCCCGGCACGGCTGGCCGGCACGAGGCCGGCCAGCAAGTCGACGGGCAAGCCCCCCTTAGCTCACACCTTGACCATCCGCTTGCCGCGGTTTTCGCCGGCCAGCAGGCCGATCAGCGCCTGCGGGGTGTTCTCCAGGCCGTCGATGACGTCCTCCTGGACCTTGAGCTTGCCGCTCGAGACCCACTCCTGCAGCTTGGCGACTGCTTCGTCGCGCTGATCCATGTAGTCCATCACGATGAAGCCCTGCATGATCAGCCGCTTCACCACGATCAGGCCGGGGATGCCGCGCGGGCCGGTGGCCGAGGGGGTGCGGTCGTATTGCGAGACCGCGCCGCAGCAGGCGATCCGGCCCTTCATGTTCATCTGCGGCAGGCAGGCTTCGAGAATGTCGCCGCCGACGTTATCGAAATACACGTCGATGCCGTTCGGCGCCGCGGCGCGCAGCGCCTTGAACAAAGCGCCGTCCTTGTAGTCGACCGCCGCATCGAAGCCGAGCTCGCTCACCAGCCAGTCGCACTTCTGCTTGCCGCCGGCGATGCCGACGACGCGGCAGCCTTTGATCTTCGCAATTTGGCCGACGATCGAGCCGACCGAACCGGCCGCGGCCGACACCACCACGGTCTCACCGGCGCGCGGCTTGCCGATGTCGAGCAGCCCGAAGTAAGCGGTCAGGCCGGCGATGCCGTAGACGCTGAGCAGATGCGTCATCGGCTCGACCTTGGGCAGCTTGGCAAGATGCTTGGCGGGCAGCGCCGCATAGTCCTGCCAGCCGGTATCGGCAAACACGAGATCGCCCGGCGCCAGGCCCGGCGCTTTCGAGCTCACCACTTCGGCGACGCTGCCGCCCGGCATCACGCTGTCGGTTTCGACCGCGGCCCGATAGGTCGCGCCCTGCATCCAGGCGCGGTTGGCGGCATCAAGCGAGATGTAGCGAACCTTGACCAGCGCCTCGCCATCTTTGGGCTCAGGAACCGGCGATTCCGCCAAACGGAAATGCTCCGGGCCGAGTTTCTCCTTCGGCTTCTCGATCAGCAGGATCTGGCGGTTGACGGTCGCGGTCATGAGCTTCCTTGTTGCTTGATGGGAATGCGGACGCGACGCGATCTTAGTTGATCCGCAGCGAAAGGAAATCGGCGGCGCCGAACGCTGTGCTGCTAGACCGCCATCGCCTGCATCACGCGATCGAGCGCGCGGGTGTAGACCTGCCGGGCGATGTCCGGAAACCGGCGGCTGAGCGATTCGATCATCACGCCCGAATTGATCTCGAGCACGCGGGGACCTTGCGGGGTCCACACCACGTCGACGGCGCCGAAGCCAAGACCGATCGCACCGGCCGCTTCGGCCGCAAGCGCGACGCAGCTGTCGCGCAGCTCGCCATCGCCGAGTAGTTCGGGCTCCGCGCCGAATTCGAGATTGTGCCGCCAATCGAGCCGGAACTGCGCGCCGGCCGGCACCACGGCATCGAGCGCGGCGTGATCCGCCGGCAGGTTCGCCAGCACGGCGCCGAGCCGGTCCGCCGGGACCGCGTCGAGGAGAAGCTGCAACGCGCTGCGGACGCCGTCGCCGCTGATCGCCGGCCGCTTCTTTTCGTAAACCACCAGCGGCGCCCGATCGAGCAGGATGACGCGAACCTCGCGGGCGATATCGAAATACGTCGCGATCGCCAGATTCTGATTGGCGGCGAAGATCGCGGTGGCGGCCTGTTCGAGTTCGAGCTCCGTCGTCGCCTTGAACACCAGATGACCGCAGGTACCCTCGTTCGGCTTGAGCACCAGCCCGGCCGGATGCGCGCGCAGCATCTCCAGCATCGCCGACCAGTGGCCGCTGCTCGGCACGTATTTGAAGTGCTGGTGATTCATGAACAGCCGGTGCGGCACGCAGGCTAGGCCGGCCGCACCGAGGATATCGGCGGTCGCCGCTTTGTCATTGGCGAGGCGATGCGTCACCGAGCTGTTCAGACCGAAATCGTAACCATAGATGAAGTGCCGAGCCTCGCCTTTGCTCAGCACGATCAGCCAGCCGTCGAGCCCGAGCGTGACGTCGACGCCGCGCGCGCCGCAATAGTCTTTGACGATCCGGACGATCACGCGGTCGGCATATTGCATCGGGGTCTCGTCAACAGGCGGTGACCGGCGCGGCGGACGGCTGCCGGCGGGCGCGCGGTGGGATCGCTTTGCAGCGGCGAAATGTCAAGCCGAACCGCATCGCCCGACTCTCAGGGCGCCAGCCATCGTCACAGGATTGCGACCGCGGCGTGACCGGATGATCGCGGAAGCTCCGAGGTTATCGAGGCCGGCGCGCCGTGCTATACCGCGGCCCGGTCGCCGCACTCAGACGCACGGGGCTCCCCGCTGCGGCGGCCGATCGAACGTCCGTCCTGCCGATCCCGCGGGGATTCCATGGAAACGCTGCTGCTTCCGCTCTCGCCGCGCTACATCGTTCTCACTGTCTGCGCCGTCCTCACCGCTCTCCTCGCCGCACTCGCAGCGTTCGACGCCCACACGCCGCTGTTCGGCGTGGTGCTGGTGCCGCTGCTGGTGTTCGGCGCGCTGACGCTGCTCGGCATCCACGATCTGCTGCAGACCAGTCACGCGGTGCTGCGCAACTATCCGATCTCGGCCCATCTGCGCTTCCTGCTCGAAGAAATGCGCCCGGAGATGCGGCAGTACTTCTTCGAGAGCGAAAAGGACGGCAAGCCGTTCAGCCGCGACACCCGCGCGCTGATCTATCAGCGCGCCAAGATGGAACTCGATAAGCGTCCGTTCGGGACTCAGAAGGACGTCTATGGCGACGGCTACGAGTGGATGCACCACTCGGTCGCGCCGCGGCCGCATGCCGAAGAGCCGTTCCGGATCACGATCGGCGGACCGGATTGCGCCAAACCTTATTCAGCCTCGGTGTTCAACATCTCTGCGATGAGCTACGGCGCGCTGAGCCCGAACGCGATCCGCGCCCTCAATGCCGGCGCCAAGAAGGGCGGCTTCGCGCACGACACCGGCGAAGGCGGCGTCAGCCCGTATCACCGCGAGCACGGCGGCGACCTGATCTGGGAGATCGGCTCCGGTTACTTCGGCTGCCGCACCCGCGACGGCAGGTTCGATCCCGAGGCATTCGCCCGCGTCGCGACCGACGACCAGATCACGATGGTCGAGCTGAAAGTCAGCCAGGGCGCCAAGCCGGGCCATGGCGGCGTGCTGCCGATGGCCAAGATCTCCGAAGAGATCGCGCAGATCCGCGGCGTCGGCATGGACGAAGACTGCGTCTCGCCGCCCTATCACAAGGCATTCTCGACGCCGATCGAGATGATGCGGTTCATCGCCGAGATGCGCCGCCTCGCCGGCGGCAAGCCGGCCGGTTTCAAGCTTTGCGTCGGCCACCCCTGGGAATTTCTGGCGATCTGCAAGGCGATGCTCGCCACCGGGATCTATCCGGACTTTATCGTCGTCGACGGCAAGGAGGGCGGCACCGGCGCAGCCCCGCTGGAATTCATGGACCATCTCGGCATGCCGATGCGCGACGGCGTCAGCTTCGTGCACAACGCGCTGATCGGAATCGGCGCCCGCGACCGCATCAAGCTCGGCGCCTCGGGCAAGATCGCCACCGGCTTCGACGTCGCGCGCGCGATGGCGCTCGGTGCGGACTGGTGCAACTCGGCGCGCGGCTTCATGTTCGCGCTCGGCTGCATCCAATCGCTGAGCTGCCACACCGACCGCTGCCCGACCGGCGTAACCACGCAGGAGCCGTCGCGCTATCGCGCGCTGGTGGTGCCGCACAAGCTGGAGCGGGTTTACAATTATCACCGCGCGACGCTGCAGGCGCTGGCCGAACTGGTGGCCGCCGCCGGGCTCGACCACCCGCGCGACATCCGCCCCTATCACTTCTCGCAGCGGACCTCGCCGTCGGACGTCATCTCACTCGCACAGCTCTACCCGGCGCTGCGTCCGGGCGAGCTGCTGGAAGGCACCGACGATCCCCGTTTCAAGCAGGCCTGGGCGATGGCCCGAGCGGAGAGCTTTGCGCCGGTGGTTTAGCGCTCGGCGTCGCAGCGCCGATTGGGGCGCGTCAGAATTCCCCGTGCACCCGGCCTGAGAACACCGAGACCGGGCCGCGGTCGGCGTTGTAGGCGGGGTTGGCGATCAGCTGATAGTCGGCGGTCGCGGTCCACGACGAGTTGAGCGCCAGCGCATAGTAGCTCTCGAACACCCGCTCGCGGCGATAGTTCAGAGCGCCGTCGCCGATCAGCGGGCCGAGGCCGCCGGCAGCGAGGAAATCGCGGTGATCACGCGACAAGCCGTTGAGCGCGCCGGCGATGCCGATCACATCGTCCGGGCGGCCCCAGCGCTGGCCGCGGATCGACACGCCGCCCGACAGGCTGCTGTCGATATCGGTGAACGCCATGATCTCGTTCTTGCCGTCGTTCCAGCTCCAGCGGCCGAACACGCCAATGTCGTCGGTGACCGCCTGTTCAAGATTCAGCGCGTAACCGTATTTGATCCGGCCGCGGCGGGTCTGGGTGATGTCGAGGTTCAGCGCCGGATCGTTCAGCGTCTCACGATAGCTGCCCGAATAGGTGCTGTTGATGAAGCCCAGCGTGCGCAGCTTGCCGGGAAGGCCGAACAGCGAATAGCGGGTCTCGAGCTCGGCGACGTATTCGCCGCGCTTGAGCAGCTTCATGTCGTAATTGTTCGAATTGGATTCGGCGTCGACCAGGAAGTAACCGGCGCGGATCGCCCATTGTTTCTGGTTGAGTTCGGCGGTGGCGCCGTAGCCGAGGCCGAGCTTGTCGGCGGCGTAGTCGAACGCGCCCGAGGCCCAGATCGACCAGTTCATGAAATCGCGGCGCGGATCGTGCGCGTAGGAGTTGCCGTCGAACACGTCGATGACGCTGAAGCGGCCGACCTGTAACGTCAGCCGCGAGATGTCGGCCTTGCCGGAGAGCTGCGAACCGCTCGACGCGAGCTGCTCCTGCTCGCCGCCGAGCCCAAAGGTCTGGCGCAAATAGAACCGCGACGGGCTGAAATGCGGATAAGCGAAGCCGGACTTTTGGGCTTCGCCGTTCGGGAAGCCGCCGGCGCCGACCGTGTCGCTGAGCCCGTAGCCCTGCAGGAATTCCGGGTTGAAATAGAACTCGCCGCCGTCCCACAGCCGGACATTGGCGAACAGGCTGGTGCTCCAGGTGTTCTTGAACTGCCCGCCGGGAAACAGGCTGTTGGTGCCGCTATACGGTGCCCGGAACGACGGATAGCCCTGCCCGATGAAGGTGGTCTGGCCGTGGAGCTCCCAGCGATCGGTCTCCGGATCGGCCACCGCGGCGAGCGACGGGAAGGCGTCGGTGCTGCCGGTGCCGAACCAGTCGATCTTGCGATTCACGCCGACACGCACGGCCTGCAGGTTCAGCGACGTCGCGTAGCTCGCGCCGGTCGGCAGCGCGACGGTGGCGTTCTGATACTGGCTGTAGAGATATTCGATCCGTGCGCTCCAGTTCGGCGTGAAGCCGTATTCGACGCCGGCACCGGCCGCCCAGCCGATCCGCGCGTTCATCACGCGGCCGACGTCGGGGTCGGTAAGATAGCGCTCGTGCTCGAAAGCGAGGCCGCCGGTGACATAACCGAGCCATCGGCCGGCGATGACGCCGAGCCGGGCCCGGACCGTGCCGTAATAATCGAGGTGCTGCAGCGTGTTGGCGGTGCCATTGTCGAACTCCGACAGCACCGCGTTCTGCGGCAGATAGCTCGGGAACGAGATGTCGGCCTCGACACCGAGCAGCAGGTTCGATCCGGTGACGAAATTATAGCCCGCCTGGGCGCCCGCGGTGGCTCCACCGGCGCCGTTGCTGTTCTGCGCAATCGAATTGGCGTCCTGCAGCGTCGCGCCGGCATGGCCGCGGACGTAACCCGCATGGGCACCGACATAGAACCCGCTCCAGTCATACGCCGGGTCCGGCCGCGGCTTGCCAATGCCGCCCGCGGCCGCGCCCTGGGGCAGCAGCAACGCGGCGGCGGTCGCCGCGCCGGCGATCAGCGTCGAGGCGGACGGACGCCGAAAGGTCCGATTGTGCGGCGTGCACAGCTCACGCGAGGCGAGGTCGCGGCGGTCCGAAATCGGGCTAGCGGGGCATCGTCGAACAGTCATCAAGCTCACCTGAAACGCAAAAGAGCGCGCGGCGATTGGTCGCGCCTCGTCACCCCGACGGCATCTGAATGTCGTTCGCAACCTGACGAAAGTCGGAAGCAGTGTCAGCTTATGAGGGCCAGCGACACGCAAAAGCGCCATCTACCGCACACAACTCGAAGCGTCGGGAGCAGGACAGCGCCAGTCTAGAATTCCTCAAAGTCCAGATGGCACGGTAACTTACTGCCGTTGATGAGGCGCGCGTGAGGCCGGCGGCCTCTCGGCCTCAAAAGATCGAGTGGTATCAGAGGAAGAGCCGGTCGGCCGGGCACGGCGCAGGTGAGCCGCGACGCAACCCAGCGTGGCGACCCCGCCGATGTGCTCGGCGGATCCCCTCAGGCGGAGGGTTTGGTCGACAGCGCGGCGAGATCGAAGCGGTGCATGTCGGCCAGCAGCTCGCAGAACGCGCCGGCCCCATGGTCGAGCAGCCGCCGTCCCTTCTCGGCAGTGGCCGCGGAGGCGTCGCCGATAGCGCCGCTCGGGTGCAGGTCTTCGGCCGCCCAGGCAAACGGCGCCGGCCGCTGCGCCGACAACCAACGATAGGTTTGCTCCATCGCCACGCTCGCCGGGCGGAAGTCGGCGATCCGATCGGCCCGCACCAGCTCCGGCGCATGCGCCAGCATGATCGAGGTCTCGGTCGCGCCGCCATGGATGCCGTGGCGCAGCTCGTCGGCGGCGAACAGCCCGTCGGGCACGCCGAACCGCGCCCAGCCGGTGGTCACCACCAGCATCCGGTGCCGGACGCGCAGGTCCTGCGCCACCAGGCCCATCGCGGCGCTGTTGCCGCCATGGCTGGTCACCATCACCAGCTTGCGCACACCCGCCCGGGCGATGCTGTCGCCGATCTCGGTCCACAGCTTCAGCGCGGTCTCGGTCGATAGCGTCAGCGTACCCGGGAACGACAGATGCTCGGTCGACAGACCGATCCCCTGCACCGGGAGGAACGTCGCGGGAATGTCGTCCGGCAGGCGATCTCTCACCCGCGCCAGGTAGGCTTCCGCAATGGTGACGTCGGTCGACAGCGGCAGATGCGGCCCGTGCTGCTCGATCGCGGCGAGCGGCAGCACCGCAATCCAGCGCGACGGATCAGCGCCGGTGATCTCCGGCCAGTAAATCGCGCTCCAGTCGCGGGGCGGCAGCTTGGTCATCGGCGAAATGCGGGGTGACGGAGAAGTGGTTCAAATGCCGGCATTGTTTCGCTATCAATCCTGAAACGCTCGAATCCGCGCCGCCCTGATGCCGCCATCATGGGCCAAAATGAACGACGGAGTCCAACCATGAGCCCCGCTTTCCTGCTGCGAGCGTTAACCGGGGTACTGTTGGCGGTGGGAGTGGCGCTGGCTTCTCCCGTTGATGCCTCCGGCCACGGCCATGGCGCCGAAAAACCGGTCGAAAAGCCGCCGGAACCGCCGCCCCCGCCCCGGCCGAAGAAGCCGCAGCCGCCGAAGGTGCAGCCGGTCCGCAAAGTGCCCGAAGGCGGCTTCGACAAGGTGTCGTTCGGCACCAATTGGGTGGCCGAAGGCGAGCACGGCGGGTTCTTCCAGGCGGTCGCGGACGGCACCTACAAGACCTACGGCCTCGACGTCAGCATCGTGCCGGGCGGCCCCAACGTGAACAATCGGGCGCTGCTGATCGCCGGCAAGCTCGACTTCTTCATGACCGCCAACACGCTGCAGTCGTTCGACGCGGTGGCCAACAACGTGCCGGTGGTGGCGATCGCGGCGATCTTCCAGAAAGACCCGCAGGTGTTCGTGTCGCACCCGGAGTCGAAGATCGAAACGCTGGACGATCTGAAGCCGCTGACGCTGTTCGTCTCCAAGGAGGGCATCACCAGCTACTTCCAGTGGCTGAAATCCGAATACGGTTTCAGCGAAGCCAAGGTGAAGCCCTATACCTTCAACCCGCAGCCGTTCATCATCGATCGCCGCAGCGCGATGCAGGGCTACGTCACCTCCGAACCGTTCACCGTCGAGCAGGCCGCCAAGTTCAAGCCGAACGTCCTGCTGCTGGCCGATTACGGGCTCAACGGCTACTCGACGCTGATCGAAACCCGCCGCGATCTGATCGATAAGAATCCCGACATGATCCAGCGCTTCGTCGACGCTTCGATCATCGGCTGGTACAATTATCTGTACGGCGACAATTCCGCCGGCAATGCGATGATCAAGCAGCTCAATCCGGAAATGACCGATGAGATGCTGGCCTATTCGGTCGATAAGATGAAGCAATACGGCATCGTCGATTCCGGAGACGCCATCAAAAATGGCATCGGCGCGATGAACGACGAACGCTACGCTTCGTTCTTCGACAAGATGGCGCGGGCCGGCGTGGTGACGCGCGGCCTCGACTTCCGCAAAGCCTATACGCTGCAGTTCATCAACAAGGGCGTCGGCGTCGACCTGCGCCCGAAGCAGAAATAGCCGGCCGCATGGCCTCATCGCCGCGACCGTCCGCTGCGGATGCCGGCGCCACCGGGCCGGCGATCGAACTGCGCGGCGTCACCAAGACCTACCGCACCGGCACGCTGGCGCTCGGCCCGATCGACCTCAATATCGGCCGCGGCGAGTTCGTGTCGCTGCTCGGCCCCTCCGGATGCGGCAAGTCGACCGCGCTACGGATGATCGCCGGATTGGCAGCGCCGTCCTTGGGGCGGATCGAGGTCGGCACCGCGTCGCCGCGCAGCCGCGGCGAACATCCGATCGGCTTCGTGTTTCAGGAGCCGACGCTGATGCCGTGGGCGAACATCCGCCACAACGTGGCGTTGCCGCTGAAGCTGGCGCATGTCGCCAGCGCCGAAATCGCCCGGCGTGTCGACGAGGTGCTGGCCCGGGTCGACCTAGCCGAGTTCGCCGACGCGTTTCCGCGCGAACTATCCGGCGGCATGAAGATGCGAGCGTCGCTGGCGCGCGCGCTGGTGACGAGGCCGGACATCCTGCTGATGGACGAGCCGTTCGCCGCACTCGACGAGATCACCCGGTTCCGCCTCAATGACGATCTGCTGGTGCTGTGGCGCGAGCTACAGATGACG
Organism: Rhodopseudomonas sp. BR0G17; assembly: GCF_010907025.1. Classification (NCBI taxonomy): domain Bacteria; kingdom Pseudomonadati; phylum Pseudomonadota; class Alphaproteobacteria; order Hyphomicrobiales; family Nitrobacteraceae; genus Rhodopseudomonas; species Rhodopseudomonas sp. BR0G17. The sequence goes on along the minus strand of NZ_QUML01000018.1, from coordinate 84,900 downwards.
GTGGTGTTCGTCACCCATTCGGTGTTCGAGTCGGTGTATCTGTCGCAGCGCGTGGTGGTGATGACGCCGCGCCCGGGCCGGATCGCAGCCTCCTTCGATATCGATGCACCGACATCCCGCGGCGAGGAGTTCCGGCTCTCGGCCGACTATGCGGCGCAGTGCCGCGAGGTTTCACGCGCCCTCGCGTCGACAGGCGAAAGCCCCACCACCACACGCGAGGCGCGGGTATGAGCGCCCTGCCCACTTCACGTGACGACGCTTCTCCGCTTGGCGCCCGCGCCGGGCTCCGGGTCGCGCTGCCGATCGTGGTGCTGATCGCTGCGATCGTCGCGTGGGACCTGATCGTCAGACTCAATCAGATCCCGCCTTACGTGGTGCCGGGCCCGGTGCTGGTGGCTTCGACGCTGATGCAGGACTGGCCGGTGCTGTTCGGCTCGCTGCTGACCACGCTATGGACCACGCTGGAAGGCTTCGTCGCCGCCGCGGTCGGCGGCATCGCCCTGGCGCTGTTGTTCAACCAGTCGCGCCTGCTCGAATATTCGCTGTTCCCCTATGCGGTGGTGCTGCAGGTCACGCCGGTGATCGCGATCGCGCCGCTGCTGCTGATCTACCTGCCGCAGGAAACCGCCGTGATCGTCTGCGCCTGGATCGTGGCGTTCTTTCCGGTGCTGTCCAACACCACGCTCGGCCTCGACTCGGTCGACCGCAATCTGGCCGGGCTGTTCCGGCTGTATGGCGCCTCGCGCTGGCAGACGCTGCTGCGGCTGAAGCTGCCGGCAGCGCTGCCCTACATCCTCGGCGGCCTGCGCATCGCCGGCGGACTGTCGCTGATCGGCGCCGTGGTCGCCGAGATCGCGGCCGGTTCGGCCGGCGCCGGCTCGGGTCTCGCCTACCGGATTGCCGAATCCGGATACCGGCTCAACATTCCGCGCATGTTCGCAGCATTGCTGTTGCTGTCGACGGCGGGCATTGTGATCTATCTGCTGCTGGCGCTGGTGTCGCATCTGCTGCTGCGGCGCTGGCACGAGAGCGCGTTGGGAAAGGATAATTGATGCCGGGGGAAACGGGCGCGTCGGAGCCGATTGATCTGTTGATCTACGGCCCCCGTAAGGAGGTCATCGATCAGGGCTTCCCGGCCGGCTATGTGCTGCACAAATGCGAGCGCGCCGACGACCTCGAAAAGCTGAGCGACGAGGCTCGCGGCCGCATCCGCGGGATCGCGGTCACCGGGCTGGTGCCGACCGGCGCAGCGATGCTGGCGCGGTTTCCGAAACTCGAAATCGTGGCGAGCTTCGGCGTCGGCTACGATCATGTCGATTCCGCCTGGGCGGCGCAGCATGGCGTGATCGTCACCAACACCCCCGACGTGCTCACCGAGGAAGTCGCCGATACCGCGCTCGGGCTGCTGATCGCGACGTTGCGCGAATTCATTCGTGCCGACAAATACGTCCGCGCCGGAAAGTGGCAGACTCAGGATTATCCGCTCAGCACCGGCTCCTTGCGCGACCGCAAGGTCGGCATGGTCGGCATGGGCCGGATCGGCCAGGCGATCGCCCGCCGGCTCGACGCCTCGCTGGTGCCGGTGGTGTATCACTCGCGCAATCCAGCCGCCAGCGTCGCCTACCAGCACTATCCGAACCTGATCGAGATGGCCAAGGAGGTCGATACCCTGGTGGTGATCACGCCGGGCGGCCCCACCACCGCCAAGCTGATCAACGCCGAGGTGCTCGATGCGCTCGGGCCGCGCGGCGTGGTGATCAACGTCGCGCGCGGCTCGGTGATCGACGAAGCGGCGCTGATTGACGCCCTGAAGTCCGGCAAGATTCTCGCTGCCGGCCTCGACGTATTCGCGGCCGAACCGAACGTTCCCGAAGAGCTGCGCGCGATGGACAACGTGGTGCTGCTGCCGCATATCGGCTCGGCCTCGGTGGTGACGCGCAATGCGATGAACCAGCTGGTGGTCGACAATCTGAAAGCCTGGTTCTCGGGCCAGCGGCCGCTGACGCCGGTGGCCGAAACGCCGGTGAAAGGCCGCTGACGATGTGGCGCGCGTTCGGCACGGTGATCCTCTCGGCGCTGCTCGCGTCCGCCGCCGCGGCGCAGGACGCAGCCTCGATGAAGAAGGAGATGGTCGGCCAGTGGGAATTGGCCACCACCGAACGTAGCAAGACCTGCGTCGTGACGCTGACGTCCGAGCCCGCCGCCAAGGGGCTGAAACTGACTCTCGAGCCGGACTGCGCCAAGACGCTGCCGTTCACCAAGGCGATCACCGCCTGGGACGTCAAAGGCCTCGACATCGTCCGGCTGGAGACCGCCGACGGCGACTCGGTGATCGATTTCACCGAGGTCGAGAGCGGCATCTTCGAAGGCCATCGCGATGGTGAAGGGATCTACATCCTGCAGAACCTGGTCGCGGCTCGCTCGCTCGCCAAATCGATGGAGCAGATGATCGGTGACTGGACCATGGTGCGCGGTAACGGCCGCCAGGTCTGCGGCCTGACACTCACCAACACCGAAGCCGGCAACGATAATTTCCAGGCATTCCTGAAGCCGCGCTGCGATGCGCAGATCGCCGGATTCGGTCCGACGATGTGGCGGCTCGAGCATGGTGCGATGCTGCTGGTGGCGCCGAACGGCGATAATTGGCGGTTCGAGGCCGACGACAATGCGCAGTGGCGCAAGGTGCCTGATACCGCCGACCCACTGATCATGCTGCGGCAGTGACTTCGTAGAGTTACCAGTCAGCTTCCCGTCTCAACGACCGAGATTCTGGTCGTTTGACCTGCGTCATAGCTCAGCCGGCACACAACTCAGCATCCTGCCCGGAACGCCATCTGCGATGCGTCGAGGGAGGACGGCAACATGATTGGCTGGTTGAAGGCAATGTCGGCGGCCGCAACGGCCGCGCTGCTGCTGATGACGGTGCCAGCGCGAAGCGAGCCGGCGCCGGTCTCCGACGAGGAGGCGCTGAGCCTCGGGATCGATGCTTATTTGTACTTCTATCCGCTGGTGACGATGGACCTCACCCGCAAGCAGTCGACCAATGTCGAGGCGGGCAAGGAGTTCGGCAAAGGGCCGATGAACAGCTTCGTCAGCGTGCCGGCCTATCCGCCGGCGGATTTCAAGACGATCGTGCGGCCGAATTTCGATACGCTGTATTCGATCGCCTGGCTCGATCTGTCGCGAGAGCCGATGGTGGTGACGGCGCCTGACACCAACGGCCGCTACTACCTGCTGCCGATGCTCGATATGTGGACCGACGTGTTCGCCTCGCCCGGCTGGCGCACCACCGGGACCCAGGCGCAGAAATTCCTGGTCACCGCGCCCGGCTGGAGCGGCGCAGTGCCGGCTGGATTGCAGCGGATCGAGGCGCCGACGCCGATCATCTGGATCATCGGCCGCACCAAGACCGACGGGCCGGCGGACTACGCCGCGGTGCACCAGATCCAGGCCGGCTACACCGCGACGCCGCTATCGCAATGGGGCAAGCCGCCGGTACCGGCCCCTGCCTTCGTGCCCGATCCGGCGATCGACATGAAGACACCGCCGAAGCAGCAGGTCGACAGCATGCCGGCCGGTCAGTTTTTCGCCTACGCGGCCGAGCTGCTGAAACAGAACCCGCCGCATATCACCGACCAGCCGATCATCGCGCGGCTGCGCCGGATCGGGCTGGAGCCGGGCAAGAGCTTCGATCTCGACAAAGCCGCCCCCAATGTGCGCAAAGCACTCGGCGCAGCACCGGCCGAGGCGCTGAAGCTGATGAGCTGGAAGATGCCGACCATGGCCCGCGTGACCAATGGCTGGAGCATGAACATCGACACCATGGGGGTGTACGGCAATTACTACCTGAAACGCGCGATCGTCGCCCAGTTCGGGCTCGGCGCCAACGTGCCTGAGGACGCGATCTACCCGGTCAACATCGCCGACGAAACCAGCAAGCCGCTCGACGGCACCAGCAACTACGTGCTGCGTTTCCAGAAAGGCGCCACGCCGCCGGTCGACGCGTTCTGGTCGCTGACGCTGTACGATTCCGACGGCTTCCCGGTGCCGAACGCGCTGCAGCGCCAGGCGCTGAGCAGCTGGATGCCGCTGAAGCCCAACGCCGACGGCTCGCTCGACCTCGTGATCCAGAACGCCAACCCCGGCACCGAGCGCGAATCGAACTGGCTGCCGGCGCCGAAAGGACCGTTTACCCTGACGATGCGGATGTACGCACCCAAACAGGAAGCCCTGACCGGCCGCTGGGCTCCGCCTCCGGTGACACGCGTGCAACCGCCCACCGGATTCAGTCAGTAGATCACCAACACACGACTGAGCGGCACGCCGACATGGCGCGCCGCTCGCCTCAAAGCAACGGTCCAAGACCGGAGCCGCCGCGGCGGGCCATCAGCTCAGGCGCTGCAACTCACCTTCGACCGCCGCGTCGCGGAGGCGGAACTTCTGGATCTTGCCGGACGCCGTCAGCGGGAAACCCGTGCAGGCGTACCAGACCGTCGGCGCCTTGTGCGGCGCGATCTCAGTCTTGCAGAAGGCGCTCAGCTCGGTGGCCGTTACGGACACATCCGGCACGAGCCGGACTGCGGCGGCGACCACTTCGCCCCATTTGTCATCCGGCGCTCCGAACACCGAGATGTCGGCAACAGCGGGATGCCGCAGCAGGCAGGCTTCGACTTCGGCCGGATAGATATTCTCGCCGCCGCGGATGATCATGTCCTTGAGCCGGCCGGTGATCCGCAGATAACCGGCTTCATCCATCGCGCCGAGATCGCCGGTCCTCAGCCAGCCGTCAGCCGTGATGGTCTCGCTGGTCTCTTGGGGGGCGTTGAAGTAACCGAGCATGGTCTGATAGCCGCGGACCTGGATCTCTCCCTCGACACCGATGCCGACCACGCGGTCGCCGTTCGGATCGACGATCCGCACCTCGACGTTCCACAGCGGCCGTCCGACCGTGTGAATGCGCTGCTCGTCCGAATCGTCGATGCTGGTCTGCGAGACGATCGGGCTGAGTTCGGTCTGGCCGAACACGGTGAGCAGCGGCAGCTTCAGCGCGTCGTGAATCCGGCGATGCAGTTCGGGCGGCACCTGTGCCCCGCCGGAGGCAGCGACGCGGAGCGAGGACAGATCGCGCGGCGCCTGCAGCTGAGCATCGATCACCGCGAGCAGCATCGTCGGCACGCCGAACAGCGTGTCGGCGCGGGTGTTCGCGATCGCATCGAGCACCGTGCCCGGATCGAACAGCAGCGGCAGCACCAGAGTCGAACGCGAATTGAGGCAGCCTAAGACGCTCATGATCGAGCCGGCCGTATGAAACAGCGGCATCGGGCTCAGCAGCACGCTGTGATCGAGCCCGGCGCGCGCCGCGACGTAGCTGGCGTTGGTGATCAGCCCGCGATGATGCAGCAGCGCACCTTTGGGACGGCCGGTGGTGCCCGAGGTGTACTGGATCTGTGCCGGCTGACCGGGGTCGATCCGCGGCAGAGCACCGATATCGGTGCGGCGGACCTCATCGAGCCAGCCGCAGAACGAAATGCAGCGTAGCTCCGCAGAGGCAAAGCCGCGCGCCACCGCGCCAGTGTCGACGCCGCGGAATGCATCGAGATGGAACAGCGCCACTGATTGCGATTGCTGCAGCACGAACTCCAGCTCCGACGCCTTCAGGGCCGGATTGGCCGTCACCAGCACAAAACCAGACAGCGCCGGGCCATATTGCAGCACGATCCATTCGGGCACGTTCGGCGCCCAGACGCAGATGTGGTCACCGGTCTTGAACTGCGTCAGCAGCCAGCTGGCGCAGCGGCGCGCGTCATCGTTGAGCTGTGCATAGGTCCAGCTGCGGCTGGTGCTCGCGGCGCCGACCGGCGAGTCCATACCATTCGGCACGACTTCGACCAGCGCCAGTCGGTCGCCTTCCTGCGCCGCGACCTCCGCCAGTACGTCGCCGATCGCAACGTCGAGCACCGGTCGCGACAGATCCGCAGCCCAATAGGACTCGCGCAGCGGCGGTGAATTCATCGTTCCCTCCTTGGATTTTACTGATTACGCCTTGCTGGCGCTTCTGGTCGTTAGGCCGCGTTCAAGGATCGGCCGGATCGCCTCGGTCCAGGAGGCGATCAGTTCGTCCCGCCGTTTCGGCGACAGCCGGACGTTCTCCGAGATCGCCAGCCCGCGCATGAAATGCTGAGTGAGCGCAACAATTTCGGCGTAGGAGTCCGACTTCGCCCAATCGCCGAACAACTGATAGTGGACGCGGTCGATCTCACGCTTCGCCAGCCGTTCGGCGGCGATCAACGTCTGGCGCAAGGCGCTGTCGGTGCGCGCCACCGCCCAGAGTTCGAGTTCGGCCAGATACGCCGGCTGCCGCGCCGCAAAGGCGAGCGCGCCCATCGCAACCTTCAGCCGGTCGCCGCGACTGGGCAGCGCTTCGACGAAGCTGCGTACTGCATACTCGTTGCGCCGGATCAGCTCGGAAACGCTCGCGGCGAGCAACACTTCGCGGCTCGGAAAATGATGCAGCAGCGCGCCGCGGCTGACGCCCGCGCGGTGCTGCACCGCCAGCGTCGATGTCCCCGCCACGCCGAGCTCGATCAAGCATTCGACCGCCGCGTCGAGCAGACGGTCGCGGATCGCGGGCGGGCTATCGGCAGCATCGGACCGGGTCCGGTTCATCTCGTCTCCTGAACAGTCAGGATTGACTGTAGCAGGGAGCGCCGTACAGTCAACGTTGACTGTTTACAGAAAACTACGGAGGAAGCTTTGCCCCAATTCTCGACCTTGACGATCGCACCGGACCCGAACGCCCCGCGGATCGCGCGGCTGGTGCTGAAACGCCCCGACCGCTTCAACGCCATCAACGACGCGATGCCGCGGGACATCCGCGCCGCGGTGGAATGGGCGCAAGCCGAGGACGCAATCCATGTGATCGTCATCGAAGGCGCCGGGAAGGGCTTTTGCGGCGGCTACGATCTGGTCGACTACGCCGAAAGCGACATCGACCACCCCTGCCAGCAGGAAAAGGAGCCGTGGGATCCGCTGGTCGACTACGCGGCGATGAAGCGCAACACCGAGGACTTCATGAGCCTGTGGCGCTGCTCGAAGCCGACCATCGCCAAGATTCACGGCGCGGCGGTCGCTGGCGGCAGCGACATCGCGCTGTGCTGCGACATGATCGTGATGGCCGACGACGCGCGCATCGGCTACATGCCGACCCGCGTCTGGGGATGCCCCACCACCGCGATGTGGACCTTCAAGCTCGGCCCGACGCGCGCCAAGCAGATGATGTTCACCGGCGACGTGATCACCGGCAAGACCGCGGCCGAGTGGGGCCTCGTCAATCTGTCGGTGCCGGTCGCCGAGCTGGAAGAGGCGACGATGAAACTCGCCACCCGCGTCGCCGGCGTGCCGAAGAGTCACCTCGCGATGCATAAGCTCGTGGTCAATCAGGTGATGTTGAACATGGGCCTGGAGCAAACCCAGATGCTCGCCACGATCTTCGACGGCGTCTCGCGGCACAATCCCGAAGGCCTGTGGTTCCGCCGCTACGCGCAGGAATCCGGCTTCAAAGCCGCGATCGAATGGCGCGACAGCGGCCGCCCGATCCCCGAGGGCGACGACGCGCGGGCGCGGATCAGGGAGATCGATGAACGGAGAAACGCGCGTTAGTGCTTTCTCTGTCCATCAACGAGTTCAATAACCGCGTCATGGCGGGACAAGCCGGCCATGACGACGGCGCCATACCCTTTCCGTCATCGCCCGCGCAGGCGGGCGATCCAGTATCCCGGTGCGTTCGCTTAATCAGCGAGCGCACCGCCGTACTGGATCCTCCGCTTTCGCGGAGGATGACGATGGCAATGGGCGAGCGGCCCAAGCTAACCTCAGATCCCCGCCATCATCACGTATTTGATCTCGACATACTCTTCGATGCCGTGATGCGAGCCTTCGCGGCCGAGGCCGGATTCCTTGACGCCGCCGAACGGCGCGACTTCGGTGGTGATCAGGCCGGTGTTGACGCCGACCATGCCGCTCTCCAGCGCTTCTGCAACGCGCCAGACGCGGCCCAAATCGCGGGCGTAGAAATAGCTGGCGAGGCCGAACGGCGAGGCGTTGGCGAGCCGGATCACTTCGGCTTCGTCCTTGAAGCGGAACACCGGCGCCAGCGGACCGAAGGTTTCTTCGTGCGCCACCAGCGCATCGGGACGGACATTGGCCAGCACGGTCGGCTCGAAGAAAGTGCCGCCGAGCGCGTGGCGCTTGCCGCCGGTGATCACCTTGGCGCCGTTCGACAGCGCATCCGCAATGTGCCGCTCGGTCTTCTCGACCGCGGCCTCATTGATCAACGGGCCTTGCGTCACGCCCTGCTCGGTGCCGTCGCCGACCTTCATCGCCTTGACCTTGGCGGCCAGCTTCTCGACGAACGCGTCGTAAACGCCGTCCTGCACGTAGAGCCGGTTGGCGCAGACGCAGGTCTGACCCATGTTGCGATATTTCGACACCATCGCGCCTTCAACCGCGGCGTCGACGTCGGCATCGTCGAATACGATGAACGGCGCGTTACCGCCAAGCTCGAGACCGAGCTTCTTCACCCCGACCGACGCCTGCTTGTAGAGGATCTTGCCGACTTCGGTGGAGCCGGTGAAGCCGACGAACCGCACGGCCGGATGCTCGCACAGCACCTTGCCGATCGCCGGTGCATCGCCGGTGAGGACGTTGAACACGCCCTTCGGCACGCCGGCCTTTTCGGCCAGCGCCGCCAGAGCAAAGGCGCTCAACGGCGTTTCCTCGGCCGGCTTCAGCACCACGGTGCATCCCGCCGCCAGCGCCGGCGAAACCTTGCGGGTGATCATCGAGCTCGGGAAATTCCACGGCGTAATCGCGCCGCAGACGCCGATCGGCTGCTTGATGGCGATCAGCCGGGCGTCTGCGCGCTGGGTCGGGATGGTTTCGCCATACACCCGACGCGCCTCTTCGGCAAAGAACTCGACATAGGCGGCGCCGATATCGACTTCGCCGAGCGCCTCGGCGAGCGGCTTGCCCTGTTCGGTGGTGAGGATCAGCGCCAGATCCTCGCGGTTGGCGATGATCAACTCGAACCATTTGCGCAAAATGTTGGAGCGCTGCTTGGCGGTGAGCTTGGCCCACGCCGGAAATGCCTGCGCGGCCGCTTCAACCGCCTGGGTAGCCTCGGCAGCGCCGAGATGCGGCACCTTGGCAATTGTCTGGCCATTGGCCGGATTGGTCACCGCGATCGTCGACGTCCCCGACCAGGCGCCGCCGATGTAGCACTGCTCGCGCAGCAGCGACGGGTCCTTCAGACGATCGCGCAGCGAAGCGGCTTGATCGGCGGTGCGGGCGGCGGCGGTGGGTGACATTGAATGCTCCGGCGTTGCTGGTGGATCGCAGCGGGACCGCGATGGCCCCTGTCGCCGGTCAATATAGGCAGAGATCGCGCGGCGCACAGCGCAGGCCCGGCATCGTCCTTCGCATCACCGCACGCTTTCGCGGACGCGAATGGAGGCCGCGTCGCACCGCGTTCAGGCGGCGCCGGCGATCCAGGTGCTGCGCAGATTGATCATGCGTTCCGCGGCGGTACGGGCATGAGCGCGCGAAGTGGTGGCGCAGACGCGATACTCAAGCTCCGGGAACGGCTGTGCGGTGCGGCGGCCGAACCACGATCCGGCGCGTGCCGATTTCACAGGCAGTTGCGCCAGCGCGACCGCGAGATTGTCGACGGCCTCGAAGCCGTACAGTGCGCCGGTCTGCGCGTAACGCACTTCGTAAATCCCGGGACTGACCGGCGCCTCGATATTGCCGCCACGGCCAGGCTGCGGATAGCGCTTCCAGTCACTCCAGGTCGGGATCATCTCGGTGCTCCGGGCGGGGGGCGTCGCAACTTTGGGTTGGACGACGGCTGAGGCCGCGAGGTTCAACACTGCGGCGACTTTGTGAACGCGAGGCCTACCCGTTCGTTCCCGGCACGATTCGTCGCCGCTCGCAGATGCGAGACTTTGTCGCCCGACCTCGTTATCGCTTGCCCAGCGGAACCGCTCGGTGAACAATCCGGCCGCTTTAGAAAACTGCCAAGCAAACAAGGGAGGACAACATGCAAAGCAGCAACCCGATCGACCAGAGCTTGCGCCAGATGAGCGAGCGCGGCGACATCCCCGGCGTCGTGGCAATCGCAGGTAATTCGCAGGAGGTGTTGTACCAAGGCGCGTACGGCAAGCGCGATTTGTCGAAGCCGGAGCAGATGACCACCGATAGCGTGTTCTGGATCGCGTCGATGACCAAGGCGATCACAGCCGCTGCGGCGATGCAGCTCGTCGAGCAGGGCAAGCTGTCGCTCGACGAGCCGATCGGCAAGCTGCTGCCCGATCTTGCCCAGCCGCTGGTGCTCGACCGATTCGATGCCGACGGTACGCCGAAGACCCGGCCGGCCAAATCTCCGATCACGCTGCGGCAATTGCTCACCCACACCGCCGGCTTCTGCTACGACATGTGGAATGCCGACATGGTGAAGTACATGGAGCGGCACGGCATCCCAGGCATCATCGGCTGTCAGGAAGCCGCACTGAAGACGCCGCTGGCGTCGGATCCGGGCACGCGCTGGGAGTACGGCATCAACATCGACTTTGCCGGCAAGGCGGTCGAGGCCGCCAGCGGCATGAAGCTCGACGCGTATTTGCGCGATCATTTGTTTGCGCCGCTCGGCATGACCGACATCGGCTTCAAGATCACCGACGACCAGCGGAAGCGGCTGGTCGCGGTGCATGCCCGCGGCGAGGATGGCTCGCTGTCGCCGATCCCGTTCGAGGTCGCGCAGGAGCCGGAATTCCACATGGGTGGCGGCGGCCTGTACGGCACCGCGGCGGACTATCTGAAGTTCACCCAGATGATCCTCAACAAGGGCCGCGGCAACGGCAACCAGGTGCTGAAGCCGGAGACCGTGGCGATGATGGGCCAGAACCACATCGGCGATCTCAACGTCACCAAGCTGAACTCGGCAATCGCCTTCGCCACCAACGACGTCGACCTCTATCCCGGCATGACCAAGAAGTGGGGCCTCAGCTTCCTGATCAACACCGAGAAAACGCCGGAAGGCCGCAGCCCCGGCAGCCTCGCTTGGGCCGGGCTCGCCAATACCTATTACTGGATCGATCCGACCCGCGACGTCTGCGGCGTGATCCTGATGCAGGTCTTGCCGTTCGCCGACGCCAAGTGCCTGGAGGCGTTCGCCGCTTTCGAACGCGGAGTCTATGCCGGCCTCGGCGCCGGACAGCAGGCGGCCTAAGAATCGCTCGCGCCGCCGGCGGGGTCGCAATGCCCTGCCGGCGGCGCTATGCTTCGTGAAAGAGGCGACAAGCCCACACGATGACGACCCGGCACTCCAAACCGTCCGGGCGCTAAGGCGAGGACCAAGGACGTGACCAGCTCGACCCCCAGCTATGTCTGCGGCGTCTCCGACGCGCCGCTGCTCGGAATCACCATCGGCCAGGCACTCGACCGCGCGGTGGCGCTTTGGCCCGATCGCGAAGCGCTGGTTTCACCCAGCCATGACACCCGTTGGACCTGGCGTGACTTCGCTGAACGCGTGGATGCGCTGGCCGCCGGCTTTGTTGCGCTCGGCTTGGAGCGCGGCGCCCGCATCGGCATCTGGTCGATGAACCGGCCGGAATGGACGCTGACGCAGTTCGCCGCCGCCAAAGCGGGACTGATCCTGGTCACCATCAATCCGGCCTACCGGTTGAGCGAGCTGGAGTTCGCTCTCGCCAAGGTCGGCTGCGCCGCGCTGGTGACCGCCACCGCGTTCAAGACCTCGCACTACATGGAGATGCTGAACACGCTGATCCCAGAGCTGGCGACGTCGCCGCCCGGCGCGCTGCAATCAGCCAAGCTGCCGAAGCTGCGCACCGTGATCCAGATCGGCGGACCGAAAGCGCCGGGCACGATTGCGTTCGACGAGGTCGCGGCCATGGGCGGCGCGCGCCACCGCGACCAGATCGCGGCGTTCGCAAGCGAGCTGCAGTTCGACGATGCGGTCAACATTCAGTTCACCAGCGGCACCACCGGCTCGCCCAAGGGCGTGACGCTGACGCATCACAACATTCTCAACAACGGGTACTTCGTCGGCCGCGCGATGAAACTCACCGCTGCGGATCGCATCTGCATTCCGGTGCCGCTGTATCACTGCTTCGGCATGGTGATGGGCAACCTCGCTTCCGTCACCTCCGGCGCCACGATGGTTTATCCGGGCGAAGGCTTCGACCCGCTGGTGACGCTGCAGACCGCATCGCGCGAGAAATGCACCGCGCTGTATGGCGTGCCGACGATGTTCATCGCCGAGCTCGATCATCCGGACTTCGCCAGCTTCGATCTGTCATCACTGCGCACCGGGATCATGGCGGGCGCGCCGTGCCCGGTCGAAGTGATGCGCCGCGTCAACGATGCGATGAACATGCGCGAAGTCACGATCGCCTACGGCATGACCGAGACCAGCCCGGTCAGCTTCCAGAGCGCCGTCGACGATCCGGAAGACCGCCGGGTCTCAACCGTCGGCCGCATTCATCCGCATGTCGAAGTGAAGGTTGTCGATCTCAACGGCAAGGTCGTGCCGCGCGGCCAGCGCGGCGAACTCTGCACCCGCGGCTACAGCGTGATGCTGGGCTATTGGGACGAGCCGGAGAAGACCGCCGACGTGCTCGATGCCGCCGGCTGGATGCACACCGGCGACCTCGCCACTATCGATGACGAAGGCTTTTGCAACATCGTCGGGCGCATCAAGGACATGGTGATCCGCGGCGGCGAAAACCTGTATCCGCGCGAGATCGAGGAATTCCTGTACCGCCACCCGAAGATCCAGGACGTCCAGATCTTCGGCGTCGCCGACGACCGCTACGGCGAAGAACTCTGCGCCTGGGTCCGCCCGCGTCCCGGCGAAACGCTGAGCGCCGACGACGTCCGCGCGTTCTGCCAGGGCCAGATCGCCCACAACAAGATCCCGCGCTACATCGAATTCGTCGACGAATTCCCGATGACGGTGACCGGCAAGATCCAGAAGTTCATCATGCGCGAAAAGGTCGAGGCCAAGCTCGGCCTGAAGGCGGCAAAGACGGCGTAAGCTGTGGTTGCTAGTCACAACAAGGGCGACGTCATTCCGGAATGCGCGCGACAGCGCGCAGACCCGGAATCCCGACATGTTCTGCGAGACGCCGATGCGACAAGCAGGAGATTCCGGGTTCGCGAACTTCGTTCGCGCCCCGGAATGACTTGGGGGAGAGGCTTACACCGCCAGCCCGTGCTGCTGCGCCAATTCCTTCAGCGACACCTGCGGGCGGGCGCCGATGTGCTGGATCACTTCGGCAGCCGCCAGCGCGCCGAGGCGGCCGGCGTTTTCGTAGCCGAGATTGCGGACCAGGCCGAACAAGAAGCCGGCCGCGAACAGGTCGCCGGCGCCGGTGGTATCGACCAGCTGATCGATCGCAGCCGCCGACACCAAAGTGACGCCATCCTTATCGACCACCGCGCAGCCCTTTTCGCTGCGGGTGACCACGCCAAGCGCGACGTCCTGAGCCAGCAGAGTCAGCGCCGCATCGAAATCCGAGGTCTGGTACAGCGAGTGAAGCTCGGCCTCGTTGGCGAAGATCAGGTCGACGGTCTTGGAGCGCATCAGCTCGAGGAATTCGCCGCGATAGCGGTCGACGCAGAACGCATCCGACAGCGTCAGCGCCACCTTGCGGCCGGCGCCGTGGGCGATCTTCGAGGCCTTCAGGAACGCTTCCTTGGCCTGCGGCGGATCCCACAGATAACCTTCGAGATAGGTGATGGCGGCCGCCGCGATCTTGGCCTCGTCGATATCGGCCGGCGACAGATCCTGCGCGGCGCCGAGATACGTGTTCATCGTGCGCTGGCCGTCCGGCGTCACCAGGATGTAGGAGCAGCCGGTCGCCGGGCCGTCCGTCGCCGGCTTGGTGTCGAAGGTAACGCCCGCGGCGCGGATGTCGTGGGTGTAGAGCTTGCCGATCTGGTCGTCCTTGACCTTGCCGAGATAGGCCGTGCGGGCGCCGAACGAAGCCAGCCCGACGATGGTGTTGGCGGCCGAGCCGCCGGACATTTCGGTGGCTTGGCCCATGTCGGCGTAGATCGCCGTGGCGCGGGCTTCATCGATCAGCGCCATGCCGCCCTTGGCCATGCCGTGCTTGACCAGGAAGTCCTCTTCGGTGCGGACCAGCACGTCGAAGATCGCGTTGCCGATGGCGAGGACATCGTATTGGGCTGAGCTCATCGATTTCGATCCATAGCGGGGAGAAATAAGGAAAATCCCGCGGATTGTGCGGGTCGGGCCGGTGCATCGCCGGCCGCGCGAAAGGCGCGCCGACCTATCATGTTCGGGTCGGCAGCCGCAAGCGAGGGCGGTTCCCAAGGTCGTCATGCGCGGGCTCGACCCGCCTGCGGGGCCGAAGCCCTTCGGCGCGGCGAAGGCCCGCGCATCCATCGTCTTCGCAAGATGCCGTTTTGAGAAAGGATGGATGGCCGGGTCGAGCCCGGCCATGACGGCGGGAGTAAGGAAGCCTACCGGCCAACAGGGCCACCCCCTTTACCAATCGGCCACTAAACCGAGCTGCGCCGGGCCGTTGCGCCGGCAATCCGGCTATAAGGCCGGGATGCTTCGCCCGCTGCTCACCGTCTCCGCAGGGACTCTGTCGTCACGTTTGTTGGGATTCGTTCGCGACGCGCTGGTCGCGGCGCTGCTCGGCGCCGGCGTGGTGGCGGATGCGTTCCTGCTGGCGTTTCAGCTCGTCAACGTGATGCGGCGGCTATTGACCGAAGGCGCGCTCAACGCCGCGCTGGTGCCGGCGTGGCTGAAAGTGCGCGAGCACAACGGTCCCGCAGCGGCGGCCGCGTTCGCCGGGCGGCTGCTCGGCAGCATTGCGCTGGCGACGTTGCTACTGGCGATCCTGCTCGGCGTGTTCATGCCGCTACTGATCGCCGCGCTGGCCCCCGGCTTCATTGGCCAGCCCGCACTGCTGATGGCAACCCGCGACGCCCGGCTGATGCTGCCGTATCTGGCCTTCGCCGGCCCGGTCGCGGTGATGATGGGGTTGTTCAACGCGCAAGGCAAAGTCGGCCTTACCGCGTTCTCGCCGCTGTTATTCAACGTATCGCTGATCGTCGTCACGGCAGCGCTGCTGCTCGGCCACAACGACCCGACCATTGCGGCGCTGATCCTGTCCGGCACCGTCGGGGTTGCCGGGCTGCTGCAGCTTTCGATCCTGGCGGTCAACGGGCGCGGCGAAAGGCTGGCGACACCGCTGCGCGCCGGGTTCGACGCGGCGATGCGGACATTCTTCGCCAAGGCGATCCCCGGAATGATCGCCAATTCCGGACCGCAGCTCCTGATCGTCGCCGGCGCCATCATCGCCTCGGCGCAGCCGGCGGCAGTGTCATGGCTGTACTTCGCCAACCGGCTGATCGAGCTGCCGCTCGGCATCGTCGGCGTTGCGATGGGCGCGGTGCTGGTGCCGGAACTGGCGCGGGCGGTTCGCGGTGGCGATCGGACCGCGCTGTCCGAAGCCGCCTCGCGCGGTCTGGAACTGGCGGTCGGAGTGGCGCTGCCTGCGACTTTCGGACTGATCGTCCTCGCCGAACCGATCGTGCGGCTGTTGTTCGAACATGGCGCGTTCAGCGCAGCGGACTCGGCCGCCACCGCACAGGCGCTGGCGGTGCTGGCGGTCGGCCTGCCCGCCCAGGTGCTGGCCAAGAACTGGTCGGCCGCGTTCTTCGCCCGCGAGGACACCCGCACGCCGCTTGTGGCGACCCTCATCTCGGTCGCGGTCGCGCTGGTTGCCGCCGTGCTGCTCGGCCGGCTATTCGGCGCCGCCGGGGTCGCGGCCGCCATCAGCCTCGGCGCCTGGAGCAACGCAGCCCTGCTGCTGGGGCGCGGCGTGCAGCGCTTCGGGGTCACCATCGATGCGCCGGCGCGGCGCCGGCTGGTGCTGATCGTGCTTGCATCCCTGGTGATGGGCGCGCTGCTGTGGCTCGCCGCCGGCGTGGTGCTGCCGCTGATGGCGACGGGCTCCACTTTGGTCCAAGCTGCGGCGCTCGCGGTGCTGATCGGCGGCGGTCTAATCGTCTATGCCGCAGTTTTGATGCTGGCCGGCGTCATTCGTCCTGATGGGGTGCTCCGCGCGCTGCGGCGGCCACGCGGCTTGCGCGACTAGCGCAGCTGTGCCACTTCACGGCGCCTTTTCCAGACCAAGCGCGGGAATCACGATCATGGCCATCACGCAGCGGGTATTCTCCGGCATCCAGCCGACCGGCAATCTGCATCTCGGCAATTACCTCGGCGCGATCGTGAACTTCGTGAAGATGCAGGAGACGCACAATTGCGTTTACTGCGTCGTCGACCTGCACGCGATCACCGTTCCGGTGACGGTCTGGGGCGGTCCCGACGAGCTGCGCAAGAACATCCGCGAAGTGACCGCAGCGTTCATCGCGTCCGGCATCGACCCGAAGAAGCAGATCATCTTCAACCAGAGCCAGGTGGCGGAACACTCGGAGCTGGCCTGGGTGCTGAACTGCATCGCGCGGCTCGGCTGGCTGAACCGCATGACCCAGTTCAAGGAGAAGGCCGGCAAGGATCGCGAGAACGTCTCGGTCGGCCTGTACGACTATCCGGTGCTGATGGCCGCCGACATTCTGGTGTATCGCGCCACCCACGTTCCGGTCGGCGAGGATCAGAAGCAGCATGTCGAACTGACCCGCGACATCGCCCAGAAGTTCAACAACGACTTCTCGGCCTCGATTGCGGCGCAGGGCTTCGGCGACGCTTACTTCCCGCTGCCCGAGCCGGTGATCACCGGCCCGGCGACGAGGGTGATGAGCCTGCGCGACGGCACCAAAAAGATGTCGAAGTCGGATCCGTCCGATTACTCGCGCATCAACCTGACCGACGATGCCGACGCGATCGCGCAGAAGATCAAGAAGGCCAAGACCGATCCGGAGCCGCTGCCGAGCGAGGAAAAGGGCCTGGAGACCCGCCCTGAAGCCGACAACCTGGTCGGCATCTACGCCGCGCTGTCCGGCAAACCGAAGACCGATGTGCTGACCGAGTTCGGCGGCGCGCAGTTCTCCGCGTTCAAGTCGAACCTGGTCGACCTCGCCGTTACCAAGCTGTCGCCGATCGCCGGCGAAATGAAGCGGCTCTCGGCCGACCATGCCTATGTCGACTCGGTGCTTGCCGACGGCAGCGACCGCGCCCGCGCGATCGCGGCCGAAACCATGGTGGCCGTGAAGGACATCATGGGCATGGTGCGCAAGAAGGGCTGAGGCTTCGCACGCTCCCGTCATGGCCGGGCTCGACCCGGCCATCCATCTTCTTCAAAGGACTCTTGCAAGATTGGATGGATGCGCGGGTCAAGCCCGCGCATGACGTCGGGTCCGAGACGCCCGCTTGTCCTGCCCGCTGTCGCCATGGCAGCATCGCTTCGTTGCGCGGGCGCGCGCTTGGGAACTCCGGGGGCACCAATGAGCAGCCAGCGACGGAGCTATGAATCCGGCCACAAGCCGAAATGTCTGGTGATCGTTGACGACACCGCCGAGTGGGATCGCGCGGTGTATTACGGCAGCCGCTGGGCGGTGCGGGTCGGCGGCGGCGTGGTGATGCTGCGCGTCATCGAGATCCTCGACAAGAACCAGCAATGGCTCGGCGTCGCCGACGTGATGCGCGCCGAAGCAATCGAGACCGCAGAGCTTGCGCTCGACCGCGCCTCCGGCCGCGCCAATGGCGTCGCCGGGATCACGCCGGAGCGGGTGATCCGCGAGGGCGACACCATCGCCCAGGTTCGCAAGGTGATCGACCAGGACGTTGACATCGTCATGCTGGTGCTGGCGGCCGACGATGGCCCGGAAGGACCGGGCCCGATCGTCACCGCGATGGTGCGCCATCTCGGCACCTTCCCGGTGCCGGTGATGATGGTCGCCTCCAGCCTCACCGACGACGACATCGACGCCCTCGCCTGAGCCTGTGCGGCCCTCGAAAACGTGAGCGTTGTCAGCCACTTTCAGCAACCTCCGGGAGAGCCCGCGGGTTGACCGTGCGTTTCCGAGCGCTATTTGCTAGGAGAAACCTACGCACCGGCCTTGAACCGGCGACGACGGAGACAATCGATGTTCATTCAGACCGAACCGACCCCCAATCCGGCCACGTTGAAATTCATTCCCGGCCGGACCGTGCTCGACAGCGGCACGCTGGAATTCACCGATGCGGCCCAGGCGGCCCGCTCGCCGCTCGCGGCGCGGCTGTTCGACATCGATGGTGTCAGCGGCGTGTTCTATGCCACCGACTTCGTCACCGTCACCAAGGACAAGGGCGAGTGGCAGCACCTCAAGCCCGCGATCCTCGGCGCCATCATGGAGCACTACATGTCGGGCGCGCCGATTCTGGCCGACGGCAAGTCGGACGGCGAGGATGGCGATGACGACGAGTTCTACGCCGAGGGCGACGCCGAGACGGTCGAGATCATCAAGGACCTGATCGAAACGCGGGTGCGCCCGGCGGTCGCCAACGACGGCGGCGACATCACGTTCCGCGGCTTCAAGGACGGCATCGTCTATCTCAACATGCGCGGCGCCTGCGCCGGCTGCCCGTCATCGACCGCGACCTTGCAGCACGGCATCCAAAACCTGCTGAAGCACTTCGTGCCGGAAGTGGTGGAAGTCCGCCCGGTCACCTGACCGATAGCTGCCGCAACGCTAGGCAAGCACGACAAACAGGCATGACGCACCGCGCCATGCCGTCCATCCGAATAGTTGTCGATCGACCCGCCCGGGACATGACGCAACCGTCGCATTGCTGATATGTTAGCCGGATGCTGATCCTCGCCATCGATACGGCGCTCGACGCCTGCGCAGCCGCGGTGCTGGACACCGAGGCTAATCGGCTGCTCGCGGGCGAATCGCAGGCGATGCAGCGTGGTCACGCCGAAGCCCTGATGCCGCTGCTCGGCCGGGTGATGGACGCTTCCGGGATCGGTTTTCTCGATATCGACCGCATCGCAGTGACCACCGGGCCTGGTAGTTTCACCGGCCTCCGGGTCGGCCTCTCGGCTGCGCGCGGTATCGCACTCGCGGCCGCCAAGCCGGTCGTCGGGCTGACGACGCTGTCGGCGTTCGCGGCGCCGCTGGTGAGCGAGACCGACGACACGCCGATCCTGTCGGTGATCGATGCCCGTCACGACCACGTCTACTACCAGCTCGTCGCCGGCAACGGCACGATGATCATACGCCCGCGGGTGGCGCCGATCGCCGAAGCGCTGGAAGCCGCGCGTTACGGCGCGCCGCGGCTGGTCGGCAACGCCGCGCAGCTGCTTGCCGATCGCTGGCCGGCCCTGACCCCACCGCCGCTCGCAGTGGATCAGCGCCCCGCCCCCGATATCGGCTGGCTCGCCTGGCTGGGTGCAGCAGCAACACCGGAAGCCGCGCCTGCCAAGCCGTTCTATTTGCGGCCGCCGGACGCCAAGCCGAAGATTGATCCCATCGCTCAATCGGCGCAGCCCGCCGCATGACGCGCTGCCATATGTGCCATCAATGATGACTTGGCTGGCCGAATTCTGGGGCTACGCCGACGCTGTGGTCGAAACGGCGACGCTGCGCGATGCGCCTAAGCTTGCCGAACTGCATGCCGCTTCGTTTCATCGCGGCTGGGACGAACAGGAATTCGCCGACCTTTTGAGCGAGCGCAATACGCTGGTGCACCGACTGCGCGTCGGCCGGCGAATCATCGGATTTGTTGCATCGCGGATCGGCGCGGACGAAGCCGAAATCCTATCAATCGCGATCGCCGCCTCGTATCGCGGCCGCGGTCTGTCGCGTGAAATGCTGCTGACTCACCTCCGTCATCTCGCAGGACGTGGCGTCGCCACGGTGTTTCTCGAGGTGGAGGAAAACAATCAGCCGGCACGACGACTCTACAATCGTACCGGTTTTCAGGTGGTTGGCCGACGCGAGCGCTATTACCGACAGCCCAACGGGGAACAATTGAACGCATTGATAATGCGTCGCGACTTGTCCTGATCGCCTTACAGTGGCAGAACAATGCCCAATAACCATTCACCCGCAACCACGTTGACGCCGATGTCCGAACCCAAGGCAACCGAAATCGAAGCCCGCTGCGCCGCCACCGGCATGCGCATGACGGAGCAGCGCCGCGTGATCGCGCGAGTTCTGGCGGAGTCGGAAGATCATCCCGACGTCGAAGAACTGTACACCCGCTGCGTTGCGATCGACGACAAGATCTCGATCTCGACGGTGTACCGTACCGTCAAGCTGTTCGAAGATGCCGGCATTATCGAGCGTCACGACTTCCGTGAAGGCCGCGCCCGCTACGAGCAGATGCGCGACAGCCATCACGACCACCTGATCAACCTGCGTGACGGCAAGGTGATCGAATTCACCAACGAAGAGATCGAGAAGCTGCAGGCCGAGATCGCCCGCCGCCTCGGCTACAAGCTGGTCGATCATCGGCTCGAACTGTATTGCGTACCGCTCGAAGACGATAAGTCCTGAGCCGATAGCACGCCCGACGCATCTGCCGATCGCCGCGAGCTTACCGGCTCGCGGCGTTATTAGTTTCAATCGCAGCCGGCCGCAGATGTGACTCCCGAACTTGTTATCTTCGATTGTGACGGCGTCCTGGTCGACAGTGAGCTGATCTCCTGTCGGGTTCATGCCGAGACGCTGACAAGCTACGGCTATCCGATCACGCCGGACCAAGTCGCGGCGCGTTTCCTCGGCCGGTCGGGTCGCGAGGCCCGGCGCGAGATCGAAGCCGAGACTGGCCGGCGCTTCGCCGACGACATCGAAACAAACCTGCTCGGCGCACTGCTGCGCGCCTTCGCCGAAACGCTGCAGCCGATCCCGTTCGTCACCGAGGCGCTCGACACGCTGGGGCGGCCGTTCTGCGTCGCCTCGAGCGGCACGCTGGATCGGATCCAAGTCGCGCTGACCCACGCGGGTCTAATTGGCCGGTTCGCTCCGCATCTGTTTTCGGCCGAGCAGGTCGCGCACGGCAAGCCGGCGCCGGATCTGTTCCTGTTCGCGGCGGCGCAAATGCGAGCCGCCCCGGAGCGCTGCGTGGTGATCGAAGACAGCGTGCCGGGGGTGCTGGGGGCAAAAGCGGCCGGCATGACCGTGCTGGGCTTTCACGGCGGCGGCCATTGCACCGACGCCAGCGCGGCCGCGCTGACCGCCGCCGGGGCCGATCGGTGTTTTGCCGATATGCGGCAACTGACGACAATCATTGAAGAAATTTAGCCGCCCGACGGACTGCGCGCGGCAAATCGACGGTCGCGGCTGGATTTCGCCGGGTTTCGCCTATAAGTGACGGGCAACGCGCTGGAAAACGCGCGTTTTTTGTTTGGGCTCCCGCACACGATGTCTCCGCCGCGCAAGCTGCACATCAAGTCATACGGCTGTCAGATGAATGTCTACGATGCCCAGCGCATGGTGGACGCGCTGGCGCCGGAAGGCTTTGTCGAGACCGCGAACGTGGATGACGCCGATCTGGTGATCCTGAACACCTGCCACATCCGCGAGAAGGCGTCCGAGAAGGTCTATTCCGAGCTCGGCCGGCTGCGCGTCGCGCGTGACGAGGCCGCAGGCCAAGGCCGGCGGATGCAGATAGCGGTCGCAGGGTGCGTGGCGCAGGCCGAAGGCGAAGAGATCATCCGCCGCGCGCCGGTGGTCGACGTCGTGGTCGGGCCGCAGAGCTATCACAACCTGCCGCACCTGCTGGCGAAGGCCGAGCAGCATGGCCGCGCGCTGGAAACCGAGTTCCCGATCGAGGACAAATTCGGCGTGCTGCCACAGCCGGCGCCGGACGCGATCCGTGCCCGCGGCATCTCGGCCTTCGTGACGGTCCAGGAAGGCTGCGACAAGTTCTGCACCTTCTGCGTCGTGCCCTATACCCGCGGCGCCGAGATGTCGCGCCCAGTGGCGGCGATCGTCGAGGACGTCAAACGGCTCGCCGAAAACGGCGTCCGCGAGATCACGCTGATCGGCCAGAACGTCAATGCCTATCACGGCGACGGGCCGGACGGCCGCGCCTGGTCACTCGGGCGCCTGGTGCGGCGCCTGGCCGAGATTCCGGGGATCGTCCGGCTGCGCTACTCGACCAGCCATCCGAACGACGTTGACGACGATCTCTTGGCCGCGCATCGCGATCTGCCGGCGCTGATGCCGTTCGTGCATCTGCCGGTGCAGTCGGGTTCCGACCGGATTCTGGCGGCGATGAACCGCAAGCACACCGCCGACGATTATCGCCGCGTGATCGACCGGTTCCGGTCTGCTTCCGCAGCGATCGCTTTCTCGTCGGACTTCATCGTCGGTTTCCCGGGTGAAACCGAACGCGATTTTTCCGCGACTCTCGCGCTTGTCGCACAAATCGGCTACGCTGGGGCGTATTCGTTCAAATACTCCCCGCGGCCCGGCACGCCCGCGGCGGACATGCCGGAGATGGTGCCTGCAGCGGTCATGGACGAGCGGTTGGAGCGGCTCCAGCAATTGATCGACCAGCAGCAATCGGCCTTCAACAAGGCCGCGATCGGCCGGACCGTGGAGGTCCTGTTCGAGCGCGCCGGCCGCAAGCCCGGCCAGATCGTCGGCCGCACCGCTTATCTGCAGCCCGCCCATGTGATGGCGCCCGACAGCATTATCGGACAGGTGCTGCCGGTCCGCGTCGACAGCCTCGAACGCTACAGCCTGCTCGGCGAACTCGCATCCGCAACCTCCCGGCCGGCCGATGCGATGGCCGCCACAGGAGCCTGAGCCCCCTTGGTCAAAAGCGCACCGGAATCGTCTTCGTTCGTTTCCCGCCGCAAACCCGATCGCGACAGCTTGAACCCGCCTGAAACCCAGGTCGTCATCGATTTCGACGACAACCGTGCCGCCTCCGCTCTGGTCGGCCCCTACGGCCAGAACCTCGCTCAGATCGAGCGCAGGCTCAGCGTGGTGGTGGATTCGCGCGGCAACCACATCACCATCGGCGGCTCGCGCGAGGGCTGCGACGCAGCCCGGCGCGTGCTGGAAACGCTGTATGCCCAGGCGGTGTCGGGCCACGATCTGGTGCAGGGCGACGTCGAAGGCGCGATCCGCGCCGTGATCGCCCAGGGCTCGCTGTTCGAATTCGACACCAAGCAGCCGTCCGCCACCGCGTTCGAAGCGATCAATTTGCGCAAGCGCCCGGTGCGGGCCCGCACCGCCGCGCAGGACTCCTACATCCGCGCGCTGAAGCGCCACGAGCTGGTATTTGGCGTCGGCCCGGCCGGCACCGGCAAAACCTGGCTGGCGGTGGCGCATGCCGCGCAACTGTTCGAGCGCAAGGAAGTCGACCGCATCATCCTGTCGCGGCCCGCGGTCGAAGCCGGCGAACGGCTTGGCTTTCTGCCCGGCGATCTGCGCGAGAAGGTCGATCCTTACTTACGGCCGATCTACGACGCGCTGTACGACCTGATGGATGCCCGGATCGTCGAACGCGCGCTGCAGTCCGGCGAGATCGAGATCGCGCCGCTGGCGTTCATGCGCGGCCGCACCCTGACCAACGCGGCGATCATCCTCGACGAGGCGCAGAACACCACGTCGATGCAGATGAAAATGTTTCTCACTCGTCTCGGCGAGAACAGCCGGATGATCATCACCGGCGACCCCAGCCAGGTCGACCTGCCGAACGGCCAGACCTCCGGCTTGTCCGAAGCGGCCCGGCTGCTATCCGGCGTCGAGGGCATCGCCCAGGTCCAGTTCAGGGCCGAGGACGTGATCCGCCACGAATTGGTGGCGCGGATCGTCGCCGCCTACGAAGGAGCGCCGTCACCGGCGAATGGTAAGTCGTGATGTCGCAGCCACGCCCTGGGTGCCACCCCGATTGCAACGGGGCGGACCCGGATAGTAATTTTGCCTCGATGACCCATCGTGCTCGTCCATTCACCGAAGTCGTGATCGAAGCCGATTGCTGGCAGGCCGAAGCATCGGCCGAAGCAACCGTGCTGCGCGCCATCGAAACCGCCGCCGATGCGCTCGACGCCGACACCGGCGGCGCCGAGCTCGCCGTGATGCTGACCGACGACGATCACATCCGCCAGCTCAACGCCTCTTTCCGCGGCAAGGACAAGCCGACCAACGTGCTGTCGTTTCCCGCGACGCAGCCCGAGGTGCAGCCGGACGGCGCGCCGCGGATGCTCGGCGATATCGCGATCGCGTATCAGACCGTCCGCCGCGAGGCCGACGACGAAGACAAACCGTTCGATCACCACCTCAGTCACCTCGCCGTGCACGGCTTCCTGCATCTGGTCGGTTACGACCACGAGACCGATGAGGAAGCCGAGGAGATGGAAGACGCCGAGCGCGCAATCCTGGCGCGGCTCGGGATTCCGGATCCGTATGCGGGCCAGGATCGGGTGAGCTGACATGCCCGACGGCGACAGAGCTCAGACTGGTTCGCAGGCCTCGCTGCAGGACTCGACGCGCGGCCAGTTACCCGCGGTGGTGCACCAGGGCGAAGTGCTGCATCCGCATGGCGGCAACTGGCTGATCCGTGCGATCCGTTCGCTGTTCGGCTGGAAGCCCGGCTCGGTGCGCGACGATCTGCAGGTCGTCCTCGACACCAGCCCGCCCGACGACTCCGGCTTCTCGACGCTCGAGCGCACGATGCTGCGCAACATCCTCGGGCTGCACGATCGCCGGATCGCCGACGTGATGGTGCACCGCGCCGACATCGTCGCGATCAAGCAGGACATCCAGCTCGGCGAACTGCTCAGCCTGTTTCAGGACGCGGCGCATTCGCGACTCGTGGTTTACAACGAGACGCTCGACGATCCGGTCGGCATCGTTCACATCCGCGACCTCGTGGCGTTCATGACCGCCAAGGCGAAGGTGCCGCCCGCGACGGTCGCAAAGCGCAAGAAAGCGCTTCCCGCCGGGCTCGATCTGCGCGCCATCGATCTGAAGATGCCGCTGACCGAAACCGGCATCATCCGGAAGCTGCTCTACGTGCCGCCATCGATGCGGGCGATCGACCTGCTGGCCCAGATGCAGGCGGCGCGGATTCATCTGGCGCTGGTGGTCGACGAATACGGCGGCACCGACGGCCTGGTATCGATCGAAGACATCGTCGAACAGATCGTCGGCGAAATCGATGACGAACACGACTCGACCGAACCGCCGTCGATCGTGCGCCAGGCCGACGGCTCGTTCATCGCCGATGCGCGAGCCAGTCTGGAAGACGTCCGCGCCATGATCGGCGATCAGTTCGTCACCGGCGAAGCGGGCGAAGACGTGGAAACTCTCGGCGGCTACCTCGTCAATCACGTCGGCCGGCTGCCGGTGCGCGGCGAAGTGATCGCCGGCCCCGGCACCTTCGAATTCGAAGTGCTCGATGCCGACCCGCGGCGGGTGAAGCGGCTACGGATCGGGCCGCGCAAGGAACGCCCCGCACCACGCACACGCGACAGTCGGCGGCGCGAGACCGCGACCGATTCCGCTGCGCCGCCAACCACGGACGGCAGCGGCTCCACCTCATCACCAACGACCGGCGACGGGACCGGTTCGCCGTGACGCGTCGGGGTGTGCTGAGCCGGATCGCCTCGGGCATCATCCTGGCGTGGGGCTGGAAGCGCGCTGTGATCGCGCTGCTGGCCGGCGCACTCTCCTCACTGGCGATGGAGCCGTTCAACGCCTGGCCGGTGCTGTTCATCACCTTCCCGATCGCGGTGTGGCTGATCGACGGCTCTGCGGCCGGCAAACGGCGCGGCGTCCCGGCTGCGGCGATGGCCGGCTGGTGGTTCGGCTTCGGTTATTTCGTCCCCGGCCTGTACTGGATCGGCTACGCGTTTCTGGTCGATGCCGACACCTTCGCCTGGCTGCTGCCGGCGGCGATATGCGGCTTGCCGGCCTATCTGGCGCTGTTCACCGCGCTCGGCTTCGCGCTGGCACGGCTGCTGTGGCGCCCCGATAGTCTGCGCATCCTGTCGCTCGCCGTCAGCCTGACGATCAGCGAATGGCTACGCGGCCATCTGCTCACCGGCTTTCCCTGGAATGCGTTCGGCTACGCCCTGACCGAGCCGCTCGCGCTGGCGCAAAGCATCTCGGTGATCGGCATCTGGGGACTGACGCTGCTGGCGGTGGCAATCTTTGCCTCGCCCGCGGTGCTGATCGATGGCGGCACCACCGCCAAGCGGCGCTGGGCGGCGCCGGCGATCGCACTGGCCGTGCTGGCCGCGATGGCGGTGTTTGGCGGCATTCGACTCAAATTGTCGCCGACCCAGCTCGTCGACAACGTCCGGCTGCGGATCATGCAGCCCAACCTGCCCCAGGACGCGCGCTTCAATTATTCTGCCAAAGCCGACGTGATGCAGAAATATCTGTCACTGTCGGACCGCTCGACAGGGCCGAAATCGACCGGGGTTCGCGACGTCTCGCTGCTGATCTGGCCGGAATCGGCGTTTCCGTTCTTCCTGTCGCGGGAAGCGGATGCGATGGCCCAGATCGCAGAGCTGCTGCCGAAGGGCACCGTGCTGCTGACCGGGGCGGTCCGCCCGCCTGAATTACCGCCGGGGCGCCGGATTACCCGCGCGTACAATTCGATCTACGCGATCGATCATGATGGCAGCATTTTGTCGGTCTACGACAAACTCCATCTGGTCCCATTCGGCGAATTTCTGCCGTACCAGAATCTGATGGAGAAGATCGGCTTCGTCCAACTTACCAAGGTGCAGGGCGGATTTTTAGCCGGTGTGGCGCGTCATAACCTCGAACTGCCCAACGCCCCGCCACTGCTGCCGCTGATTTGTTACGAGGCAATTTTCCCGGACGAAATTGCGATCGGCAACAACCGTCCCGGCTGGATGCTGAATCTCACAAACGACGGCTGGTTCGGCATTTCCAGCGGCCCCTATCAGCACCTGCAGCAGGCGCGGATGCGTGCCATCGAGCAGGGCCTGCCGCTTGTTCGCGCAGCGAACACCGGCGTTTCCGCAGTGATCGATCCGGTCGGACGGATCGTCGCAGAGCTCGGCCTCGGCGTCGAAGGGGTGCTGGATTCGGGGCTGCCGGCACCGGTGGCACCGACGATCTATGCGCGGGTGGGCGAACTTCCTGCAGCCGTGCTGGTTGCGTTAGTGATGATGCTTGTACTATTACGAAAGCGCTCACCGGGCTCGTGCTAATACGCGGATCGGCGACGCAACCAGAGATTAAGTTCGAGAAAATTCGCACTCGCGTAGCCCGCGAATTTTCCTCGGCGTAAATTAACGCCGAATCCCCGTTGGATTCCAAAGACATTTGACGACTCCAATATTTGAGGCGTATTCCAACCCGCATGCGCTAACTGTTGGCGTATGCACGTGCCTGAGGAGTGAGTGAGATGTCGACTAAAGCGCCCAATCCTGTTGACAAATACGTCGGCAGCCGTGTGCGCATGCGACGCATCATGCTGGGCATGAGTCAGGAGAAACTCGGCGAAGCGCTGGGTCTGACTTTTCAGCAAGTGCAGAAATACGAGAAGGGGACCAACCGCGTCGGCGCCAGCCGCATTCAGCAGATCGCTGAAGTCCTGCAGGTCCCGGTGTCCTTCTTGTTCGAAGGCGGCCCCAGCGGCGGCCTCGCTAACGGCAACGGCTTCAGTGAGGCGCCGTCGCCTTCATACGTGTCCGACTTCCTCGCGACTTCCGAAGGTCTGGCGCTCACCCGCGCCTTTACCAAGATCACCGATGCCAAGCTTCGTCGCAGCATCGTCGATCTCGTCGAACGGATCGCCGCGCGCGAAGCGGACGAGACGAACTGATCGATCGACCTCCGTCGCGCCGGCCTCCGCAAATGATATAAGCGGGGCCGGTTTTTCGTTCACGGTCGAAACAAGATGGCGGTCCTGTATGCAGGGCAGCCTGTCGAAGAAGTGCGAGCGCGGTCGCTTGATGTTCAATATTGATCACCCAGACTCGGCGCCGGACACTGAAGATCACCCGGACACTGAAGATCACGATGGCGAAGATCACGATGGTGACGTCGTGATGCACGGCCAGGGATCGTTCTTCGGCCGCCGCAAGGGCCACAAGCTGCGCGCCCATCAGGCCGACCTGATCGAAAACCTGCTGCCGCATTTGTCGCTGCAGATCGACGCTCCGGCGCCCGAACCGCTCACCAATTTGTTCGATCCTCCGGTCGAGCACATGCGGCTCGAAATCGGTTTCGGCGGCGGTGAACACCTGATCGCCGAAGCGCTTGCGCATCCAAACACGGGCTTCATCGGCGCCGAGCCTTACGTCAACGGCATGGCGAAGATTCTGGCGCGGATTGAGGCCGAGAACATCCGCAACATCCGGCTGTTTGCCGGCGACGCCTCGGAGCTACTGGCCTGGGTGCCGGCCGGCTCGCTGGCGCGGATCGACCTGATCCATCCCGATCCGTGGCCGAAGCGCCGACACTGGAAGCGTCGCTTCGTGCAGGACGCCACCGTCACGGCGATGGCACGCGCGCTGACGCCGCACGGCGAATTCCGCTTCGTCAGCGACATCGACGGCTACAACGCCTGGACGCTGGCGCATCTGCTGCGTGCGCCGAGCTTCGACTGGCTCGCCCAGCGCGCCGACGATTGGCGCAAGCCGTGGCCCAACTACACGATGACGCGCTATGGCCGCAAAGCCGAACGCGAGGGCCGGCGCGCCAACTATCTGCGTTTCGAACGACTCTAATCTCTCCGGCGATTAGTTCGTCTGCGCGGCGAGCCTGGCGTTCCGCACGTCGGTCGCCTCCCACACCATTCGCTTGCCGCGTTCGCGTCCGAGCAGTTCGATCGGATCGTGATTGTCGATGTGGCCGAACTGACCTTTATACACGCTGTAGCCGCACAGCTCCTGCAGCCGCCGCGGAAAGCGCTGCGCGATCTCCTGCGGAATCCCGAGCTGCAGGTTTTCCTGCTGCCGCATCCAACCCCAGCAATAGGCGCAAGAGAATGCGAAGCGGCGAGCCTCCGAGGTGTTGGGGCCGCCGCCGTGCCACAGCGCGCTGTCGAACAGCATCACGCTGCCGGCCGGCATCGTCGCGGTGAGCGCGTCGTAGTCCTGGCCGTACACCGGCGAGGTCGCGTACTTATGACTTCCAGGAATGATCCGGGTCGCGCCGTTGGTTGCGGTGAAATCCGACAGCGCCCAGATCGCGTTCAGCGTGATCGGAATGTGCGGCCGCGGCAGCGGAATGAGTTGCGTATCTTCGTGGATCGGCTGCGCGTCCTGGCCGGGCCCGAGCACCAGCGAACAGAACGACGATAACAGGCACTCCTTGTCGAGCACGGCCTCGACGATCGGCAGCACGCTGCTATGCAGCGGCACGTCCCAGAACACCTCGTCGTAAGTGAGCAGGTTGTTGACCCGGAGCGTCTTGAAGCCTTCGAACGACGTCTTGGCGCAACCAAGCTGATGGTCACGCTCGATCCGTTCGACAGCGCTGATCAGCGCCGCAACCAATGCTGAGTCCGCGGCCCGCTCGATCACGGTGTAGCCGTCGTCGCGGATACGCTGGGCATGCGTGGTGATGTCAGCTTCGCTGAGCATAATCATCCTCCCTTGTCGGCGCTGTTGGCGCGCCGTTGAGGCAAGCATAGAGCGATTTTGACCGAAGTGGACACTGCTTTGCGCGGGAAGAAGACGCGCGAGCTGGCAGCCGCGCGGGCGGCTCAGGCGTCGGCCTGCCGCATCTTCCAGAAGCCGAGCACGCGCTGCGCCGTCGACAGCGCCAGACGCTCGAAATTGTGCTGCGCTTCTTCAACGTCCGGGCAGGCCACCGAGCGGTCCGGCCCGAGCCGTAGCCCGATCAGGGCACGCACCGTCGCCCAGCCGAAGCCGAGCGCCTTGCCGAGGATCAGCACCGGGTCGTGCCGCTCGCCGGACATCATTTGATCAAGGGTGGAGATCCGCGTGCCGGTCATCGCAGACAGCGCCGCCACCGTCTCCTCGTATTGATGCGCCCGCGCGAAGCCGAGCACGGTCGCTTCGTTGAGTTCGCCCTTGTTGTGCAGCTCCACCACCGAGCGCTGCGCGGCGTCGAAGTCGCGCTGCACCGACGGCTGCCGCGACTCGCCGGCGAGCTCGCGCATTGCCCGGTTGATCGCAATCCGCGCACTCGGCCTTGCGCTTTCGAACAGGCGCCGGCGCACCAGATCGGTCGAGCACGCCAAAAGATCCTTCAGCCGCGGCGGTGACAGATCGTCCCGCGTGCCGACCGCGATCGCCAGCACGCCGTCCTGCGCAGCGCGGCGGATCAGACCGTTGAAGCCGGTCGCGGAGAATTCGGCACCCGCATTGCTGGCGACCTTGCGCACCACGTCGCGGTCGCCGCGACGCACGATCACGTCGGTGACCGGCGGCGAAATGCTCGGCCGCTCTGAGATAGCGAGCAGATGCGTTTGGCCGCGCAGCCTGGCGAGCTCGACCAGCGTCGGATCATCGAGCATCATCGAGCGCCGCAGCAGCGGTCCGGCGATGCCGATGTCTTCATCGTGCACGAGCTGCCGGACCAGTTCGGGCGGCGCATTGCTGATTTCCGAAAACCGCCGCGCCAGTTCGCTGCGAACTTCAACATCGATCTCCGGCACCAGCGTCAGCAGGATGCCGTCGAACAGCGCGACATGATCGGGCTGGAAGCTCTCGGCGCCCCGAATGTACAGGTCGGAAATCCGGCGCACGGCATCGGCGCGCCGGACGGGATCGCCCTGCCTGACAATGTCATCGAGTTCGGGAAGCAGAGATGTAGCGGCAGGCATCCATCGTTCTCGCGGGCGGGCCGCATTGGTACGGCTGGAACCTAAAGGCGCTGCATGAACGAAGAGTTGAGCTGCGGCGTCGCATTTGCTGCGGGCTGCCCCGAGGATCGGCCCAGGGCGGGCACTCTGCACGGCTCTTGTCGCTGGGCCAAAAAAGCGCTATATCGGCGCTACTTCGAAATTCTCATACGATCCGTATCGAGAGTGGGCCCTGCGGGACCCGCTCTTTTTTATTACCTGGATCGTGGGACGCGGACCGTCGCACCTTCGGGCGCGAGACCTCATTCACCACCTTGATACCGTTTATCGGCGAGACGTTATAACGCTTTGACCCAGGACATGACCGAGCCGACCACAGCCGTTCCGGAAACCGATGCCTTGGCCGAACCGCGCCTGGTGATCGAGCCCGGTGTCGCGGCGCGGTTCAGCGCCGTCGCGGAGCCGGTCTTGCTGGCAATGGGTTACCGCCTTGTTCGGATCAAGGTGTCAGGCGACGCCGGCTGCACGGTGCAGATCATGGCCGAGCGGCCCGACGGCACCATGCTGATCGACGATTGTGAGGCGGTGTCGCGAGCGCTGTCGCCGGTGCTCGACGTCGCTGATCCGATCGACCGCGCCTACCGGCTGGAAATCTCCTCGCCCGGCATCGACCGTCCGCTGGTGCGCCGCTCCGATTTCGCCCGTTACGCCGGGCACTTGGTCAAGATCGAGATGGCCGTGCCGCACCAGGGCCGCAAGCGGTTCCGCGGCCTGCTCGACGGCGTCGAGGGCGACGCCGTGCGGGTGCAGCGCGAGGGCGGCGCCAAGGACGAAGATCCGCTGGTGCTGCTGCCGATGCACGACATCGGCGATGCCCGGCTGGTGCTGACTGACGAGCTGATCGCCGAATCGATGCGCCGCGGCAAGCAGGCCGAGCGCGACCTGAAGCAGAGCCTCGGGCTCGCGCCGGAACCGCCGCCGCATGCCAAGCGCAGCGATCCGACCAAGAGCCAGGCGCCGAAGCGCGGCGCCAAGGCCGCCAAAGCGGCCGCCAAGCCGACACCGCAGAACACCAAGAAACACCGCCTTGCCGCCGAACGGGCGCGGCGTGGCGAGATCGACACCTCTGAGGGAGACTGACCATGGCCGTCAGCGCCAATAGGCTGGAACTGCTGCAGATCGCCGATGCGGTGGCTCGCGAGAAAACCATCGACCGCGGCATCGTGATCGCCGCGATGGAAGACGCGATCGCCAAGGCGGCGCGTGCCCGCTACGGCTCGGAGACTGACGTCCACGCCGAAATCGACCCGAAGAAGGGCGAGCTGCGGCTGTCGCGCCATATGCTGGTGGTCGAGCAGGTCGAAAATCCCGCCAACCAGATTTCGCTGAAGGATGCGCAGCGCGCCAATCCGGGCGCGCAGATCGGCGACACCATTGCCGACACCCTGCCGCCTCTGGAATACGGCCGTATCGCCGCGCAGTCGGCCAAGCAGGTGATCGTGCAGAAGGTCCGCGAGGCCGAGCGCGACCGCCAGTATATGGAATTCAAGGATCGCATCGGCGACATCGTCAACGGCGTCGTCAAGCGCGTCGAATATGGCAGCGTGATCGTCGACCTCGGCCGCGGCGAAGCGATCATCCGCCGCGACGAGATGCTGCCGCGTGAGTCGTTCCGCAACGGCGACCGCGTCCGCGCTTATGTGTTCGACGTCCGCCGCGAGACCCGCGGCCCGCAGATCTTCCTGTCGCGCACCCATCCGCAATTCATGGCCAAGCTGTTCGCGCAGGAAGTGCCGGAAATCTACGACGGCATCGTCGAGATCAAGGCGGTGGCCCGCGATCCGGGCTCGCGCGCCAAGATCGGCGTCGTCTCGCGCGACTCGTCGGTCGATCCGGTCGGCGCCTGCGTCGGTATGCGCGGCTCGCGCGTCCAGGCCGTGGTGAACGAGCTGCAGGGCGAGAAGATCGACATCATTCCGTGGTCGCCAGACATCGCCACCTTCGTGGTCAATGCGCTGGCGCCGGCCGAAGTCTCGAAGGTCGTGATCGACGAAGATCGCGAACGCATCGAGGTTGTGGTTCCGGATACCAATAACCAACTATCCTTGGCGATTGGTCGCCGCGGTCAGAACGTGCGGCTCGCTTCGCAGCTCACCGGCTGGGATATCGACATCCTGACCGAGAGCGAAGAATCCGAGCGCCGCCAGGCCGATTTCGAGAAGACCACCCGGGCCTTCATGGACGCGCTGAATGTCGACGAGGTCGTCGGCCAGCTGCTCGCCTCCGAAGGCTTCACCTCGGTCGAAGAACTCGCTCTGGTCGACCCGCGTGAACTCGCCTCGATCGAAGGTTTCGACGAGGAAACCGCCGCCGAACTGCAGATGCGCGCCCGCGAATATCTCGACCGGATCGAATCCGAACTCGAGGCGCGCCGCGTGGAACTCGGCGTCGAGGACGCCCTGAAGGACGTCCCCGGCGTCACCTCGAAGATGCTGGTGAAGTTCGGCGAGAACGACGTGAAGACGGTCGAGGATCTGGCCGGCTGCGCCACCGACGATCTGGTCGGTTGGACCGAGCGCAAGGACGGCGCCGAGCCGGTGAAGTATCCTGGCATTCTCGACGGCCTGGAGATGTCGCGCGAGGACGCCGAGCACCTGATCATGCAGGCCCGCGTCAAGGCCGGCTGGATCGACGAGTCGGAGCTCGCCTCCGAAGAAGAACCCGCGGACGAAGCGTCCGACGAGTCGGCGGACTGAACCGCCGATGCGTTGCGACCCGAACCCGCGCAGCACGTGAGATGAAAGGCCCGCTGCACCCATGCTCGCTGCCGAACCCGGCGCAGATCTCGACGACGGACCGCGGGCCAAAACGCCCGCGACCGAGCGGATGTGCGCGGTCACGCGGCAGGTGCGGCCGACCGGAGAACTGATCCGGTTCGTGGTCGGCCCCACCGGCGAAGTGGTGGCCGATCTCAAGCGCAAGCTGCCGGGCCGCGGCCTCTGGGTCACGGCGTCTCGGGAGATGGTGACGCAGGCGGTTCGCCGCCGCGTCTTCGCCAAAGGTTTCAAGCGCGACGTCAAGGCGCCGGCGGATCTCGCCGACGCGATCGAACGCCTGTTGGTGCGGTCGGCCCAGGATGCGCTGGCGATCGCCGCCAAGGCCGGCCAGGTGGTCAGCGGTTTCGGCAAGGTCGAAACCGCGCTGAAGAACCGCGAAGCCGTCGCGGTGATCCATGCCACCGACGGCGCGGCCGATGGAATCCGCAAGCTGGACGGGCTTTGTCGGCAAATCGACGGAGATGCGACCGCGGGCCGCAATTTTCCTCGCTTGGCCGCACTCAGCTCTGCAGAATTGGATTTGGCATTAGGGCGGTCAAATGTGATACATGCTGCCCTGCTTGCGGGCCCGGCCGGACAAACATTCCTGTCGCGCTGCCAGATCCTGGTCCGATACCGGCTGGCGGGCGATGGCGATGCCGATGCGGCCACGGCGGAAACGCCGATCGACACGCCGAAAGACGCTGCTGACCAAGACGCCGCTGACGAAGTCCGTGCGAACGCGCACAACGTTGAGAGATTGGGACTACTGAATGGTTGATACGAAAACTCCTGGCGACAAGACTCTGACGATGCCGACCAAGACTTTGACGCTGAAGCCGCGCGTCGAGCAGGGCGTCGTGCGCCAGAGCTTCAGCCACGGCCGTAGCAAGCAGGTGGTGGTCGAGAAGCGCGGCAAGCGGCGCATCGGCGGCGACGAGCCGGCCGCGCCCGCAGCGCCCGAAGTTGCGAAGAAGCCCGCCCCGGCGCCCGCCGCGCCGAGCCGGCAGCAGTCGCGCCCAGCGCCGCAGCAGTCGCGCAGCGGTATGGTGCTGCGGACCCTGACCGAGGACGAGCGCACCGCCCGCGCCACCGCGCTGGCCGACGCCCGCGTGCGCGAGATCGAAGAGCGCAAGCAGGCCGAGATCGAAGCCCAGCGCCGCGCCGAGCAGGAAAAGATCGAGAAGGCCGAGCGCGAAGCCGCCGAGGCCCGCCGCAAGGCCGAGGAAGAGCGTCACCGCCAGGAAGACGAAGCCAAGCGCAAGGCCGAGACCGAGGCCAAGAAGCGCTTCGGCGACGCCGAGCCGGCCAAGAAGCCCGCCGAAACCTCGACGACGACCACCACCACGAGTGCTGCGCCGGCCCGTCCGGCGACCACGACGACGCGCGCCCCGACTCCGGCCGGCCGTCCTCCGGCCGTTGCGGCCGAAGCTGGCGACGACGATGAAGCCCCGCGGATGATCCGCCGTCCGGGCGGCCCCGCCCGTCCGGCGCCGGCGCCGAAGCAGCCGGCCGCCAAGCCGGGCGCGTCGAAGCAGCGCGGCCGTCTCACCGTCGTCACCGCGCTCAATGCCGATGACGTGCGCGAACGTTCGATCGCCTCGTTCCGTCGCCGCACCCAGCGGCTGAAGGGCCACGCCTCGAACGAGCCGAAAGAAAAGTTGGTGCGTGAAGTCGTTATTCCCGAAGTGATCGCCATCCAGGAACTCGCCAACCGCATGTCCGAACGTGCGGTCGACGTGATCCGCCTGCTGA
Organism: Rhodopseudomonas sp. BR0G17; assembly: GCF_010907025.1. NCBI lineage: Bacteria > Pseudomonadati > Pseudomonadota > Alphaproteobacteria > Hyphomicrobiales > Nitrobacteraceae > Rhodopseudomonas > Rhodopseudomonas sp. BR0G17. Next base: position 49,554 of record NZ_QUML01000018.1, on the reverse strand, counting down.
TGAAGCAGGGCGCGATGCACAAGATCACCGACGTGATCGACGCCGACACCGCGCAGCTGATCGCCGAAGAGCTCGGCCACACCGTCAAGCGCGTCGCCGCGTCGGACGTGGAAGAAGGCCTGTTCGACGTCGTCGACGATTCCACCGATACCGAGCCGCGTTCGCCGGTCGTGACCGTGATGGGCCACGTCGACCACGGCAAGACCTCGCTGCTCGACGCGCTGCGCCACGCCAACGTGGTGTCGGGCGAAGCCGGCGGCATCACCCAGCACATCGGTGCCTATCAGGTGACCTCGCCGGAAAGCGGCAAGAAGATCACCTTCATCGACACCCCCGGCCACGCCGCGTTCACCGCGATGCGTGCCCGCGGCGCCAAGGTCACCGACATCGTGGTTCTGGTGGTCGCCGCCGACGACGGCGTGATGCCGCAGACCATCGAGGCGATCAATCACGCCAAGGCGGCCGGCGTTCCGATCATCGTGGCGATCAACAAGATCGACAAGCCGGACGCCAAGCCCGACCGTGTTCGCACCGACCTGCTGCAGCACAACGTGCAGGTGGAATCGATGGGCGGCGACGTCGTCGACGTCGAGGTGTCGGCCAAGAACAAGATCAACCTCGACAAGCTGCTCGAGATGATCGCGCTGCAGGCCGAAATCCTGGAGCTCAAGACCAACACCCAGCGTCCGGCCGAAGGCACCGTGATCGAAGCCAAGCTCGATCGCGGCCGTGGTCCGGTCGCCACCGTGCTGGTTCAGCGCGGCACCCTGCGGGTCGGCGACATCATCGTGGCCGGCGCCGAAATGGGCCGCGTCCGCGCGCTGATCTCCGACCAGGGCGAGACCGTGCAGGAAGCCGGTCCGTCGGTTCCGGTCGAAGTGCTCGGCTTCAACGGTCCGCCGGAAGCGGGCGACCGCCTCGCGGTGGTCGAGAACGAAGCCCGCGCCCGCCAGATCACCGATTACCGTGCGCACCAGAAGCGCGAGAAGTCCGCAGCCTCGGTTTCCGGCATGCGCGGCTCGCTCGAGCAGATGATGACGCAGCTGAAGACGTCCGGCCGGAAGGAATTCCCGCTGATCGTCAAGGCGGACGTGCAGGGCTCGCTCGAAGCGATCCTCGGCTCGCTGGAGAAGCTCGGCACCGACGAAGTCGCCGCGCGCATCCTGCACGCCGGCGTCGGCGGCATCAGCGAGAGCGACGTCACGCTGGCCGAAGGCTTCAACGCCGTCATCCTCGGCTTCTCGGTCCGCGCTAACAAGGAGGCCGCTGCGGCCGCCAAGCGCAACGGCATCGAGATCCGCTACTACAACATCATCTACGATCTGGTGGATGACATTAAGAAGGCGATGAGCGGCCTGCTCGCGCCGACCCTGCGCGAAACCATGCTCGGCAACGCGCAGATCCTGGAGATCTTCAACATCTCCAAGGTCGGCAAGGTCGCCGGCTGCCGCGTCACCGACGGCACCGTCGAGCGCGGCGCCAATGTTCGCCTGATCCGCGACAACGTCGTGGTGCACGAAGGCAAGCTTTCGACCTTGAAGCGCTTCAAGGACGAAGTGAAGGAAGTCGTCGCCGGCCAGGAATGCGGCATGGCGTTCGAGAACTACACCGACATGCGGGCAGGCGACATCATCGAGTGCTACCGCGTCGAGACCATCCAGCGCTCGCTGTAAGTCCGATTCTTACAGTCGAGACGCACGGATTGAACTGAGGCGTCATGGCCGGGCCAAAGCGCGAAGCACGTCTTCGCGACTAAGTCCCGGCCGTCCACGTCTTGCTTTGCCCCATCGAAGACGTGCATGCCCGCGGCCAGGCGCGGGCATGGCGGCAGTATTTGAGAGAACATCATGTCTCGCCAAAACCAGAAGAGCTCCCCGCCCGGCGGCTCGACCCGCTCGCTGCGCGTCGGCGAGCTGATCCGCCACGCCGTGGCCGAGATCCTCGCCCAGGGCGGCGTGCACGACCCGGTGCTCGAAAGCCACCTCGTCACCGTGCCCGAGGTCCGGATGTCGCCCGATCTCAAGCTCGCGACCATCTACGTGATGCCGCTCGGCGGCCGCGACGAGAAGCTCGTGCTCGACGCGCTCGAGCATCACAAGCGCTTCCTGCGCGGGGAGATCGCCCACCGCGTCAATTTGAAGTTCGCCCCCGAACTCCGCTTCCGCATCGACGAACGTTTCGCCGAGGCCGAGCGGATCGACAAACTGCTGCGCTCGCCGGCAGTCCAGAAAGACCTCGAACCGAATTCGGACCAGGATTAATGACCGTGACCACCCCCGACGCCCTGCTCGCCCCGCACGACGTGCAGCACGCCGGCGCCGACGAATCCGCCGCGCAGATCCGTAAGCCGCGCGACAACAACGACCCGCGCAACGCCAATCGCGGCGGCGGCAATGGCAAGCCGCGACGCGACAAGCGCGACGTCCATGGCTGGGTGGTGCTGGACAAGCCGATCGGCATGACCTCGACCCAGGCGGTCGCGGTGCTGAAGCGGCTGTTCTCGGCCAAGCGCGCCGGCCATGCCGGCACCCTCGACCCGCTCGCCTCCGGCGGCCTGCCGATCGCGATGGGCGAAGCCACCAAGACGGTGCCGTTCGTGATGGACGGCCGCAAGCGCTATCGGTTCACCGTAGCGTGGGGTGAGGAGCGGGATACCGACGACACCGAGGGCCGCGCGGTCGCCACCAGCCCGGAGCGGCCGACCGCCGACGCGATCATGGCACTGCTGCCGCGGTTTACCGGCGTGATCGAGCAGGTTCCGCCGCAATATTCGGCCGTGAAGATCCAGGGCGAGCGCGCCTACGATCTGGCGCGCGATGGCGAGGTCGTGCCGCTGGTCCCGCGGCCGGTCGAGATTCACGAATTAACCCTTGTGGAACATGGAGATGACGGTCGCTCGGTGTTCGAGGCCGAGTGCGGCAAGGGCACCTATGTGCGAGCGCTCGCGCGCGACATGGGCCGGCTGCTCGGCTGCTACGGTCATATCTGCGCACTGCGCCGCACCGTGGTCGGGCCGTTCGACGAGTCGGACATGATTCCGCTGGAAGAACTACAGGCTTTGTGCGATAGAGCGGCGTCCGGCGAGGGTAGCCTCGCCGACGCGCTACTGCCCGTTGAGACCGCGCTGGACGACATCCCGGCGCTGGCCGTCACTCGGGCTGATGCGGCAAGGCTCCATCGGGGCCAGGCCGTTTTGTTGCGCGGACGGGATGCGCCTCATTGTAGCGGCACAGTCTATGTCACGGTGGCAGGCCGGCTTCTGGCCCTCGCCGAAGTCGGCAATGGCGAGCTCATCCCCAAGCGCGTTTTCAACCTCACCGGGCTGACTGCCAGCTCGGTTGTTCGCAAGGAAAGTATCTGACGATGTCGATTACCGCAGAACGCAAAGCGGAAGTCATCAAGACCAGCGCCACCAAGGCCGGTGATACCGGCTCGCCCGAGGTTCAGGTCGCGATCCTGTCGGAACGCATCAACAACCTGACCACGCACTTCAAGACCCACACCAAGGACAATCACTCCCGCCGTGGGCTGTTGAAGCTGGTGTCGACGCGCCGTTCGCTTCTCGACTACATCAAGAAGAAGGACGAAGCGCGCTACAAGGCGCTGCTCGAAAAGCACAACATCCGTCGCTGAGGCGTCGGAAACCCGGCCAAAGCGGATGTGCCACGACACGTCCGCGACGGCCGAAGCAAGATGTTCGCACGGGCGAGTCTTCCATCCGCCCGTGTCAGTCGGCTCAGTCGCATTCCGGCGGTTGAGCTCGTCAACGGGCCTCCAGCCCGCCGTGCGGGACCGAAGACCGATGCGTCTTCCCCGCAGCCGGGAGGAATGAACGCCATTTCCCAACTGAAGACCATGGCAGGATCGCCGGACGCTGTTTGTGCACTCGCGCAGTCAGCGTCTCGCCATCTTGCGCATGGTCTTTTGGTATTTGGCGTCCGGTCTTCCCGACAACCGATGAAAGAAAGACCCGATGTTCAATATCCATTCCGTGGAAATCGATTGGGGTGGCCGTCCCCTCAAGCTTGAAACCGGCAAGGTCGCCCGCCAGTCCGACGGCGCCGTCGTCGCGACCTATGGCGAGACCGTCGTGCTCGCCACCGTGGTGGCCGCCAAGGCGCCGCGTGAAGGCGTCGACTTCCTCCCCCTCACCGTCGACTACCAAGAGAAGGCCTACGCGGCCGGCCGCATTCCCGGCGGCTACTTCAAGCGTGAAGGCCGTCCGACCGAGAAGGAGACGCTGGTCTCCCGTCTGATCGACCGCCCGATCCGTCCGCTGTTCGCCGACGGCTGGCGCAACGAGACCCAGGTCATCGTCACCGTCCTGTCGCACGACATGGAGAACGATCCGGACGTGCTGGCGATGGTCGCCGCCTCCGCGGCGCTGACGCTGTCCGGCGTGCCGTTCAAGGGCCCGATCGGCGCCGCCCGCGTCGGCTTCATCAACGACGAATACGTGCTCAACCCGGTGCTCGACGAGATGGCTGAAACCCAGCTCGAGCTGGTGGTGGCCGGTACCGCCGACGCGGTGCTGATGGTCGAATCCGAGGCCAAGGAGCTGTCGGAAGAGATCATGCTCGGCGCCGTGATGTTCGGTCACCGCCACTTCCAGCCGGTGATCGACGCGATCATCGACCTCGCCGAGAAGGCCGCCAAGGAGCCGCGCGAACTCACCGTCGTCGACGACAGCGAGATCGAAAAGGAAATGCTCGGCCTCGTCGAGCAGGAGCTGCGTGCCGCCTACGCCATCCCGGTCAAGCAGGATCGCTACGCCGCGGTCGGCAAGGTCAAGGAGAAGGCGATCGCGCACTTCTTCCCGGAAGGCCAGGAGCCGAAATACGACAAGCTGCGCATCGCCGGCGTGTTCAAGGAGCTCGAGGCCAAGATCGTTCGCTGGAACATCCTCGACACCGGCAAGCGCATCGACGGCCGTGACAGCAAGACCGTCCGCAACATCCTGGCCCAGGTCGGCGTGTTGCCGCGGACCCACGGTTCGGCGCTGTTCACCCGCGGCGAAACCCAGGCGATGGTCGTGACCACGCTGGGCACCGGCGAAGACGAGCAGTATGTCGATTCGCTGTCCGGAACGTACAAAGAGACGTTCCTGCTGCACTACAACTTCCCGCCCTACTCGGTCGGCGAGACCGGTCGCCTCGGTGGCACCAAGCGCCGCGAGATCGGCCACGGCAAGCTGGCGTGGCGCGCGATCCATCCGGTGCTGCCGCCGCATCACGAGTTCCCCTACACCATCCGCGTCGTCTCCGAGATCACCGAGTCGAACGGTTCGTCCTCGATGGCGTCGGTGTGCGGTGCCTCGCTGGCGCTGATGGACGCGGGCGTGCCGCTGAAGCGGCCGACCGCGGGTATCGCGATGGGTCTGATCCTGGAAGGCGAGCGCTTCGCCGTGCTGTCCGACATCCTCGGCGACGAGGACCACCTCGGCGACATGGACTTCAAGGTGGCGGGCACCGAGGCGGGCATCACCTCGCTGCAGATGGACATCAAGATCGCCGGCATCACCGAAGAGATCATGAAGGTGGCGCTCGGTCAGGCCAAGGACGGTCGCATCCACATCCTGGGTGAGATGTCCAAGGCGCTCGATCGCGCCCGCGCCGAGCTCGGCGAACACGCGCCGCGGATCGAGACCTTCAAGATCCCGACCGACAAGATTCGCGAAGTGATCGGCACCGGCGGCAAGGTGATCCGCGAGATCGTCGAAAAGACCGGCGCCAAGGTCAACATCGAAGACGACGGCACCGTGAAGGTGGCTTCGTCGGACGGCGAGTCGATCAAGGCCGCGATCAAGTGGATCAAGTCGATCGCTTCCGATCCGGAAGTCGGCGAGATCTACGAAGGCACCGTCGTCAAGGTGATGGAGTTCGGCGCCTTCGTGAACTTCTTCGGCGCCAAGGACGGTCTGGTACACATCAGCCAGCTCGCCGCCGGCCGCGTGCAGAAGACCTCCGACGTCGTCAAGGAAGGCGACAAGGTCAAGGTCAAGCTGCTCGGCTTCGACGACCGCGGCAAGACCCGGCTGTCGATGAAGGTGGTCGATCAGACCACCGGCGAAGACCTCGAAGCCAAGCAGAAGGCGGAAGCCAAGGCCGAAGGCGAAGCGCCCGCGCAGGCTGCGGGCGAGTAAGCTCATCGGCGCGACGCTACGTCGCAGCAAGTAATCACCATCAAGGGCGGCCTCACCGGGCCGCCCTTTTTGTTTGGCAGCACCTTCCGTAGGGCAGCGGATGTCGGTCGCTACCAGTGCGCGTGTTGTTAGTTCTCCGTACGAATCCTGGGTTGCAATAAATTCGGTAATTGAGTGCAGCCTGCTTCCCTGGGGCTAGGCCAACCTTAACGACGTCTTCACCAAAATGGCGACCAGCTTCTGCCTCGTGGTCGCGCCATCGTGCGAGGCCGTATCAGAGAAAGGTCTGGAATGTTCTCCTTCACCCGCTCGGCCGGTCATGACCACGCGGCAGCAATGCTCGCGGCGCTCAATCGCTCCCAGGCGGTGATCGAGTTCGATCTCGACGGCAAGGTCATTGATGCCAACGATAACTTCCTGGCCGCGCTCGGCTACTCGCTGCCCGAGATCAAAGGCAAGCATCACAGCATGTTCGTCGATCCGAGCGAGCACGACAGCCCGGCCTATCGCGAGTTCTGGACCGCGCTGCGCGCCGGTCAGTATCAGTCCGGCGAATTCCATCGCATCGGCAAGGGCGGCCGTGAGGTCTGGATCCAGGCGTCCTACAATCCCATCCTCGACAAGAACGGCAAGCCGACCGGTGTGGTGAAGTTTGCAGCCGACATCACCGCGGCGAAGACCCACTCGCTAGAAGACGCCGGCAAGCTCGCGGCGATCGGCCGCGCCCAGGCGGTGATCGAGTTTGCGATGGACGGCACTGTCCTCACAGCCAACGATAATTTTCTCGCCGCGATGGGGTACTCATTGGGCGAGATCAAGGGCAAGCATCACAGCATGTTCGTCGAGCCATCGGTGCGCGACGGCAGCGACTACCGTGAATTCTGGTCACGGCTCAACCGCGGCGAATACTTCCCGGGCGAGTTCAAGCGGATCGGCAAGGGCGGCAAAGAGATCTGGATCCTGGCGTCCTACAACCCGATCCTCGATGCTCGCGGCAAGCCGTTCAAGGTGGTGAAATACGCAACCGACGTCACGGCGCAGAAGCTGAAGAACGCCGACTTCTCCGGCCAGATCGACGCGATCCGCAAGTCGCAGGCGGTGATCGAGTTCGGCATCGACGGCACGGTGCTGGACGCCAACGACAACTTCCTGCACGCGCTCGGCTACTCGCTGGGCGAGATCAAGGGCCGCCACCACAGCATGTTCGTCGATCCCGCCGAGCGTGAGGGGGCGGCCTATCGGGCATTTTGGGCGGCGCTCGGACGGGGCGATTACCAAGCCGGAGAGTATAAGCGGATCGGCAAGGGTGGCAGGGAAGTCTGGATCCAGGCGTCGTACAACCCGATCCTCGATCTCAATGGACGTCCGTTCAAGGTGGTGAAGTACGCCACCGACACGACGCGCCAGGTGCTGACCCGCATGGGCAATGAACGCGTCCGCGCCATGATGGAGTCGGTCGCGGCCGGGGCGGAAGAACTCAACGCCTCGGTGCGCGAGATTTCCGAAGCAATGACCAAGTCGCGGCAGACGGCGATGAACGCGGTCGGCGAAGTCGATGCCGCCGACTCGCAGGCCAACCAGCTCAACGATGCGGCTCAGGCGATGAGCGGCATCGTCGAACTGATCAATCACATCACCGGGCAGATCAACCTGCTGGCCCTCAATGCCACGATCGAATCGGCGCGCGCCGGCGAAGCAGGCCGAGGCTTCGCCGTGGTGGCGGCGGAGGTGAAGAACCTCGCCAATCAGGCCAAGCAGGCGACCGACAAGATCGGCGCCGAGATCGGCAATCTCACCAGCATTTCCGGCGATGTCGTCGGCGCGCTCGGCAAGATCAAGACAGCGATCCAGAACGTCAGTGAATACGTCAGCTCGACGGCTGCGGCGGTCGAGGAGCAGAGCACGGTGACCAGCGAGATGTCGTCGAGCATGCAGCGCGCCGCCGCCGAAGCCGCCGCGATCGCGGCCGGCTGAACGGGCCCACCTCAGGCGACCGCGGTCTCGGGCCGCGCGCCGGAATTGATGCCCTGCTTCACCACCTCGCCGAAGGCCTCGAAGTCGGCGCGGCGCGGCGAGGTTTTGCGGAAGACGAGGCCGACGCTGCGACCAGGCTGCGGCCGGCGCAGCCGCAGAAACTTCACCCGCGAATCACGGCGCTCCACCTCGGCGGCGATCTGCGGGATCAGCGTGATGCCGTAGCCGCCCGCGACCATCTGAATCACCGTCGTCAGGCTGGACGCACCGAAACTGGCGGTGCCGGCGCTGCCGATCTGAATGCCGCGATTACGCGCAGTGGCGCAAAACGCCAGTGCCTGGTCGCGCAGGCAGTGACCGTCCTCCAGCAGGATCAGCCGCGATTGGTCGATCTCTTCGACCCCGATCGGCGTCTGTTCCGAGCGCGGATCCTCGGCCGGCACGGCGAGCAGGAACGGGTCGTCGAACAGCGGAATCGCGTCCAGATCGGAATGGCCGGCAGGCAGCGCCAGCAACGCGGCATCGAGCGCGCCGCTCACGACGTCGGCCACCAGCGGGCGGGTCTGGCTTTCCCGCAGCTCCAGCCGCAGCTCGGGGAAGCGCTGTTGCAGCAGCGGCAGCACCTTCGGCAGCAGATACGGCGCCAGCGAGGGAATCACCCCGAGGCTCAGCCGGCCGGTGAGCGGCTTGGCCCGGTGCCGGGCGAAATCCACCAGATCGCGAGTCGCAGCCAGCACCTCTTCGGCACGCCGGGCGATCTCGCGGCCGATGTCGGTGAGAAACACCTCACCGGGCCGGCGTTCCACGACTTTCACCCCCAGCGTGCGCTCCAGCTCGGCGATCTGCATCGACAATGCCGGCTGGGTCACCGAACAGGCATCGGCGGCACGGCCGAAATGGCCGTGCCGGGCCAAGGCCGACAGATAGCGAAGCTGCCTCAAGGAGATCATGCGATCAGATTATCTGATCGCGGAGCAAAATCAATTCGACTGGACCTGATGATAGAACTGATCCAAGGTCTGCATGCCGGACCTGGAACACAACTTCCGGGGGGTGAACGGCCAACACACACCCTTCACTCCAGGAAGCAACGCCGCGGGCGATCCCCCACGCTCGCGGCGTTCAATTCGATCCCGGCCCTGGCCGGCGTCATGAAACTTTCCAAAGACGCCAGCACATTGCGCCGGGAAAACACTGCAACGCGAGATCGGAGAGACACCATGGACGCAAAGACGGATGACAAGGGCGCAGGCAAGTGCCCGTTCTCAGGCGGCAGCCACGGCCACCGCAACCGTGATTGGTGGCCGGATCAGCTCGACATTTCGGTGCTGCACAACAACTCGAAAAAGTCCGACCCGATGGGCGAGGCGTTCGACTACGCCGAAGAATTCAAGAAGCTCGATCTGGAGGCGGTGAAGAAGGACCTTCACGCGCTGATGACGGATTCGCAGGAATGGTGGCCGGCCGACTTCGGCCATTATGGCGGCCTGTTCATCCGCATGGCCTGGCACTCGGCCGGCACCTATCGCATCACCGACGGTCGCGGCGGCGCCGGCGCCGGCCAGCAGCGCTTCGCGCCGCTGAATTCGTGGCCGGACAATGCCAACCTCGACAAGGCCCGCCGCCTGCTGTGGCCGATCAAGCAGAAATACGGCCGCAAGATCTCCTGGGCCGACCTGATGGTCCTCACCGGCAACGTTGCGCTGGAGTCGATGGGCTTCAAGACCTTCGGCTTCGCCGGTGGCCGCGCCGACGTCTGGGAGCCGGAAGAGCTGTATTGGGGCCCGGAAGGCACCTGGCTGGGCGACGAGCGCTATTCGGGCGAGCGTCAGCTCTCCGAGCCGCTGGGCGCCGTGCAGATGGGCCTGATCTACGTGAACCCGGAAGGCCCGAACGGCAACCCCGATCCGGTCGCCGCCGCCAAGGATATCCGTGAGACGTTCTATCGCATGGCGATGAACGACGAAGAGACCGTGGCGCTGATCGCCGGCGGCCACACCTTCGGCAAGACCCACGGCGCCGGCGATCCGTCGCTGATCGGGCCGGCTCCGGAAGGCGGGCTGCTCGAGGAGCAGGGTCTCGGCTGGACCAGCAAGTTCGGCACCGGCTTCGGCGCCGACACCATCACGGGCGGCCCGGAAGTGATCTGGACCACCACGCCGACCAAGTGGAGCAATAACTTCTTCTGGAATCTGTTCGGCTACGAGTGGGAGCTGGAGCAGAGCCCGGCCGGCGCCAAGCAGTGGCGCGCCAAGGGCGCGGGCGCGACCATTCCGGATCCGTTCGATCCGGAGAAGAAGCACGTGCCGAAGATGCTCACCACCGACCTGTCGCTGCGCTTCGATCCGATCTACGAGAAGATCTCGCGCCGCTTCATGGAGAATCCTGATCGGTTCGCGGACGCGTTCGCCCGTGCCTGGTTCAAGCTGACGCATCGCGACATGGGACCGCGCGTGCGCTACCTCGGCCCCGAAGTGCCGAAGGAAGAGCTGATCTGGCAGGATCCGATCCCGGCGGTCGACCACGAGCTGGTCGGCGATGCCGACATCGAAGCGCTGAAGGCGAAGATCCTCGGCTCCGGCCTGTCGGTGTCGCAGCTGGTCTCCACCGCGTGGGCGTCGGCCTCGACCTTCCGCGGCTCGGACAAGCGCGGCGGCGCCAATGGTGCGCGCATCCGCCTGGCTCCGCAGAAGGACTGGGAGGTCAACCACCCGGCCGAGCTGGCGCAGGTGCTGAGCAAGCTCGAAGCGATCCAGGGCGAGTTCAACGGCGCACAGAAGGGCGGCAAGAAGGTCTCGCTCGCCGACCTGATCGTGCTCGGCGGCGTCGCTGCGATCGAGAAGGCCGCCAAGGATGCCGGCACCACCGTCAAGGTGCCGTTCACCCCCGGCCGGATGGACGCGTCGGCCGAACAGACCGACGTCGAGTCGTTCAAGGTGCTGGAGCCGCGGGCCGATGGCTTCCGCAACTACATCAACACCAAGCGGCATCAGTTCATGCATCCGGAAGAGGCGCTGGTCGACAAGGCTCAGCTCCTCAGGCTGACCGGCCCTGAACTGACGGTGCTGGTCGGCGGCCTGCGTGTGCTCGGAGCCAACTACGAACACGCCACCCACGGCGTGCTCACCGAGCGGCCCGAGAAGCTGACCAACGACTTCTTCGTCAACCTGCTCGACATGGGCACCAAGTGGACCAAGGCGAACGGCGAGGTCGAGATCTACGAAGGCCGCGACCGCAAGACCAACGAGCTGCGTTGGACCGGCACGCGCGTCGATCTGATCTTCGGCTCGCACTCCCAGCTCCGCGCCTTTGCCGAAGTGTATGCGAGCTCGGATGCCCAGGAGAAGTTCGTGAAGGACTTCGCCGCGGCTTGGGCCAAGGTGATGAACGCCGACCGGTTCGACATCGTCGCAAATTAAGGGAAGTTGCGGGCGCAACACAACAGAATCGACCACAAAGCGCGGCCGCCCAGGCCGCGCTTTCGTTATCTAGTATCATCATGCTTGCTTAGAGAAACGCCTCGCCTTCGACAAGGCTTCGATTCCACACACTACTTCATCAGCCAAGTACATTTTCGATCATCGCAAGTTGCGATCTTCGTACCGAAGCGGGCGCGGTCATTAGCCCAGCCCGTCGGGGCAAGGCCTATCGATCGAGCCCGATCGACGACTGCGACTGCATCTGCGTACGGCAGGGGACCGCTTAAAGTCACAACATTGTGGCCGTTGATTCGGTAGATTGCAACGCTGGCCGACAGCCCCATTACCTTTGCCGCCCGAACAGCATCATCAGCAGGGCTATGGAAGTTCGGGGCGTCATAGCTAGACATAGCAGCATACCACTGCTCATGGTGCTTTTGGCCATCGGTCGCCTCCGCTGCCCCCGTACGAGTATGGGACGACACCGAGGCGTCGTCACCTAAAACGACCTTTAGCTGGCTCCAGAAGGAGTTGGTACTACCCAAGAGCTTCGTCGCGGCATCTAGAAATCCCACGGAAGCAAGCATAAGGGTGGCGACGACAGCAATTTTACCACCCAACGCTGTCAAGCGGCCTCGTTCGTTTACGCGCTGAAAATTCGGGCTCTCAATCCGAGGAGCGTCACCGTTATCGTCGCTCATAGATAATCACGATCTGACAAAACAGAACAAATAATTACCTAATGATAGCGCGAGTTTCCGACGAAAGCCAGCCGGTGATAGGTCGCAGGCGAAATACCTGTGCTGACTTCCCTCCCCTCCGTCTGTTTAGACCGACGGTCGCACACATCGCACGTGAATCTCTATCCCTATAACGGCCAGCTAGGGCGATGCGCGCCCATTTGGGATTCTATTCTCGGCAAGGCGTTTTTTGCCTTGATATCGCAATCGCGTCGAGGTCCAGCTTAGCGGTTAACGCCGCCAAGATAGCACCATCTCGGCAGAGATTTCACCCCTAACCTGTCTCAAGGGCGCAGATGTTGAACACGCACGCTCTAGAACTGGATCATACGCCTTCGGTTGGATGGTGAGGCGGTCAGCAGAGAACGACGAGAGGGAGCTACTCGCCGCGCTCGGCGTCCGCCTTCAGTGCATCCGGCTTCGGCATCAGCACAATGTTGTAGCCGGAATCGACGTAGTGGGTTTCGCCGGTGACGCCGCCGGAGAGGTCCGACAGGAGATACAGCGCCGAGCCGCCGAGTTCTTCCAGCGTCACGCCGCGGCCGAGCGGCGAGTGCTTTTCCATAAAGCCGAACATCGCGCGGGAATCGCCGATGCCGGCGCCGGCCAGCGTCCGCACCGGACCGGCCGAGACGGCGTTGACGCGGATGCCCTTCGGGCCGAGGTCGCAGGCGAGATAGCGCACGCTGGCTTCCAGCGCCGCCTTGGCAAGACCCATCACGTTGTAGTTCGGCATCGCGCGCTCGGAGGCGCCGAAGGTCAGCGTAATCATTGCGCCGCCATCCGGCATCAGCGCGGCGGCGCGCTTGGCGACCTCGGTGAACGAGAAGCAGGAGATCACCATGGTGCGCGAGAAGTTCGCGCGGCTGGTGTCGATGTACTGACCGCGCAGCTCGTTCTTGTCGGAGAAGCCGATCGCATGGATGACGAAGTCGAGCTTGCCCCACTTGTCCTTGAGCGTGTCAAACACCGCATCGACGCTGGCGATGTCTTCGACGTCGCAGGGCAGCACCAGATCGGAATTCAGCGACTGCGCCAGCGGCTTGACCCGCCGGGCCAGCGCGTCGCCCTGATAGGTGAAGGCGAGTTCGGCGCCGTGCGCGTGCAGCGTCTTAGCCATGCCCCAAGCGATCGAATGGTCGTTGGCGACGCCCATGATCAGCCCGCGCTTACCCTGCATCAGTTGTTGCATGTCGTTGTTTCCCTCTGCGTCATGCCCCGGTCCGTCCCGGGCATCCACGACCCGCGGCTCGACCGTGCTTCAAAAACGTGGATGGCCGGGACAAGCCCGGCCATGACGATCATCCTAACACTTCGATTGTCCGGCATCAGCACGCCGAACACCGGCGATCACGCCTCCAGCCGCTTGAACACCAGCGTCGCGTTGGTGCCGCCGAAGCCGAACGAGTTCGATAGCACGGCGCCGAGCTTGGCGTTGTCGACGCGCTTGCGCACGATCGGCATGTCGGCAAAGGCCGGATCGAGTTCGGTGATGTGAGCGCTCTCGCAGATGAAGCCGTTCTGCATCATCAGCAGCGAGTAGATCGCCTCCTGCACACCGGTGGCGCCGAGCGAGTGGCCGGTCAGCGCCTTGGTGGCCGAGATCGGCGGACACTTGTCCTCGTTGCCGAACACGTTGCGGATCGCGCCAATTTCCGGCGGATCACCGGCCGGCGTCGAGGTCGCGTGCGGATTGATGTAGTCGATCTTGATGCCGCCGGTGGTTGCCAGCGCCATCTTCATGCAGCGCTCGGCGCCTTCGCCCGACGGCGCCACCATGTCGTAACCGTCGCTGGTCGCGCCATAGCCGATGATTTCGCCGTAGATCTTGGCGCCGCGCGCCTTGGCGTGTTCGAGCTCTTCCAGCACCAAGACGCCGGCGCCGCCGGCGATCACGAAGCCGTCGCGCGACACGTCATAGGGACGCGAGGCGGTGGCCGGGGTGTCGTTGTACTTCGACGACATCGCGCCCATCGCGTCGAACAGCACCGACAGCGACCAGTCGAGTTCCTCGCAGCCGCCGGCGAACATCACGTCCTGCTTGCCCCACTGGATCAGCTCGTAAGCGTTGCCGATGCAGTGGTTGGAGGTCGCGCAGGCCGACGAGATCGAGTAGTTGACGCCCTTGATCTTGAACCAGGTCGCGAGCGTGGCCGACGCCGTCGAGCTCATCGCCTTCGGCACCGCGAACGGACCGACGCGCTTCGGGCCCTTGGTGCGAGTGATGTCGGCGGCTTCGACGATGGTACGGGCCGACGGGCCGCCGGAGCCCATCACGATGCCGGTGCGCTCGTTCGAGATATCGGACTCTTCCAGCCCGGAGTCGGCGAGCGCCTGCTCCATCGCGACGTGGTTCCACGCCGCGCCTTCACCGAGAAATCGCATCGCGCGACGATCGACCACATCGGCCGGATTCAGCGTCGGTGCGCCCTGGACCTGCGAGCGGAAGCCGAGCTCGGCATGCTTTTCGGCACGCGAAATACCGGACTTGGCGTCGTACAGGCTCGCCAGAACTTCTTGGGTGTTGTTACCAATCGACGAGACGATCCCCATCCCCGTCACAACAACTCGTCTCATGTGATCGCCTCGTTCACTCCAGGGTCGTTCGCGGCTGAAGACACGGCTCGGCTAGCACTCGCTAGCCGCCGACCGGCTGCGCCGTCTGCTTGAACAGACCGACTTTCAGATCCTTTGCGCGGTAGATGATCTCGTCGTCGGCCGAAAGCCAGCCATCGGCAATGCCGAGCCAAAGCTTCGAGCGCATCACCCGCTTGATGTCGACATTGTAAACGATCTTGCTGATGTGCGGCAGCACTTGGCCGGTGAACTTTAGTTCCCCGAGGCCGAGCGCGCGGCCCGGGCCTTCGCCGCCGACCCAGCCGAGAAAGAAGCCGACCATCTGCCACATCGCGTCGAGGCCGAGGCAGCCCGGCATCACCGGATCGTTCTTGAAGTGGCAGGCGAAGAACCACAGGTCCGGCTTGACGTCGAGCTCGGCGCGGACCTGGCCCTTGCCGAACTCGCCGCCGTCCTCGGTGATGATGGTGATACGGTCGAACATCAGCATGGGCGGCAGCGGCAGCTGGGCGTTGCCCGCGCCAAACAGTTCGCCCCGGCCGCAGGCCAGCAGATCTTCATATTCGTAGCTGGAGCGACGGTCCCGCATGCGACGATGCCTTCTTCTTGATTCGATCGTGAGGTTTTTGGCTGCCCACGCGGCCGATTCGGCGCGTGCGCGAAGCGCGCTCGGTGAATGCGCGGGTCTGTAACATAGGCATATTGCCCCGCCTAGCGGCACCTCCGTGATCTTACTTAAGCAAATCGACCGAGCTTCGCTAGTTGCGAAGCGCTTGCACCAACAAGGAATGCTTCCTATAATCAGACGGTCGAGTTTCCAACAGGCGCGCATTAGGGGTTGCGGAAGTGGACATCGGTGAACGAGTGGCATTTTTGCAAGAGGAACCGGCGCACGAGGCGCACTCGCACGCAGAACCTCGGCTGAACGGCTGCCCGTGGCATGATGTCAACGAGATGCTGCAGTCGGTCGGCCTGCGTCCGACCCGTCAGCGCATGGCGCTGGGCTGGCTGCTGTTCGGCAAGGGCGACCGCCATCTGACGGCGGAAATGCTGTACGAAGAGGCCAGCCAGGCCAAGGTCCCGGTGTCGCTGGCGACCGTCTACAACACCTTGAATCAGCTCACCGAAGTCGGTCTGCTGCGTCAGGTCAGCGTCGACGGCACCAAGACCTATTTCGACACCAACGTGTCGGCCCACCAGCACTTCTACCTCGAGAACAACCACGAGCTGATCGACATTCCCCATGCCGAGCTCGAGCTCAAGGCGACGCCGGATGTTCCCGATGGCTACGAGATCGCCCGGGTCGACGTCGTTGTGCGGCTGCGAAAGAAGGGCTGAACGCCGTCTTTCGAGTTATTCTTGGTGATGGTTCTGGCCCGAGTGCAGCATGCCCTCGGGCTTTTTTACGCGCCCTTGCCGCGACCGTCAGGCATCGGCTACGGCGCGATCAGTTGACCTGCTCGTCGGCGTAAACGCCCCACAGCTGCAGCTTCTCGATCCAGCCGTCGAAGCCACTGCCGACGATCCGGCACCATTTCATGTCGCAGCGCTTGACCTGCGCCACCACGCCGGCCTGCAGCCGGGCCACCACGGCGCTGCCGGAGCTGGCGCTCTCATACAGCGGCGCCAAGCCGTCTTTGTCCTTCATGGTGACAACGGCAGTGCGCCGGCCGGACAGCAGCGAGTGGTACACCCAACCTTCGGCGCCCTCGGAATCCCGAACCCGCCGCCAATTTTCGAACTCGGCGGTGACTTCGACCGGCAGGCCCGCGCGGGTGTAGACCCAGGCGACGTCATTGTCCTTGGTTGGTCCGACCCGGACATTGACGTGATCAGACTTAAGACTGACGTATCGCGGCACCGGCAGTCCGCTCGCCGACAACGGTGACTCCTTGCCGGCGTGCGCGAAGGTCGCAGCGCAAATCATCGCAGCTGCGAACGCCGTTACCGCCATCAGGTATTTCATCGACATCGACACGCCTCTTCGTCGCGGGATTTGCGGCGCGGCCGTCTCCGGCGAAACCCAGGGGTCCTTGTCTTGGCGCGGTCTTCTGCTAGAGAAGGCCGGAAGGCATCCGGTAACCCAAGGAACGGAAGGGACCTTATGGTCGGGACCGGCCCCTGTGGTCACGCTGCTGCGGGAGTGTCGAACAGCTGAGTTAACGGGGACTAAACGATCTCGTTAAGCTCGTCAGAGAGCGTTGGAATGTCGGTTAAGAAAAAGCCTCTGGTCGTCGTCACCCGCAAGCTTCCGGACTCGATCGAAACCCGGATGCGTGAGCTGTTCGACGCCCGGCTGAATCTCGACGATGTCCCGATGACCGCCGAGCAACTCGCCGAAGCTGCCCGCACCGCCGACGTCCTGGTACCCACGGTGACCGACGAGATCACCGCCGCGATGGTCAACCAGCCCGACTGCAAGCTGCGGCTGATCGCGCATTTCGGCAACGGCATCGACAACCTCGACGTGGCCGCAGCGCATGCGCGCGGCATCACCGTCACCAACACCCCCAAAGTTCTGACCGAAGACACCGCCGACATGACCATGGCGCTCATCCTGGCGGTGCCGCGCCGGATGATCGAAGGGGCTGCGCTCCTGACCGACGGCGGCGAATGGCCCGGCTGGTCGCCGACCTGGATGCTCGGCCGACGGCTCGGCGGCAAGCGGCTCGGCATCATCGGCATGGGCCGGATCGGCCAGGCGGTGGCGCGCCGCGCCCGCGCGTTCGGGCTGCAGATCCACTATCACAACCGCAAGCCGGTCGCCCCGCGGATCGCCGACGAACTCGGCGCGACCTACTGGGATTCGCTCGACCAGATGCTGGCGCGGATGGACATCATTTCGGTGAACTGTCCGCACACCCCGGCGACGTTCCATCTGCTGTCGGCGCGGCGGCTGAAGCTGATCCGCAAGGACGCCTTCATCGTCAACACCGCCCGCGGCGAAGTGATCGACGAAGAAACCCTGACCAAGCTGATCGAAGCCGGCGACATCGCCGGCGCCGGCCTCGACGTTTACGAGCACGAGCCGGCGGTCAATCCGAAGCTGGTGCGGCTCGCCAAGCATGGCAAAGTCGTGCTGCTGCCGCACATGGGCTCGGCCACCATCGAGGGCCGCGTCGAGATGGGCGAGAAGGTGATCATCAACATCCGCACCTTCCTGGATAATCACAAGCCGCCGGATCGCGTCCTGCCCGGCATGCTCTGAGCCCGGTTTGGGCCGCCACGCTGCGGCCGAACGCCTCGCTTGCGGGTTCCGCCGGCGCCTTCTCCCTGCCTGTTTCCCACACTACCTTCGTTGGACAACGACGAGGGAGTGGGTTCGAGGTGAGCATCGCCGCAATCGACGACCGCCCGGCATCCCGTGCGCCGCTGATCCCGCCGACGCCGCCGCGCGCGCCGGAGAATCTCTCGGCGCTCGGCCGGCTCGCCGCGATCCGCCACAACGCGATCGCGAGCTGGGGCGACCGCGCCTACCAGGACGATGTCGTCAGGGGCCGGTTCTTCGCCCACTCAAGCTACATCCTCAACGCGCCGGACGCGATCCGCCACGTGCTGGTCGACAATGTCGACAACTATCACCGCACGGCGACCGGAATCCGCGTGCTGCGGCCGATGCTCGGCGAGGGCCTGCTGCTGGCCGAAGGCCGCGCCTGGAAGCATCAGCGCCGGACGCTGGCGCCGGCCTTCACCCCGCGCGCCGTCGCGACGCTGCTGCCGCATATGGCATCGGCCACCGACGAGGTGGTCGAGGCGCTGCGTCGCAAGACCGGCGCGGCCGTGGACTTGCGCGAAACCATGCAGCATTTGGCGCTGGAGATCGCCGGGCGGACGATGTTCTCGTTCGAGATGGGAACGCACGGTCACACGCTACGCAGCTTCGTGATCGACTACGGCACCCGGCTGGCGAGCCCGCGGTTTCTCGATCTGTTGCTGCCGCTCGGCTGGCCGACGCCGCAGGATGTTTCGCGCGCATTGTTTCGCCGGCGCTGGACACGCTTCATCGGCGAACTGATCGCCGCGCGACGTGCAGCCGGCAAGGCCGAAGGCGCGCCGCCGCGCGACCTGTTCGAACTGATGCTGGCGGCGCGCGACCCGGAAACCGGCGAAGCGTTCTCCGACGCGCAGCTCGGTGATCAGGTCGCCACCATGATCCTGGCCGGGCACGAGACCACCGCCACCGCGCTGTTCTGGGCGCTGTACCTGTTGGCGCTCGATCCCGACGCTCAGGAGCGGTTGGCCAGTGAAGTTCGCCGGGTCGGTCTTGGTGGCACCGAGATCGAGCGGCTGCCGTTCACACGTGCGGTGCTCGACGAGACGTTGCGACTGTATCCGCCCGCATTCCTGATCGTGCGGGAAGCCGCGGGGCCCGACCAGGTCGCGGGCTTTGCGGTTCGTCGGCACGATGTGATGCTGATCGCGCCGTGGCTGCTGCACCGACACGAGAAGCTCTGGAGCGATCCGAACGCGTTCGTGCCCGAGCGCTTTCTGCCGGGCCCACCGCCGCCCGACAGGTTCGCCTATCTGCCGTTCGGCGTCGGCCCGCGGGTTTGTATCGGGGCGCATTTCGCCCTGGTCGAAGCCACGCTGGCGCTGGCCAAGGTCGTCGGCAACTTCCGGATCGAGCTGATCGATTCCGAGCCGGTGGTCCCGATTGGGGTCGTCACCACCCAGCCTGATCGGTCGCCGCGGTTCCGGCTCACCGCCCGGTGAGCCTTGCGGCACCAACGAAGCCCGTTCGCATTGCCAAACCGTCATGGAACTCCCCGGAACCGGGGCAGGATTGCGGGCGTTCCCTTTCCACGTCATAGAGCGACGAGCCGTCGCCCCCATCGAAAGACGAGAGACGATGCTGGACAAACTGCGCCAATTCATCACCGACGTCGTCGCCCCGAGCGCCCCGGATGAGCTGACGCTCGACGAGGGTGGCTATCGCCTCGCCGCGACGGCCCTGCTGATTCATGTAATTTCGATCGATGGCGACCCGTCAGAGGTCGAAAAGCAAAAGCTGCACGCTTTGCTCGAACAGCGTTTCGGTCTCGACGCAGCGACCGCGTCCCGGCTGATTGCCTCGGCGACGCTGATCGAGGGCGAAGCCGTCGACCTTTACCATTTCACCAGCGTGATCATGCGTTCGGTCAATGAGCAAGGCCGGCTGCGGATCGTCGAAATGATGTGGGAGCTGGTCTACGCCGACGGCACCGTTACCGAATTCGAAGAAAACGTGGTGTGGCGTGCAGCCGATCTGTTGGCGGTCTCGACCCGCGACCGCGTCACCCTGCGCCAGAAGGTAGCTGCCGAGGCCCCGGTCGCGCCCAGTGCCGCCGCCCAGGGCGGTACGATGGGGAGTATGCCTGAGGTCGATCCCGCCAACTAACCGGAAATCCGGCGAAACCTCGGGTAACGGGAACCCGTATTTGTCCCGCCACGCCTCGCAGCATCAGCGTGCGTTTCGGCTCTGCGAGCCGCATCGGCCCTTGCACGCTGCTTGCTTCCCGCATAAGGCCATAGCTGTTCCCCGGAGGCCGTTCGGCCCATTTGAAACATGAGTTTCCTGTCGTGACTGAACGAGTGACGTTGATTACAGGCGCATCGGCCGGGATCGGTGTCGAACTGGCGCGAATTTTTGCAGACAATGCTCATCGCGTGGCACTGGTGGCGCGACGCGGCGACCGCCTCGAATCCCTTGCGGCGGATATTCGCGCCAAGGGCGGACCAGAGCCGATCGTGATCGCGTGCGATCTCGGCCAGCCGGGAGCCGCCGAACAGATCATCTCGACTCTGAACGCGGCGGGCGTCGAGGTCGAGTACCTCATCAACAATGCCGGCTACGGTCTGTTTGGCCGCGCGGTCGAGCTCGATCGCGAAAGCCAGCTTGGTATCATCGACCTCAACATCAGGGCGCTGACCGATCTGACGCTGCGGTTTGCCGACAGCATCGCCCGCCTGCGCGGCGGCATCCTCAATGTCGCGTCGATCGCCGGCTTCCTGCCCGGCCCCGGCATGGCGGTGTACTACGCGTCGAAAGCCTATGTGCTGTCGTTCAGCGAAGCGCTGCATCAGGAGCTCGGTCCTAAAGGCGTGCGCGTGACCGCGCTCTGTCCGGGCCCGGTGCAGACCGAGTTCCAGGACCGCGCCGGCTTCGAGCCCGGTTTCGACAGCGCCGTGCTCAACGTGTCGCCCGCAGAGGTCGCGCGTCAGGCCTATCAGGGCCTGATGGACAACAAGCGGATCGTGCTGCCGGGCCTGGGCGTGAAGATCGTGCCGTTCCTGCTGCGCTTCTTCCCGCGCGGCTTCATCGCCGCCGCAGTCAGCGGCTTCCAGTTGCGCCGTCGCTGATATTTCGCAGGGCCATGATCTGGCCCGAGCCTTGCTTTAAGAATTTGTCATCTTCCGCCGGACATCCTGATCGGCGGTGCGGCAATTCTGTTCGGCGCGGCTCTGGACTGACCCTCCCATGCTTGTTCGACTGACCGATTGCGGCCGGGCATCTTCGCCTGCGCTGCAGCCTGCAAAGACCAATGATCCGAGACCGGTGCTGATCGTTCTGCACCAGGAGACCTCGATGCCCGGCCGCGTCGGCAATGCGCTGCGCGCGCTCGGCCATCCGCTGGACATTCGCCGGCCGCGGTTCGGCGATTCCCTTCCGCCGTCGCTCGACGAACACGCCGGCGCAGTGATCTTCGGCGGACCGATGAGCGCCAACGATCCGGACGATTACATCCGCCGTGAGATCGATTGGATCGCCGTGCCGCTGAAGGAACGGCGGCCGTTCCTCGGCATCTGCCTCGGCGCGCAGATGCTGGCCAAACAGCTCGGCGCCCGTGTGGCACCGCATCCTCACGGCCGTGCCGAAGTCGGCTACTACGACATTCGCCCCACCGCCGCGGGCCGCGCGATGTGCCCGCACTGGCCCCGGCAGGTGTATCACTGGCACGTCGAAGGTTTCGAGCTGCCGGCCGGCGCCGACCTGCTGGCGGAAGGCGGCGACTTTCCGGTGCAGGCGATCCGCAGCGATACGGCCTTCGGCTTTCAATTCCATCCCGACGTGACCTGGGCGATGATGCATCGCTGGACCACCAAGGGAGAGGAACGACTGTCGCTTCCCGGCGCGCGGCCGCGGCGCGAGCATTTTGCCGAACGCGCCGTGCACGATCTCGCTGAGCGGATCTGGCTCGAACACTTCCTCGACCATTGGCTGTCGCGCGCGCCCCTCGGCGCGCCGGTGACGGCGCTGCGTGAGGCCGCGGAATAGCGCCGGGCTCCCCGCCGCAAATCCGCTTCCCTCGCGGCTGCGGCGGTTGCTAAGCTCCCTGCCAAGCTTCGGCGGCCATGACCGGGGCAGCAAGGGAGTGCGCATGACGAGCGAGGAATTCGCGCGGCTGCTGGAGAGTTTGACTCGCGCGGCGGAATCCGGCGACGGCGCAAGGTTCGCCAACCATTTCACCGAAGACGCGACGTACCACGACTACATCTACGGCCCGCACACCGGACGCGCCGAGATCGCCGCGATGATGCAGGACCTGTTTCATCGCGACGCCGCCGATTATCGCTGGGAGATGTTCGACCCCGTCTGCAACGGCGACCTCGGCTACGCATGGTCGCTGTCGAGCTTCACCTCGACCGTACCTGACTTTGCAGGCCAGCGCGTGGTGATCGACGGCATCAGCCGCTTCGTGCTGCGCGGCGCGCTGATCGCGGAGTATCACGAATCGGTCAATGGCGGCGTGGCGATGGCGCAGCTCGGCGTCGCGCCTGAGCGGATGGCCAAAGTCTTCCGCAAATGGAGCGGCTGGCTGCAGCAGCGCCCCGAAACCCAGGACTATGTGGCCCGGCCGAAGGGCTCGCGCCGCGCCCGACATCTGTCGCCCACGGCGGGCGACGACGCGCACGACGCTGGTTATGCGCCCAACAACAATCAACAAAGGGAGAAACGCCGTTGAGCTACCAGGACATCCTCTATGAGGTCGCGGATCGGATCGCGACCATCACGCTGAACCGGCCGGACCGCATGAATGCGTGGACGCCGGTGATGGAGCGCGAGGTACGGGCTGCGATGCAGCAAGCAGCTTCGGACGGCGACGTGCGCGTCATCGTGCTGACCGGCGCCGGCCGCGGCTTCTGCGCCGGGGCCGACATGGAGGTGCTGCAGAACATCGATCCATCCGACGTTCGCCGCGCCGCCGATCTGCCGCCGTTCGACATGAATCGCAGGGCCGACTGGCAGACCCGCTACGCGTTCTATCCCTCGATTCCCAAGCCGATCATCGGCATGCTCAACGGCGCCACGGCCGGGATCGGCATGGTCCACGCGCTGTATTGCGACGTTCGCTTCGCCGCCGACTCTGCCGTGTTCACCACTGCCTTCGCGCGGCGCGGACTGATTGCCGAGCATGGCATCTCCTGGATGCTGCCGCAGATCGTCGGGCACGCCAACGCGCTCGATCTGTTGCTGTCGGCCCGCCGTGTGTCGGCCGACGAGGCGCTGCGGATGGGACTGGTGAACCGGCTGTATCCGGCCGATCAGCTCCGCGAGCAGACCTACGCCTATGCCCGCGACCTCGCCGATAACGTCGCGCCGGCCTCGATGCGGGTGATCAAGCGCCAGCTCTACGACGTGCCGTTCCAGACCCTGGCGGAAGCGACCATCGAGGCCAATCGCGAGATGGCGATTTCGCTCGCCAGCGCCGACTTCAAGGAAGGCGTCGCCAGCTTCGTCGAAAAGCGCCCGCCGCGCTTCAGCAGCGTGTGATCGGCAGCGTGTGATCGAGAGTCGATCGCCGGGCGTCTCGATGGGGACGCTCGGCGGCCGTCAGCCGGCTGTCGGGCAATCAAAGGTTCAGACGCGAGAAATCAGCGGTCGAAGACCGAGGGTTCGTCCTGTTTTTCAGAAAAACCGTGCTGGGATCGTGTCGCGAAGGTCGCCAACTTTCCGTCTTGGTCTCGGAAAGTTGGTGGAGCCAGGCGGGATCGAACCGCCGACCTCATCATTGCGAACGATGCGCTCTCCCAGCTGAGCTATGGCCCCTTGCGCGGTCAGGACATATCGTCCCGGCCAGCGAACGCCGCCATTTACAGTGCAGGTCGCGGCCAAGTCAAGGACGACAGGGCGGATCGAAATCGGCCGGCCGCGGCTTTATTGCCGCCGAGTTCCCTTGTTTGGACGGGGGTGAACCGATATCTACGGCTCGAGCTTTCCGCGACCGAAACCGCGAGTTTTCCCCCGCCATGCGCGCCATTCTCGACATCGTTCTCATCATCCTCGATCTCTACATCTGGCTGCTGATCGCCTCCGCGATCCTGTCCTGGCTGATCGCCTTCAACGTGGTGAACACGCGCAACCAGTTCGTCGGCGCGGTGTCCGAGTTCCTGTACCGAATCACCGAGCCGCTGCTGGCGCCGATTCGTAATCTGCTGCCCTCGCTCGGCGGCCTCGATATCTCGCCGATCATCCTGATCCTTCTGATCATGTTCCTGCAGCGCGTGATCACCTATTACATCTACCCGGCAGTGTTCTAACCGCGCCGGGCAGGCGGAGGCCGGCATGGCGGAAGCTTGGCGGTATTCGGCTCAGGGCGTCGCGGTAGCGGTGCGGGTGACCCCGCGCGGCGGCCGCGACGACATCGACGGGCTGGAAACGCTGTCCGACGGACGGCCGGTGGTCAAAGTGCGGGTTCGGGCGATCGCCGATGGCGGCGAGGCCAACCGGGCAGTGACGGAGCTGCTGGCCAAGGCGGTCGGCGTGCCGAAGCGCAATGTAAGGCTGCTGTCGGGCGCGACCTCGCGGCAGAAACAGATCGCGATCGACGGCGATCCAAAACAGCTCGGCGAGGCGTTGCGCCGCCTGGTGGCGGCCAAGCCCGCCGAATAATCACCCGGGAGGCCCGCGAGGGCGATCCACCGTTCGCCTCTCCGCTCCGGGGAGGCGTTGTCATTTCGATGCGGACGCATCGGCTGGGACAGGCAAAGAGGACGACATGACAGCCCGGATCATCGATGGAAAAATCATCTCGGCCGAGCTACGCGCCCGCGTCGCCGCCGAAGTCGCGCGGCTGAAGACCGAGCACGGCATCACGCCGGGCCTGGCGGTGGTGCTGGTCGGCAACGACCCCGCCTCCGAGGTCTATGTCCGCAGTAAGCACAAGCAGACCCAGGAGGCCGGCATGGCCTCGTTCGAACACCGGCTGCCGGCCGATGTCCCGCAGGCCGAGCTGATGGCGTTGATCGCAAAGCTCAATGCCGATCCGGCCGTGCACGGCATCCTGGTGCAATTGCCGCTGCCGAAGGGGCTCGACAGCAACGCGGTGATCGACGCGATCGATCCCGCCAAGGACGTCGACGGCCTCAACCCGACCAATGCCGGCCGGCTGGCCTCCGGTCTGTTCGCGCTGACGCCGTGCACGCCGCTCGGCAGCATCATCATGGCCAAGACCGTGCACGCCTCGCTCGAAGGCATGAACGCGCTGGTGATCGGCCGCTCCAATCTGGTCGGCAAGCCGCTGGTGCAATTGCTGCTGAACGAGAACGCCACCGTGACGATCGCGCATTCGCGCACCCGCGACCTGCCGGCGCTGTGCCGCCAGGCCGATCTGGTGTTCGCGGCGGTCGGCAAGGCCGAGATGGTAAAGGGCGACTGGATCAAGCCGGGTGCCACCGTGATCGACGTCGGCATCAACCGCACGCCGGGCAAAGACGGCGGCAAGGACAAGCTGCTCGGTGACGTCGCGTTCAACGAGGCCAAGGAGGTCGCCGGCGCGATTACGCCGGTCCCCGGCGGCGTCGGCCTGATGACGGTGGCGTGCCTGCTGGTCAACACCGTCCGCGCCGCCTGCGCGATCCACGGCCTGCCGAAGCCGGCGGTGTAAGCGGGCGCGGCTATAGCCGCGTCTCCGCATTCGTCATACGCGGGCTTGACCCGCGTATCCATCGCGCGGAAGCGCGCGAAAGAAGCGTTTCGCGACAATGATGGATTGCCGGGTCGAGCCCGGCAATGACGATGCGCGTTAAGTCACGCACGGTGCAGTGACCGGAGGCGCGGTGCTTCAGCCCGCCGTGCTCTGCATCAGCCGCACGTAGAACCGGATCATGTCCGCGTAGTTCTTGATGCTGATACGCTCGTTGGTGCCGTGGAAGCGCTTGAGGTCTTCGGGCGTGGCGCGGACCGGCGAGAACCGGAAGATATTGTCGGCGACCTGGGCGTAGTGGCGCGAGTCGGTTGCGGCGATCATCAGGCCCGGCGCCACGATCACATCCGGAAACACCTCGCGGATGGTGCGGTTCAGCGCCTGATAGGATGGGCTGCTGGTGCCGGTCACCGGCGGCGGATCGAAATTGCCTTCGAAGCCGCTCACCGCGATCTTGTCGTTGGCGACCACGCTGCGGACATGATCGGTGACGCTGGTCTGGGTGTCGCCCGGCAGCAGGCGGAAATTGACGCTGGCCTCGGCGACGCCGGGCAGCACGTTGTCCTTGTCGCCGGCGTTGAACACGGTGAGCGCCGTCGTTGTCTGCACCATCGCCGCGGTGGTGCCGCTCTTGGCGAATTCCCGCAGCAGCAGCGGCCGGAACAGCCAAAGGTTCGACAGCGCGACCCGGCTGAAGCCGCTCATCTCCGGCGCCAGGGTGTCGAACATCTCGGCCACCGAGCCGCGGATCCGCATCGGCAGCCGGTTGTCTTCGAGATGGGTCAGCGCCGCCGCCAGCATCCCGATCGCGGTGTCGCGCGGCGGCATCGACGAGTGGCCCGGGGTGCCGCGGGCGGTCAGCACCAGCGTGGCGTAGCCCTTTTCGGAGACGCCGATCAGCGCGGCGGGCTTGTCGAGGCCCTTCATCACCCCGTCGGTGATCAGGAGCCCTTCGTCGAGCACGAAATCGAGCCGGACATTTCGCGAGGCCAGCAGCTCGGCGATCTTGGCGGCACCACGCAGGCCGGAGACTTCCTCGTCATGGCCGAACGCGAAATAGATCGTGCGCTTCGGCCGGAAGCCCTGCTTGGCCATCAGCTCGGCGGCCTCCAGCATCGCGTAGAGGTTGCCCTTGTCGTCCCACGAGCCGCGGCCCCAGACGAAGCCGCCTTCGATCGCGCCGCTGAACGGCGGCTGCTGCCAGTCTGCTTCGGTCTTCGGCGCAATCGGCACCACGTCCTGATGCGCCAGCAGCGCGATCGGCTTGGCCTGCGGGTTGCTGCCTGCCCAGGTGTAGAGCAGGCTGTGACCGCCGACGACCTCCTGCTTGGCCGCCGCGTGGAACGCCGGGAAGCTGGCTTCGATGTGCGCGCGCAAGCCGCGCAGCGCCTCGGCGTCCTGCTCGGGATTGAGGAAATTGGAGATGGTCTGAAAGCGGATCGACTGCGACAGCCGCTGCGCGGCGCCCTGCTCGTCGATCGCGATCGGCGGCACCGCGGCGACATCAATCTGCCGCGAGCCGTTCCGGAAGGTGTTGTAGGCCAGCACCCCGGCCAGGACCGCGACCGCCAGCACGGCGATCGCGACCAGGTTACGAATCCATCGAAGCAGCCGGCGCATCAGAACTCCTGTTCGCCGGCGTTTCGTCCGGCCGCTCAGCCCTTCTTGGCTTGCTTGGCTCGGTCGAGGCCTTCGAGGATCAGCTTATGAGCCTCGTCGGCACCGCCCCAACGCACCACCTTGACCCACTTGCCGGGCTCGAGGTCCTTGTAGTGCTCGAAGAAGTGCTGGAACTGGGCCAGCGTGATCTCCGGCAGGTCCGAGTAGGTCTTGATGCGGTCGTAGCGCTGGGTCAGCTTCGACGACGGCACCGCGATGATCTTCTCGTCGTGGCCGGCTTCGTCGCTCATGTACAACACGCCGACCGGCCGCACGCTCATCACCGCGCCCGGCACGATGCCGCGGGTGTTGGCGACCAGCACGTCGCAGGGGTCGCCGTCGTCCGACAGGGTGTGGGGGATGAAGCCGTAATTCCCCGGATAATGCATCGAGGTATAAAGGAACCGATCGACCACCAGGGTACCGGCAGCCTTATCCATTTCGTACTTGATCGGCTCACCGCCGACCGGCACCTCGATGATGACGTTGACGTCATACGGAGGGTTCACGCCGACGGGGATTGCGTCGATGCGCATCAAGAGCTCCAGACTGATTTGATTTCAGGAACCACCCGAATAGCCTGCGCTGGCGGCGTTCGCCAGCGCAAAAAGCTTAGTTGCTCCAGGCAAACGCAACCTTGTCGAGCGACTTCGGCCCGAACCGCTCCGACGATCGGGCGACCATCCGGCCGCCGAGAGCGCGATAGAATTCGGTCGCCGGCTCGTTATCCGACAGCGCCCAGATCACCATGCTCTTCAGGCCGCTCTGCACCAGATCGCGCCGGGCGGCGGCGAACAGGCGGCGGCCGAAGCCGAGCCCCTGGAACTCGGGGCGCAGATAAAGCTCGTAGATCTCGCCTTCGAACTGCAGGCTGCGGGCGCGGTTACGACCGTAATTGGCGTAGCCGGCAATCTTGTCGCCGAAGCACAGCACGCTGATTCGGCTGCCCTTACGGATCGCCGAGTCCCACCAGGTCGGACCGCGGCGGTTGATCAGCTTTTCCAGCTCCGCACCCGGGATGATGCCCTGATACGCGGAACGCCAGGCTTCGTCATGGGTGGCCGCGACCGCGGACGCATCCGCTGCCCTTGCCGCTCGTACCTCGATCAGGGTCGTGCTCATGACGGTGATCAAAGCAAGTCGCGGGGCCGGCTTCAAGCTCCAACGTTAATTATCGGTTAACGTGTGGATTTCCTGCACCAGACGCCGCCTGCGCTGTGCCGGAATCGGACAACTCACAGGACGACCTACGTATTTCCGCGCCGATTTGCGGCAGTCGCGACACTTTAGGTGGAAGTTAGTTCGCTGCGAAACCTGCACCGCTGCGACAATCGATCGCTTGTCGCGCTGCACGCTCGCCCGAATCACGCGCGCCGTGGGCGGTCGAGAAGAACTGCGGCGAGGTCGCCTCCCCGGCAAAGAACAGCCGGCCATCGACCGGCGCCGCCAAGACGCCGCGGGCACCGGCATGGCCGGGCAGCGCGTGCGAATAGGCGCCGCGCGCGAACGGATCATGGGCCCAGCGCGATTCCGCCAGCGGCGACAGCTTGCGGCGAATGTCGTTGCCGAGCAGATCGGCGATCTCGTCGATCGCCTGCGTGGCGAACGCCCCCTCGCCGGCGTCTTCCAGCTCACGCGCGTAGCGGCCGCCGAAGAAGCCCTCGATACAATCACGGCCGAACGGGCGCAGATGATACGTCCCCATCGCGCTCCGCATCGTGGCAGCGCGTAAGTTGCCGTCGGCGGGAAAGCCGTTCGGATCTGACAGTTTCAGCATCACCTTGTCGTCGACGCCGAGCGGCAGATGGCGCGCGGCCTCGACCTTGCCGGGCAGCGCCGGCGCGAACCTGATCGCCTCGTCGGCGAGCAGATTAGTCGGCACCGTGATGATGACCTGACTGGCACTGAGCGTGCCGAGCGAGGTCTTGATTTTGATCTGCCGCTCGGAGTGATCGATCAGCTCGACCACGCAGTTCAGCGCAACCGGACATGGCGCACCGTAGGCCGCAATCAGCGTGCCGTAGCCTTCGCGAACCCGCCAATTGATGCCGGTGTCGCGATAGGATTCAAGATCGTGCACCGAGATGCGATCAAGCTCGGCGCCGTTGACGTAGGTCGACACCGCATCGATCATCGGATTCCAGCGGTTACCCGGCTCGAGCAAGGTCGCTGCAGCCACATCGGTCTTGTGTTTCGCCGCGCGCCAGACCCGCTCGTAGAACGCGTCGAGCGCCTTGCCGAAGGCGGCGCGGTCGCGCTTGGGAAACACATCGCCAAAGCTCGCCTCGCCCCACGGCGGGTGCGTCTTGTCGATGCCGATGCCGAGCTGCTCGGCGATGCCGACGAATGAGTTCTCGTCCGCCGAATGCAGCCAGCCGCAGCCGACGTCGAATGCGATCTCCGGCGTCACCATCCGGGTCCAGGCCCGGCCGCCGATCCGGTTCCGCGCTTCCAGCACGATCACCGACAGACCCGTCCTTTCCAGCGTGCGCGCCGCACCGAGGCCGGCCGCGCCGGCGCCGATGATCGCGATGTCCACCGAGGACGGAAAGCTGGATGACGGCATGCGCGATCCTACCACGGCGCTGACGGCGGTTCGATGTCAGAGGCCTTGAAACGACGATGCCCGGCACGAAGGCCGGGCATCGAGTATCGAAACCGCGTCAAGTTCTAGCGTTGAAATCGATCACCGACCTCTCACCGTCATTGCGAGGAGCAAAGCGACGAAGCAATCCAGCGCCGTGCAGGGGGCTGGATTGCTTCGCTTCGCTCGCAATGACGAACGGAGATCAGGCGACCGCCTGCTTGCTCTTCTCGGCGCGCTTGCGCTCGTTCGGGTCGAGCAGGCGCTTGCGCAGCCGGATCGACTTCGGCGTGATCTCGACCAGCTCGTCGTCTTCGATATAGGCCAGCGCCTTTTCCAGCGTCATCCGGATCGGCGGCGTCAGGCGCACCGCTTCGTCCTTCGAGGTGGTGCGGATGTTGGTGAGCTGCTTGCCCTTGAGGACGTTGATCTCGAGGTCGTTGTCGCGGGTGTGCTCACCGACGATCATGCCCTTGTAGACCTTCCAGCCCGGCTCGATCATCATCGGGCCGCGATCTTCCAGCTTGAACATCGCGTAGGCGACCGCTTCACCCTGATCGTTGGAGATCAGCACGCCGTTGCGGCGGCCCTGGATCTCGCCGCGATACGGCAGGTAGTTGTGGAACAGCCGGTTCATGATGGCCGTGCCCTTGGTATCGGTCATCAGTTCGCCCTGGTAGCCGATCAGGCCGCGGGTCGGCGCGTAGAACACCAGCCGCAGACGATTGCCGCCCGAGGGCCGCATCTCGATCATCTCGGCCTTGCGTTCGCTCATCTTCTGCACGACGACGCCGGAGAACTCCTCGTCGACGTCGATCACGACTTCCTCGACCGGCTCGAGCAGCTGGCCGTTCTCGTCGCGGGTCAGCACGACGCGCGGACGCGACACGCTGAGTTCGAAACCTTCGCGGCGCATGTTCTCGATCAGGATCGCGAGCTGCAATTCGCCGCGGCCCGACACTTCCATCGCGTCCTTGTCGGCGGATTCGACGACGCGCAGCGCGACGTTGCCCTCGGCCTCGCGGAGCAGGCGGTCGCGGATCAGGCGGCTCGTGACCTTGTCGCCTTCGGTGCCGGCGAGCGGCGAGTTGTTGACGATGAACGACATCGACACCGTCGGCGGATCGATCGCCTGCGCCTGGATCGGGGTATCGACGGCCGGATCGCAGAAGGTGTCGGCGACGGTCCCCTTGGTCAGGCCGGCGATCGCCACGATGTCACCGGCTTCGGCGATATCGAGCGGCACGCGCTCGAGGCCGCGGAAGGCGAGGATCTTGCTGATGCGGCCCTGCTCGACCAGCTTGCCGTCGCGCGACAGCACCTTGACGGCCTGGTTCGGCTTCACCGTACCCGAGGCGATGCGGCCGGTGATGATGCGGCCGAGATAGGGATTGGCTTCGAGGATGGTGCCGAGCAGGCGGAACGGACCTTCTTCCACCACCGGCGGATGAACGTGCTTGAGCACCAGCTCGAACAGCGGCTTCATGCCTTCGCTCGGATCGCCGTCCGGCTTGTCCGACATCCAGCCGTTCTTGCCGGAGCCGTACAGGATCGGGAAGTCGAGCTGCTCGTCGGTGGCGTCGAGCGCGGCGAACAGGTCGAACACCTCGTTGACCACTTCGGTGACGCGGGCGTCGGAGCGGTCGACCTTGTTGATCGCGACGATCGGCTTGAGGCCGAGCTTCAGCGCCTTGCCGACCACGAACTTGGTCTGCGGCATCGGGCCCTCGGCAGCGTCGACCAGCACGATCACGCCGTCGACCATCGACAGGATACGCTCGACTTCGCCGCCGAAGTCGGCGTGGCCGGGCGTGTCGACGATGTTGATGTGGGTGTCGCCCCAGACCACCGAAGTACACTTCGCCAGAATGGTGATGCCACGCTCGCGTTCGAGATCGTTGGAGTCCATCGCCCGTTCGACCTGGCGCTGGTTGTCGCGATAGGTGCCGGACTGCTGCAGCAGTTTGTCGACAAGAGTAGTCTTGCCGTGGTCGACGTGGGCGATAATGGCGATGTTACGGAGGGTCATGGCTCTTCTGTCGGTCCTGCGGGCGTTGCCTGATCAGCGAGATCATAGGCACACCGCGGGATGCGCCGAAGGGCGCGCCGAAGCCAGCCTATGTCTGAAACGCGCCGGGCAATCGCAATCTGAAATCGCAAAAAACAGGCCCGGCCGAATAGGACCGGGCACCAGCACGCGTTGCGACGCAATATACGCAGAAATCGCGAAATAACAATGACGGTTGCGGATGGACAGACCAGCTTCGGCGCGGTGGCCGCCGGAGCGTGCCCCGGAGCGCCTCCGGCTTTGTTCCTCAGACTGCTTGACCTAATGATGTAATGTTATAACATTACGTACATCGTCACTGCGATTGGTAATTTCATAGTGCAGCCGTTGTCCCTTGGACTGATTGGATTTTTCCCGCTCGGTTCGTTGACACCGCTGCCGTATGTCCAATACCGTGACCAGCGACGGTTCCCGAAAGGGATCAATAGGGAACGCGGTGCGGGTCTTCGGACTCTATTCCGCGGCTGCCCCCGCAACTGTAAGCGGCGAGCCATTCGCCACACGCCACTGGGCTTTCGTCCTGGGAAGGCGGTGAACGGCAACGACCCGCGAGCCAGGAGACCTGCCGTCAGTCGTGGTCACACGCGAGCACATCGGGCGGGGTGTCCTGGTGCGAGTCGAACCGTAGCCCACAAGAAGGCTGCGGCAGACCTGTTTCGCGGTGACGTGCCACGTTAGCCGCGAGCCAAGAAAATGACTCCCGCCGTTCTGCCTCTCGGGCGCAATCGTCGCCTGCTGTCCTCTGTCGCCCTCGTCCCTCTGCTCTGGCCGGTCGACGGCCTGGCGCAAACCGCCTCGGCCAATCCGCGCGGTCTCGACCCGATCGTGGTCGAGGGCCAGACCGCACGTGCCGCCAAGCCGCGCGCGACGGCAAATGCCGGATCGTCGCGCCAGCGCCGTGCCGCCGCGCGTCCTGTCGCGACGCCCGCGCCCGCGCCCACTCAGCCGACGACCACCACGTCGACCGCCCCTACTTTCAACCTCGGCACCCCCTCCTCGACCGGCAGTCGGCTCGGCCTGACGCCGCTGCAAACACCGGCCAGCGTGGAAGTGATTCGCGCCGAGACCATCGCCGAGCGCGGCCAGCACAACGTCATCGACGCGGTGACGCAGAACGCCACCGGGTTCACTGCGAGCCCGCGTCCGGGAAATGGCGGCCTCGCCTTCACCACGCGCGGCTTCACCGGCAACGGCACGGTGATGTCGCTCTACGACGGCACCCGGCTGTATGTCGGCTCCGGCACCATGACGTTCCCGTTCGACACCTGGACGGCGCAGACCATCGAAGTGCTGCGCGGCCCGGCCTCGGTGATGTATGGCGAAGGCGCGATCGGCGGCGCCATCAACGTGATCTCCAAGAAGCCGCTCGACGTGCAACGCAACGAAGCCGAGATCTCGCTCGACACCAACCTGACCCGGCGCCTCGCGGTCGACTCCGGCGGCCCGATCAATCCCAATGTCAGCTATCGGCTGGCGGCGATCGGCAACATGTCGGACGGCTGGGTCGACCGTGACAAGACATCGAACGTCGCGGTGTCCGGTTCGGTCCGGGTACAGGCCGCCGACAATCTCGCCTTTACGCTGAGCGAAGACTACGCCGACCGCAGCCCGTCGCGCTATTTCGGCACGCCTCTGGTGAACGGCCGGCTCGACGAGTCGCTGCGCTTCCAAAACTACAATGTCGGCGATGCCTCGATCCGCTATCGCGACAACTGGACCCAGCTCAAGACCGAGTGGGACGTTGCCGAAGGCGTCTCGGTGAAGAACGTCACCTACTATCTCAGCACGCACCGGCACTGGAAGGACGTCGAGAGCTACGCGTTCAGCCCGACCACCGGAAATATCAACCGCAGCTCCTATATCGAGATTTTTCACGACCAGGAGCAGATCGGCAACCGCTTCGACACCACCTTCAAGGGCCATGTCTTCGGCCTCGCCAACGAATTCGTCGCCGGTTTCGACGTCAACCGCATCGCCTTCACCCACACCAACAACTCGCCTTACGCCGGCACATCCTCGGTGCCCACGTACAATTTCGATCCAGGCACTTTCCTGCCGGTGAGCCCGACACGGCCGAGCTTCCATACGCTGACGACACAGTATGGCGTGTTCGCCGAGAACCGGCTCAGCCTGACCGACCAGCTTTCGTTGATCGGCGGCATCCGCTCTGACAATCCGACGGTGCAGCGCACCGATTTCCTCTCGCCTTCGAACAGCTTCGAGAAGACCTACTCGGCGCCAAGCTGGCGGGTCGGGGCGGTGTACAATCCGATCGAGAACCTCTCGATCTACGGCCAGTATTCGACCGCGGTCGATCCGGTCACCAACCTGATCACGATGACGGGCGTGAACCGCGACTTCTCGCTCTCGACCGGCAAGCAGGTGGAGGTCGGCATCAAGCAGCAGCTTGCCGGCGGCCGCGCCGAGTGGACGCTGGCGGCGTATCACATCGTCAAGAACAACCTGCTGGCGCGCGATCCGCAGAACCCCGCCAACACCAATCCGCTGCAGATCGGCCAGCAGTCGTCGCGCGGCATCGAAGCCTCGGCCGGCCTCAAGGTCACCGAAACCATCCGGCTCGACGCCAACGTCGCGTGGCTGCGGGCCAAATACGACGACTTCACTCAAGTCGTCGGCGGCCGGGCGGTGAACTACGCCGGCAACGTCCCCAACAACGTGCCGCAGATCGTCAGCAACATCTGGGCGACCTGGGCGTTCGCGCCGGGCTGGTCGGCCAATGCCGGCATCCAGCTCGTCGGCGACACCTGGGCCGACGACGCCAACACGCTGGTGCGGCCCGCCTATAACGTCGTCAATGCCGGGCTGATGTGGAAGCCGGACGCCCGGCAGACCTTCGCGCTGCGCGTCTACAATCTGTTCGACACCGTCTACACGACATCGGGCAACACGACCATGTGGCAGCTCGGTATGCCGCGCACCGCGGAACTGTCCTACAATGTGAAGTTCTAGGCGATGCGAAGCGTCGTCAGGCGCGCGAAGCGGTGGCTGTATCTCGGCCACCGCTGGCTCGGCATTGCCGGATGTCTGCTGTTCGCGATGTGGTTCATCTCCGGCGTGGTGATGATGTACGTCGCGTTTCCGCATTTCGACAAAGAAGAACGCTGGGCGGCATTGCCCGACCTCGCCTGGCAGCGCGTCGCGCTGCCGCCCGATCAGGCGATGCAGGTGGCCGGCGTGACGCACTATCCGCGCGACCTGCGGCTGGTGATGCTCGATACCGAGCCGGTGTACCGGCTGCTCGACTGGAACGGCCGGCGCACCACCGTCTCGGCGGTGGACGGCCGCAAGATCGATCAGGTCAGCGCCGATCAGGCGCTGGGGATCGCGCGGCATCATCCGGCCGCCGTCGCGCCGCGGCTGATCGAGACGGTCGATCGCGACCAATGGAGCGTGACGTCGCGCTACGATCCGTTCAGGCCGCTGTACCTGATCGGGCTCGGCGACGCCGCCGGGACAGAGCTCTATGTCGCGTCGCGCGGCGGCGAGATCGTGCTCGATACCACGCGGCAGGAGCGGATCTGGAACTGGTTCGGCGCGATCCCGCACTGGATCTACTTCACAGTGCTGCGCCAGGACGGCCCGCTATGGCGGCAGGTGGTGCTGTGGGTCTCTGGCATCTTGATGACGGTCGCGGCGAGCGGCATCTGGATCGGACTGCTCCGCGCCGGCCTGCGGCGACGCTACGCATCGGGTCGGATCACGCCGTATCGCGGCTGGATGGCGTGGCACCACATCACCGGGCTGATCGGCGGCGTGGTCGTGCTGACCTGGATGGTCTCGGGCTGGCTGTCGATGAACCCGGGCGAGGCCTTCGCCCGCCGCGGCGAAAGCCGCGACATGCTGCAGCGCTATGCCGGCCACGATGCTCCGACGATCGATGCCAAGCTTCCCACCACGCTCCTCCCGGGTGTCGTCGAAGCCCGCTTCACTTGGATCGGCGGCACGCCGCTGTTGCTGCTGGGACATCGTGACGGCCGGCAGACTGCCGCCGATCCTGAAGACGGCACGGCGAAACGGCTGCCGGAGGAAACGATCATCGCTGCCGCAGCCACGCTGCTCACGGACGCCACGATGGTGTTGCGGCAGCGGCTCGAACGGTACGACGCCTATTGGTACCAGCATCATCGGCAGCGCGTGCTGCCGGTGCTCCGGGTCGGCTTCGACGATCCTGCTTCGACCTGGTTCCACCTCGATCCTGCGACTGGTGAGCTGCTCGGGCGCAGCGACACCAGCGCGCGGAGCTATCGGTGGCTGTTCAATGCACCACACAGCTTCGACTTCCCGGTGCTGCTGGCGTATCGGCCGGCCTGGGATCTGGTGGTGATCGTGCTGTCACTCGCCGGCCTGGTGATCTCGGTCAGCGGCGTGGTGATCGGCTGGCGGCGGTTGGTGCGCTGAGCGCTACACCGCCTGCGGCCGGGCGCCACGCACCGGCGGCAGCGACGTCACGTCGGCGAGCAGCAGCTTGCGGTCGGTGACGGCGTTGTGGAACTGCTCCAGCGCGATGCTGAACGCGGTCAGCGCCGCGCTGTCGATCGCGCCGTTCTCGTAAGCCGTCAGCGTGTCGCGCAGGATCGCGTCGGCCTCGGTCTGCATCGCGTCGAGTTCTTCGGCCGAACTGCAGCGCCGCGCGGTCGCCAGCATGTCGAGCAGCCGCTCGCGCTGCGACGCCGTGCTGGTGCGCTCATCCTTGCGCAGGAAACTGGCGAACCACGCGCCGGCCGACCCCATCAGCGACAATCCCATCAGCGACAACCAGATCAGGTCGCTGTAGCGATCGAGGAAGCTCTTCTCTTCGCCGTCCACATAGGCGGCGGCGCCCGGCTGCACCGGAATCACCGCATCCTTGTCGGTGTCGGGCGTTTCGATCTTCGCGGCGAGCGGCACTTCGCCCATCACGATCTGGCGGGCGGTGAACAATTGCTCGGTGAACGTCGCGATCGTGGTGTCGGAGGCGCCTTCGCGCGCCACGATGTAGTGCGAGAAGCTGACCGTCTTGATCTCGTTGTCCGGCCGCGCCGGTGCGCCGCCGAACGCGCCGGCCGGAATCGACGCCGCCTCATAGGACGGGTGATTGGCTGCCAGCGCTTCGGAGGATTCGATCGACAGGAACACCGGTTCGCGCCCGGTGTGAGCGGTGGCCGCCACCGCATCGCCGATGATCTTGCTGTTGAGCGGACCGGCGGCCAGCAGCGCATCGACCTTGCCGGTGCGGACCGCGTCGGCGACTTCGGCCACCGGTACCGCCAGCGTCTGAACTTTCGACGGATCGACGCCGTATTGCTGCAGGATCACGGTGAGCAGACCGGCGTTGGCTTCGGTGCGGCCGACGACGCCGACCCGCTTGCCGGTCAGATCGGTGATGGCGGCCATGCCCGCCGCCTTGCTGCCCTTGCGTTTGCCCTTCGGCTCAGTGCCTGCAGGCGCCCACAGCACCGCGACGTTTTTATGCAGCACGGCCACCGACTGGGCCTGCTTCGGAACCGGCAGGTCGCCGCGGATCACCGCGAGATCGACAGTGCCGGACTTCAACGCCAACGCGCTCGCGGCCGGACCATCGGTCACCACCGGCCGCAACCGAACGGTATTACGCTCGCGCGCAAACACTTGGGCGAGCGCCTGGATCAGCTTGTAATCGTCGCCGGCCTGCGGCCCGACTGCGATCTTCAGGGTGACGGGCCGCATCGCGAAGTAATAACCCGCGCTGGCGATCCCGATCAGCGACAGAATCGTCGCCAGCACGACCAACAGCATCCGGCGCCAGGGCGAGCGCAAAGACGGCTGCAGCATCGTCTCCATGGAGTCGGAACCGTCCGCCAGCCGTGACAATCGCTGCGTGCTGCTCATCCGTGATCCGAACCCGTCCCGTTCAGCAGTTCCCAGCGGACGCTGGTTCCGCCGCCTGCTGCTTCGCTAGCCGAGCGGTTTGGCTGCATTATGGTGGCCAGGTGGCGACGGGCACTGGGAGACAGACGGCATGAAGCAATTATCTGAAGCCGACCGACGGACTGCGCTCGCGGACCTCCCCGGCTGGCGCGAGGTCGAAGGCCGCGAGGCAATCGGCCGCAGCTATCAGTTTCGGGACTTTGGCGAAGCGTTCGGTTTCATGACGCGGGTCGCGCTGGTTGCCGAAAAGGCCGATCATCACCCCGAATGGCGCAACGTTTACAGGACGGTGGACGTTGTGCTGACGACTCATGATGCCGGCGGCGTCACCGAGCGTGACATCCGGCTTGCCAAGGCGATGGACGCGATTGCCGCGCAATCCGGCGCGAAGTGACGGCGCAGTCTTGCGAGCACGCCGGCCGATCACCAAATCCGGCGGGACCAATCAATTGTTCCGCCGCGCGCGCGGGAGTGCTTCGATGACGACTGATCACAGCGTGGGGTTCGAACCTGCCGACCGCTTGGCGCAGGACCCGGAACAGGTACGCCGGCGGTTCTGGCGCAAGATCAAAAGCGTCGCGGTCCAGCTGCCGTTCGTCGAAGACATTCTGGCCGCGTATTACTGCGCGTTCGACCGGCAGACGCCGCGGCACGTCCAGATCGCGCTGCTCGGCGCGATCGCTTACTTCATCCTGCCGTTCGATTTCCTGCCCGATATCCTGCCGGTGCTGGGCTTCACTGACGACGCAGCGATCCTCGCCACCGCGCTGCGGATGGTCGCCAGCAACATCACGCCGGAGCATCGCGAGGCCGCGCGCGCCGCGATGCAGCGTGGGCTGGAAGAAGAAGCGTAACGGCGCCCTGCCGCATTCCGTTTAAGCCGGCTCCAGCATCCGCGCCAAAACCCGCGTGGCGAGTGCGGCACGCTGCGCCATCGCGTCCGTGCTGATCGGCGGCTCGCCGAGCAGGGCCTGCAGCGGCGCGATCCCGATCAGCACTGAGAAGAACACGCTGATCAGCGTCACGACCTCTTCGCAGCGGATGATGCCGCGGTCCGCAGCTTGCTCGAAGAACCGGGTCGCGGCCTGCGTCACCGGTGCCCGGCCGCTGGCTTCCAGCTCGCGCGCGACCGAACCGCCGCCGCGCCCCGCCTCGGCGATCGCCAGCCGATACATCGCGGTCCGCTCCGGATGCAGCAGCTCGCTGAGGAAGATCCGGCCGAACTGCTCAAGCACGACGAGAAACTGCTGCCGGTTTTGCGGCTCCGGCAGCTCCGGCGACGGCTGCATCTTGGCGGCGCCATAGCGGATCAACGCCGTCAGGATCTCCTGTTTGCTGGCGAAGAACTCGTACAGCGTCCGCTTCGAGGTGCGAGCCCGGCGGACGATCTCGGCGGTGGTCGCCGCCTCGAACCCCTTCTCGACGAAAACATCGAAGGCGGCCTGCAGGATCGCGGCGCGGCGCGGGTCGCCCACTGATTCTTGTTGTTGTTCCATGACTTAGCGACCGATCCGGTTGGCGCGCAGATTCCGGTACCAAACGGTACCGGATGTGATAGGCTCTGGTACCGAATGGTACCGCAAGCCCGACCGACGTCAAAGCCGGTGTTTGGCGGACCTGAGCCCGGAGGCAGCATGAAGACCTTCCTGACGGTGAAACTGGTTCTGGTTCCGTTTGCGGTGTTCTGGGCGTTGCTGGCGCTGCATCAGCCAGCGATGGCGATGTGGTCAGGCCTCGCACTCTCGCTCGCGGGCAATACCTGGCGGGCCTATCGGCGCGAGCTGTTCGTGCTCGAAGTCGGCGGTTTGGTGCTGTTTACCGGCCTCGCGACCCTGCACCTGATCGATCCGGCGACCGCGGCCGCCAACGCACTCTGGCTGTCGTTTGCGGGGCTGGCAGTGGTCAGCGCGCTCAGCCTGGCGGCCCGACGGCCGTGGACATCGGACTATTCGCGTGCCGCACACCCGGATAACGCCGAGACGCCGCAGTTCTTCCTGGTCAATGCTGCGATCACCGGGCTCTGGGCAGTGCTGTTCGCCGCGATCGCCGCCTGCCGCTATGTCGCCGCGCCGGGCGAGGTGATCACCGCGATCGTCAGCGTCGGCGCGGTGATCTCGATCTTCGGACCGAAGCTGGCCATTCACCTGATCCTGAACCGGATGGCGGCGTCGCGGGAAAGCTACCGCTGGCCCGCACCGTCGTTCACGCCGGCCGAAGCGCAGGACTGCGACGTCGTGATCATCGGGTCAGGCATCGGCGGCCTCACGGCGGCGGCACTGCTCGCCGACGCCGGGCTGAACGTGCAAGTGTTCGAGCAGCACGTCGTCGCCGGGGGCTATTGCCATACGTACTTGCGCAAGGCGCATCATCACGGC
This sequence comes from Rhodopseudomonas sp. BR0G17, assembly GCF_010907025.1. Classification (NCBI taxonomy): domain Bacteria; kingdom Pseudomonadati; phylum Pseudomonadota; class Alphaproteobacteria; order Hyphomicrobiales; family Nitrobacteraceae; genus Rhodopseudomonas; species Rhodopseudomonas sp. BR0G17. Next base: position 9,205 of record NZ_QUML01000018.1, on the reverse strand, counting down.
CGGCCGGTGCTGTACCGGTTCGATGCCGGCCCGCACGATTTCTCCGGCGTGCAGCCGGGCGGCCCCTTCGCCACGCTGCTGCAACGCCTCGGCGTCGCCGATCGCATCATTTGGGAGCGGGTGACGCACAGTTTCAACACTGAGGCCGGCGCGATCGACGTGCCGCCGGATTGGCTCGACTACGTCAGGCTGCTCGGCGAGCGGTTTCCCGGCAGCGCCGCCGGCCTCACGGCGCTGTTCGACGAGATCAAGGCGATCTTCGACGACATGTTCGCGACCGCTGCCGGCCGCGGCGGTGTACCCGGGATGCCGTCGAGCATCGATGAGCTGCTGGCGTTTCCGCGCAATCACCCGCACGCCTATCGCTGGATGAACCGGCCGTTCGCCGACCTGGTCGCGGCGCATGTCCAGGATCCCGCGGCGGTGGCGTTCATCAACGGCCTCGCCGGCTATATCGGCGACGGCAGCGAGCCGCCGACCTGCGCCCGGATGGTGCCGATCTTCGGCTATTACTTCCACGGCGGCTACTATCCGCGCGGCGGCTCGAGCGTCGTCTCCGACGCGCTGGTCGCGGCGATCGAGGCGCGCGGCGGCGAGGTGAATCTCAAGACGCCGGTGGCGCGCATCCTGATCGAGAACGAAGCGGCTGCCGGCGTGGTGCTCGGCAACGGCGGGGCGGTGCGGGCCCGCGCGGTGATCTCCAACGCCGACCTCAAACACACACTACTCGACTTAGTCCCGGCCGAGGCGCTCCCACGGGATGCCCACCGCTGGATCACCGAAGCGGCGCCGGCGAATTCCTGCTTCAGCGTGCATCTTGGGCTCGACTGCGTGCCGGACATCCGCCCGTCCGTGCATCTGCACGCGCCGATGCGGGTCGGGCTGGCGATGATGTCGAAGCTCGACCCTTCGGCCGCGCCGGCCGGACACTCGATCCTGTCACTGATTCATTTGGTGCCGCACGCGGAGGCGAAAAGCTGGTTTCCGCCTGAGCCCGAACACGATTGGAAATCCTGGCGGCGATCGGAGGCGTATCTGCGCCGCAAGCAGGAACTCGGCGACCGCATGATCGCGGCGGCCGAAACCGTGATCCCGAACCTGTCGCAGCACATCGTGTACCGCACCGACGCCAGCCCGGTGACCTACGCGCGCTACGACGGAGCGAGCTTCGGCTCGATCTACGGCATGTCGTGCGCCGGCCAGCTCAAAGGCTCGAAATCGCCGCTGCGCAATCTGGTGATCGCCGGCGGCGGCAATATCGGCGCGGGCATCGAGGCTGTGGTGATATCAGGTGCCGAAGCCGCCGAAGCGCTGCTGCCCGGGCTACTGGCGCGCACGCAACCGGTCGCCAGCGAGCCCGCCGCCGCTACGAGGCCGGAGTTGATGCCGGCGTAATGCGATCAGTCCTAGGGTGGGTTACGCACTGCGCGCTAACCCACCCTAGGATTCAGCATTCTCACGGATGCAGGATCACCTTGCCCATCGCCTGACGGCCGGCGAGCACCTTCAGCGCGTCGGCGGTTTGGGCGAGCGGGAAGGTGCGGTCGACGTGCGAGGAGATCTTGCCCTCGGCCGCCCACTGCACCAGCTTCTCGAGATTGGCGCGGTTCTTCTCCGGGTTGAGCCGCGTCCACGCCCCCCAGAACACGCCGCGGATATCGCAGCCTTTCAGCAGCGCGAGGTTGAGCGGCATCTTCGGAATGTCGCCGGCCGCAAAGCCGATCACCAGGAAGCGGCCTTCCCAGGCGATCGAGCGCAACGCGGCTTCAGCGTACGTTCCGCCGACCGGATCGAAGATGATGTCGACGCCCTTGCCGCCGGTCAGTTTCTTCAGACCCTCTTTCAGATCTTCGGTCGCGTAGTTCAGCGTCAGCTCGGCGCCGTGCTGCTTGGCGAACGCCAGCTTCTCCTCCGAGGAGGCACAGGCGATCACCTTGAGACCCATCAGCTTTCCGAGTTCGCACGCCGCAAGGCCGGTGCCGCCGGCGGCGCCGAGCACCGCGAGCGTCTCGCCCGGCTTCGGGCTGGCACGGTCTTCCAGCGCATGCAGAGCGGTGCCGTAGATGATGATGATGCCGGCAGCGCGATCGAAATCGAGATTGTCGGGAATCTTGACGATCATCTGCGCCGGCAGCGCGATCTTTTCGCGCGCACCGTTGTGACCGCACGACGCCACCACGCGATCGCCGACCTTGAGGTCGGTGACGCCTTCGCCGACGCTTTCGATCACGCCCGCGACTTCCGCGCCCGGCGAGAACGGGAACGGCGGCTTGATCTGGTACTTGCCCTGGATCATCAGGATGTCGAAGAAATTCAGCGCCGCCGCCTTGATCGCGATCACGGCTTCACCGGGGCCGGCGACCGGATCGGGCACGTCGGCGTAAACGAGATCGTCGGGACCGCAATATTGCTGGCAGAGAATGGCCTTCATGTATCCACCCAGGTGCGAGGTTTGTGATTGCCTGCCCTTCTGCCGGATTTGCACGCGAGGGACAATCGGATTCGGCCCGCGCGCCCAGCCGCATCGTCATTGCCGGGCTTGACCCGGCAATCCATCCGTTCTCGAAAGATGATGGATGCCCGGATCAAGTCCGGGCATGACGCTGCGTGCGGGACTAATTCCGCACGAATTCCGCTTCGCGGTTAATCAAGGAGGCGCGCGATGTTCGAGGCTGGTCTGCTCGCGAACAAACGGATTCTGATTACCGGCGGCGGTTCCGGACTCGGTGCTGCGATGGCGGCGCGCTTTGCCGAACTCGGTGCGTCGCTGGTGCTGTGCGGTCGACGCGCCGTGGTGCTGCACGAAACCGCGGAGCAACTCCGGTCACGCGGCAGCCAAGTCGACACCCTCGTGTGCGACGTGCGCGATCCGCAAGCGGTCGAAACCATGCTCGATGAGATCTGGCGCGCAGCGCCGCTCGACGTGCTGATCAACAATGCCGCCGCGACCTTTATCGCACAGACCGAGCGAATGTCGGCGCGCGCAGCGGACGCGATCCTGGCACCGACGCTGCACGGCGCGATGTACTGCACGCTCGGCGCCGGCCGGCGCTGGATCGACGGCGGCCGCGCGGGCGTCGTGCTCAGCATCCTGTCGACCTCGACGATCACCGGGCGCGCCTTCACGGTGCCGTCCGCTATGGCGAAGTCGGCGGTGCTGGCGATGACCAAGAGCCTCGCGGTGGAGTGGGGGCCGAAGCAGATCCGCCTGGTGGCGATCGCGCCCGGTGCCTTTCCGACCGCGGGTGCGACCGCGCAGCTCAGGCCGAACGGGCGCGCCGCCGATCCGGCGGACCGGGTGCCGCTCGGCCGCGTCGGCCGCCACGACGAGCTTGCTAATTTAGCGAGCTTCCTGATCTCCGATCAGGCCGGCTACATCACCGGCGAGATGGTGGTGCAGGACGGCGGCACCCATCTGCGCAGCTCCGGCGCCGAGGACCTGCTGCAATGGAGCGATCAGCAATGGGCCGCGCATCGGGCCGGGCGCGCCAAATCCTGAAGGTACGCCAGCTACATGCCGAGGCCACATCGACGGTGAGCAACGCCCGCTGACGGCTTTCCAGAATCGACCGTCCCGGCTATTCCGGGCGTCGTGATCAGCGGACCCCCGCGAGCCATTTTGCAGTCACAATGATGAGGGACCAGACTTGCCCATGATCATGAGGCGAATGCTGATTGCCGCGTTGGCGGGTTCATTGATGGTTGCGGCGGGCAACGCTGCGGTGGCGCGCGAAGCCAAGGGCAAACCGGCCGCGACGCCGGCGGCTGCCTCGGGCGGCGCGGAGCCGACGCTGATCGGCCAGTTCGGCAGCTGGGGCGCCTATACGGCAGCGCCCGGCGGCAAGAAGGTGTGCTTCGCGCTGGCCAAGCCGTCCTCCTCCAAGACCACCCCGCCGAACCGGCCGCGCGATCCGGCCTATGCGTTCATCTCGACCCGGCCGTCCGAAAAGGTGGTCAACGAGGTCTCGGTGATGGTCGGCTATCCGCTGAAGCCGGGCTCGGAATCGGCCATCGAGGTCGCCGGCAGCTCGTTCGCGATGTACACCCAGGGCGACGGCATCTGGATCAAGAACGCCGCCGAGGAAGAACGCCTGGTCGAAGCGATGCGCCGCGGCGCCGAAATCACGGTCAAGGGGGTCTCGGCCAAGGGAACCGCCAGCACCGACGTGTTTTCGCTGAAGGGGCTGGCCCAGGCGCTCGACAAGGTCGCGCAGGCCTGCGGCAGCTGAGAGCCCGCCCCGCGGGCCGCCGCTATTGAGGCCGGCCGCCCCGTTCGGTAAAGCATTCCGGTACAGACGACCCGCCAGCCGGCGACAACCGGGCGGCGGGTTCTTATATGCATGGCGACCGGCGGCTTGTGCCCCGCTCTGCACGCCCGCCGCGGATGGCCGGCCACCAACCTGAACGTGATGCGATGACGCCTTCTGCCGCCTCGGCCCTGGTCGAGAAGACCCCGCTGGAAACCTATGTGCCGCCGGCCAAGCCGTCGCTGATCGGGCTGTCGCGGGCGCAATTGTGCGACCGGCTCGGCGAAGTCGGCGTGGCGCCGCCCCAGCGCAAGATGCGGGCGCAGCAACTCTGGCATTGGATCTATGTCCGGGGCGCCCGCGACTTCTCCGAAATGACCAACGTGTCCAAGGAGATGCGGGCAACGCTGGCGGAGCATTTCACGGTCGACCGGCCCGAAGTGGTGGCCGAGCAGATTTCGGCCGACGGCACCCGCAAATGGCTGCTGCGACTGCCGAGCGGCGGCGACGGCCAGAAGGCCCACGAGGTCGAGTGCGTCTATATCCCCGAAACCGACCGCGGCACGCTGTGCGTCTCCAGCCAGGTCGGCTGCACCCTGAATTGCGCATTCTGCCACACCGGCACCCAGCGCCTGGTGCGCAACCTCACCGCCGGCGAGATCGTCGGCCAGGTGATGGTGGCGCGCGACCGGCTCGGGGACTGGATCGACCGCGAGACCCCGAACGGCAATCGCCTGATCACCAACATCGTGATGATGGGGATGGGCGAGCCGCTCTACAATTTCGACGCGGTGCGCGACGCGCTGCTGATCGTCTCGGACAACGAAGGCATCGGCATCTCGCGGCGGCGGATCACGCTGTCGACCTCCGGCGTGGTGCCGAACATCAAGCGCACCGGCGACGAGATCGGCGTGATGCTGGCGATCTCGCTGCACGCCGTGCGCGACGAACTACGCGACGAACTGGTGCCGCTGAACCGCAAGTACCCGCTGAAGGAATTGCTGCAGGCCTGCCGCGACTATCCGGGCGCGTCCAACGCCCGCCGCATCACCTTCGAATATGTGATGCTGAAGGGCGTCAACGACTCGCTCGACGATGCGCGCCGCTTGGTGCAGCTGCTCAAGGGCATTCCGGCCAAGATCAATCTGATCCCGTTCAATCCGTGGCCGGGCTCGAAATACGAGTGCTCGGACTGGGACCAGATCGAGAAGTTCTCGGAATACATCTTTAACGCCGGCTACTCGTCGCCGGTGCGCACCCCGCGTGGCCGCGACATTCTGGCCGCCTGCGGACAGCTCAAGTCCGAGACCGAAAAGCTGTCGGTGCGCGAACGCAACGCGCTGCGCGCGATGGCGATGACGGACTGATCCATGTTGCCCGCCGACGAGATCAAGGGCGTGCTGGCCTTCCTGCGGGAAGCCGAGCGGCTCAAAAGCGTGATCCGCAGCGGGTACACGTCGACCGGCCGCCCCGAGAGCACCGCCGAACACACTTGGCGTTTGTGCCTGATGGCGATGCTGCTCGCCGACGGGCTCGGCAATATCGATATCGCGCGCCTCTTGAAGATCTGTGTCGTCCACGACCTCGGTGAAGCCCTGCACGGCGATGTGCCGGCGGTCGCACAAGTGGAAGGCGACGACAGAGCCGCACGGGAGCGCGCCGATATCGAAACTCTGACGCAGCCGCTCGACGATAGGCGCCGCGCCGAGATTTTGGCTCTATGGCACGACTACGAGACCGGGGCCTCGCCGGAAGGGCGGCTCGCCAAGGGGCTCGATAAGCTGGAAACCATTCTGCAGCACACGCAGGGCCTCAACCCGGCCGACTTCGACTACGCGTTCAATCTCGATTACGGCACCAAGCACACCGCGGTGCACCCGCTGATCGGTGCGATCCGCGCCGAACTCGACAACGACACAAGGGCGCGGATGACAGCTCAGCAAGCTTCCGGAGCACCCGACTAATGGCATTGCTCGGCCGCCTGTTCGTGATTGCGATCGGCTTTCTGTTCGCCTCGATCGCCGCCGGCCTGGTGGTGGTCGGGATGCTGCTGTTTCCTGAGCTCAGCCAGATCACCGACGGACCGATCGACACCGATGCGCTGAACATCGTGATGGGCTTCGGCTTCATCTTCGTGTCCGGCTTTGCGCTGCTGCCGGCGCTGGTGGTGGTGCTGATCACCGAGGCGTTCTCGATCCGCAGCGCGCTGGCCTATGCGATCGGCGGCGCGCTGGTCGGGGTCGCATGCTATCTCGGCCTGGTGCCGTTCGATCCGGCGACCCTGCATTTCGATGGCATCATCCGCCGCCACCTCGAAATCATGACCGGGGCCGGCATCGTCGGCGGCATGGTGTATTGGCTGGTCGCCGGCCGCAACGCCGGTGCCTGGCGCGATCCGCCCCGCCGGCGCGCGCCCTTGCCGCCTTCCCAACCCGCACCGCCTCCGGTAAACCGCGCCCCATGAACCGCAACGGACTTCTCATCGCGCTGGCGCTGTTCGCCGGCATCGGGCTGGCGTTCGGTCTGTTTCCGGGCCTCGACCTGTGGCTGGCCGGCCTGTTCTACGACACGGCCGCCAAGACCTTCCCGATGCGCGCGATGCCGGATCTCGAATTTGCCCGCGACTTTGCGATGTGGATCGCCTGGGCGATCGCGGCGCCGTCGATCTTCGCGCTGGTCTATAAGATGATCCGGCCGGACCGGCCGCTGGTGATGCCGGGCCGCACGGTCGCGTTTCTGCTGATCAGCATCACGCTGTCGGCCGGCGTCCTCACCAACATGACCTTCAAGAGCCATTGGGGCCGGCCGCGGCCGGCCGCGGTGACCGAATTCAACGGCCCGTGGCAGTTCAAGGCGTGGTGGGACAATTCCGGCGCCTGCCCGAAGAACTGCTCGTTCTTCTCCGGCGAGGGCGCCACCGCCTATTGGACCTTCGCGCCCGCCGCCCTGACCCCGCCGGCGGTGCGTCCTTACGCCTATGCGGCGGCCTTCACCTTCGGCACCGTCACCAGCGGCCTGCGGATGGCGTTCGGCGGGCATTTCTTCACGGACGTCGCGATCGCCGGTCTCGTCACCTTCCTGGTGATCTGGCTGCTTTACGCACTGATCTACCGCTGGGCCTGGAGCCGGACCTCGGACGAGGCGATCGACGCGGCGCTGACCCGCGCGTTCTGGCCGCTGTACCGGCTGCGGCTGAAGAAATGGCGCGGCCAGGACATCGGCCCGGCGCCGGCCGCCTGAGCCGCATCCGCAGCCCCACCGCGATTAAACGCGTGCCGCTGGCCGCGAAGTTTGATATGCGCGCAGCAACCGCAACTGCTTCAACCGATTGGGACTTCCAATGACTACGATCTTGAAAAGCCTGCCCAAGGGCGAAAACGTCGGCATCGCTTTCTCAGGGGGTCTCGATACCAGCGCTGCGCTGCTGTGGATGAAGCAGAAGGGCGCCCGCGTGTTCGCCTATACGGCGAACCTCGGCCAGCCCGACGAGGCGGACTACGACGCAATCCCGCGCAAGGCGATGGAGTTCGGCGCCGAGAAGGCCCGCCTGGTCGATTGCCGCACCCAGCTGGTGCACGAAGGCATCGCGGCGATCCAGGCCGGCGCCTTTCACGTCTCGACCGGCGGCATCGCGTACTTCAACACCACTCCGCTCGGCCGCGCCGTGACCGGCACCATGCTGGTGTCGGCGATGAAGGACGACGGCGTCAACATCTGGGGCGACGGCTCGACCTACAAGGGCAACGACATCGAGCGGTTCTACCGCTACGGCCTGCTGACCAACCCCGCGTTGCGGATCTACAAGCCCTGGCTCGACCAGCAGTTCATCGACGAACTCGGCGGCCGCGCCGAGATGTCGGCGTTCATGACCTCGCACGGCTTCGCCTACAAGATGAGCGCCGAGAAGGCGTATTCGACCGACAGCAACCTGCTCGGCGCCACCCACGAGGCCAAGGATCTCGAACACCTCGACAGCGGCATCAAGATCGTCAACCCGATCATGGGCGTGCCGTTCTGGCGGGACGACTGCGCGGTCAAGTCCGAGGCCGTCACGGTGCGGTTCGAGGAAGGCCAGCCGGTCGCACTCAATGGCCAGACCTTCACTGATCCGGTCGCGATGTTCTACGAAGCCAATGCCATCGGCGGCCGCCACGGCCTCGGCATGAGCGACCAGATCGAAAACCGCATCATCGAAGCCAAGAGCCGCGGCATCTACGAAGCGCCCGGCATGGCGCTGCTGCACATCGCCTATGAGCGGCTGGTCACCGGCATCCACAACGAAGACACTATCGAGCAGTACCGCATCAACGGCATGAAGCTCGGCCGGCTCTTGTATCAGGGCCGCTGGTTCGATTCGCAGGCCCTGATGCTGCGCGAGACCGCGCAGCGCTGGGTCGCCCGCGCCGTCACCGGCGAGGTGACGCTGGAGCTGCGCCGCGGCAACGACTACTCGATCATGAACACTCAGAGCCCCAACCTGACCTATGCGCCGGAACGGCTGAGCATGGAGAAGGTCGAGGACGCACCGTTCACGCCGGCAGACCGGATCGGCCAGCTCACCATGCGCAACCTCGACATCACCGACACCCGCGCCAAGCTCGGCCTCTACGCCAAGACCGGCCTGCTGTCGTCCGGCGAAGGCACGCCGATCCCACAACTGGAAAACGACAAGGGGTGAGGACCTTTCACGGTCATTCCGGGGCGCTCACGGAAGTGAGCGAACCCGGAATCCCGAGGTTCGGGGCACCCGGCGGTCGGACGCAGAACAGGTCGGGATTCCTGTATCTGCGATGTGCTGGTGCATAGTCAGCACGACGGAGGCCGCTCGGTGGATTCCCGGCCGATCATCTCGCCGTAACCCGGTGCGGGCGCCTCTGTCGGTGTTGCTTGATCGAACAGTCGCACGGGCATTGCCGTTGCGGTGATCGCCCGCATACAGGACCGATCCCATGACGATT
>NZ_QUML01000189.1:0-411 GCF_010907025.1 Rhodopseudomonas sp. BR0G17 | reverse complement strand
CGGTGCTCTGGACCGTCGGCCCCCGGCCAGCGCAGCCCACGCTCCTTGTGATACCTATCGAACGGCGCGAGATCGTGGCCGTGGCCGCGGCCAAAACTGGCGTATTCCTCGAACAGCCCCTTCTGCACGTAGAAGCCGAACTCGTTGGATTCCTGATTGAGGTGGCCAGCTTCGAGATCCGACACCGGATATTTGTCGACCTGACCATTGCGATACAGCACGTCGTACAGAGTCTTTCCGCGAACCTCCGGCTTTTTGGCGATCAGGTCCTCGGGCCACACCTCCTCGACCGTGAAGCGCTTGGAGAACTCCATCAACTGCCACAGGTCGGAGCGAGAGTCGCCCGGCGCACTGACGAGTTGGTGCCAGAACTGGGTTCGGCGTTCGGCATTCCCGTAAGCGCCCTCCTTC
>NZ_QUML01000188.1:0-412 GCF_010907025.1 Rhodopseudomonas sp. BR0G17 | reverse complement strand
GGCTTGTACTCTCCTTCTGCGAAGAAGAGGGTTCTCCAGCCCAGGATGAGGGAGCGGTTGTCGTAGGGAAAGCGAAGTTCGTGTGGACGGTTCTTGCGGACCACAGGAGGGATTGACCGCAGATAGGCGAAGATCGCGTCGCTATCAGCACAAGTCACGTTGGTGTAGGAGGCGAACGGCATCGCCGGATAGATCAGGCCTCCGTCAGGAAAACGGCCTTGATGCATGGTCTTGTAGAAGTCGTCCGCCGTCCACTTGCCGATCCCGGTCTCTGGGTCTGGGGTGATGTTCGACGTGTACAGTGTGCCGAAGGGAGTGGGCATGTCTCGGCCGCCGGCAAAGGTCCGTCCTTCCGGAGCCGTGTGACAGGCGCTGCAATCGCCAGCACGCGCCAGATACTCACCCTTTCTAA
>NZ_QUML01000187.1:0-412 GCF_010907025.1 Rhodopseudomonas sp. BR0G17 | reverse complement strand
GCTTCGACCTGACAGAGGAATGGCCTCGGGCCGTTGAACTGGTGATGACGCCAGTGCTCCAGGAGCCGCTGGGTCGTACCGATAACTTGCCAGTCAGCAGGATTGCGCAGCGCCCGCCAGCTGTCGATATAGCCGCGGATTTCATCGATCAGAGCGTTTTCGGTGTCGGTTTCGAGGTCAAGCGCCCCCTGATCCTCGGTGGCCTTCTTCCGCGATGCGGATACCAGAACGATGAACCGCGACGGCCGGCATCTCCATCATGCTTGATGGTTTGTTGATGCAGTCTGCGCAACTTCAACACATCATCCAGCACATAAGCCGACGGTTGAATAACTGTCTCTTATACCCATCTGACGCTGCCGACCCCTCCTTACGTGTGAAGCTCTGGGTGCTCGGCATCCAGTCAACCACA
>NZ_QUML01000186.1:0-413 GCF_010907025.1 Rhodopseudomonas sp. BR0G17 | reverse complement strand
GACTCAGAGTGGGACCAGCTAGATTTTGTTGCAAACGACAGGTCCACCTTCACCGCGCGAGGGCAATACATCCTCTGGGATACTAGGAGGCTGGAAAGCTACCTAATCAATCAAATTCACCTCAATAACTCTGAGGTGCAATATCAGACCAGACTGTATGGCTATCAACCATTGCAGGATTCAATTAGTGCCTTTGCTAATTCTGAAACATTCAATACATCGCTAATAATAGACTGTATGGGGCATTCATCACCGATCGTAAATGCGACAAACTCAGTCAAGATCCTGGGATATCATCATCTGTACGGTCGCACCTTGGGGTTGCGACGTCCGATCGCCCCGATCGCTGTAGACAACGTGATTCTGTCGGATCATCCCTTGTTCCTTGAAATTATGCCGAAGTCTGGCGGCAC
>NZ_QUML01000185.1:0-414 GCF_010907025.1 Rhodopseudomonas sp. BR0G17 | reverse complement strand
CAATACGCCTACGAGGATCGGATCGCCGAGCTGCGCGCCAAGGTGGACCGCACCACCAGCCGGCAGTTGCTCGATCAGGAACAGTTCGACAAGAAGCTCGAGCAGATCATGCGGCGGCAGTCGCTACTCGAATCCCGCGCCGGTGCGCTCGGCGCCCTGCCCGACGTCGCGATCACCGGCAGCATCAAGCCGACCCGCACTCCGTCGTTCGACAGTGAGGCGACGACCGCTCGGCCGAAGCCGTCGCCGATCAACGACACGGTGATCTTCGTCGCTCCTCCGGACCGCGAGGCACGGCTGCAGTCCCGCACTACGCCGGCGGCAGCGGAACGGCCACCGACGCAATATGCCAAGGCGCAAGGCGTCGAAACGGTGCTGACGCGGCTGCAGAATTCGCTCGACCAGGTCGAGAAG
>NZ_QUML01000184.1:0-415 GCF_010907025.1 Rhodopseudomonas sp. BR0G17 | reverse complement strand
TCGGCTGTGTATAAGGGACAGACCTCACGGGGCCGGCATCGTCGATCGGAGCGTAACCTCGCACGTTCACGCGCTGGCGACCAACCTTGGTATTGATCGAGCACGGTACGAACTCCGGCATTCCGCCGTCCTGGACAATGTAGGCGCCAGCAACTTCCGCGAAAGCGGCCTGCAATTCATCGTCGCTTGGGGACGAACTGGTAATACGGTCGGATACCTCGACTTCCAGGCGCTCGCCGAACTCGACCGCCTTTTCCTCTTCGATAGTCAGTATCCGTTCCTGTGCAGGCGCCATCACCCTTAAACCCCGCTCGCGAGAATTGCCGCCGATTGCGAACCTGATTCCATTCAGATTGTCTCCCTTTTCGAGGACCGGTTCTTCAGCCAGTCCTCGGCTGCTTGCTCCATGATTTGC
>NZ_QUML01000183.1:0-415 GCF_010907025.1 Rhodopseudomonas sp. BR0G17 | reverse complement strand
GTGCGATAGTTCGGCAGGTTGGAGTCGATCTTGGTGTACAGCACCTGGGTGCGCAGTCCGACATGGCCGGCGATCTGCGCATCGAGAATGGCGCCGTAGCGATACTCGTCCTCGCGCCGCGCCGTGGTCGGATCGACGATGAGGTTCGGCGCATCGTAGGTCGAGCGGCTGTAGCCGACCGTCGGCGCCACCACGAATTGATGCGGCTGGCCGAACACCGGCACGACGAATTGGACCGGAAACGCCATGTCGATCGAATAGCGCTTGTAGCTGTTGTAATCGGCGACCGCCTTGTTGACGTCGTAGCCGCCGCGCGTCGTCCAATGCCCCGGTCCGAACCTGAAGTCGGTGGTCATCGCCGCGGTCGTCCGGTCGCCGGTCTGGGTGCCCGCCGCCGGATAGTAGGCGGAGTCGG
>NZ_QUML01000182.1:0-416 GCF_010907025.1 Rhodopseudomonas sp. BR0G17 | reverse complement strand
GTGGAGAGCCATGTGCTGACGCCGGACGAGCAGCGCATTTTCGACGATGGCCTCGTGCTGATCCTCAAGGAGCTGCACGACCGGCTCGATGTCGCGGTGGCGGAGGCTTACGGCTGGCCGGCGGATCTGTCGGACGACGAGATTCTGGCGCGGCTGGTCGCGTTGAACAAGGAGCGCGCCGCCGAGGAGAAGCGCGGGTTGGTGCGCTGGCTGCGGCCGGACTATCAGATTCCGCGGTTCGCCAAGGGCGTCGACCAGCAGGCGGCGAAAGAAGAAGGCGCGCAGATCGCGGCTGCGCTCGATCTCGGCGAGACCAAACAAAAGCCGTCGTTCCCGGCCGGCGCGGTGGAGCAGACCGCAGCTGTGTTTGCAGCCCTCGCCGCGGCCGCCGCCCCGCTCGACGCCAAGGGCCTTGC
>NZ_QUML01000181.1:0-417 GCF_010907025.1 Rhodopseudomonas sp. BR0G17 | reverse complement strand
GATGTCTCCGGGTCGCTTCGGCGTAAGCCCGCGACACCGTGCTGACATTAAGCTCGAGGCTCCAGGCGAGTTCACGATGGGTGGGGAGACGGTCTCCCGGTCGCAACGCGCCGGTCGCGATCGCCTCGGCCAGAGCCTCGACGATGGCGACGTAGCGCACGGGATGTCTGCCGGTAATGTCGGGTATCCACATTGTTTGCCAGACAATGTTTTGATTGACCCGCACAATGCGTCTGCAGATGATGCAAATCAACCTCTGGTCGTGTGGTTAGTTCGGCCAAGAGGGACGCGTGGTGCGAGCCGCTGAGCAGGAGGTCGCATGGTAACATCCCGGCCGTGTTCCTCATGAAAATCGATGCACCACGTTCGAGGTGTGTTCAGGACTAGTCCCGGCCTGATTCGCCTCTGATACCAACG
>NZ_QUML01000180.1:0-417 GCF_010907025.1 Rhodopseudomonas sp. BR0G17 | reverse complement strand
CGCTGGCACAGACACAGGCCACTTTGCCGCCGCTGGAGAAGCAGCTCGCGCAGCAACGCAGCCAGCTGATGGCCTATCTCGGGCGTCTGCCCAGCCAGGATCGCGGCGAACACGTCAGCCTTGCGAGCCTCACGCTGCCGCGCAACCTTCCGGTCAGTGTGCCGTCGTCGCTGGTCCGCCAGCGTCCCGACATTGCCGCGGCGGAGGCTAGTCTGCACAAGGCCACCGCCACCGTCGGCGTCAATATCGCCAACATGCTGCCCCAAGTGAATCTCAGCGGCAGCTACGGTGGCTCCAGTCTGACGCCGGACAAGCTGTTCTCGCCGAGTTCGATAGCCTGGAGTGCTGCGGCCAGCGCCGCCCAGACCGTGTTCGATGGTGGCACCTTGTTTCACGACAAGGGGGCGGCGCTCGCGC
>NZ_QUML01000017.1:0-108514 GCF_010907025.1 Rhodopseudomonas sp. BR0G17 | reverse complement strand
CATCGAGACCGAGCGCGGCGGCGGGGCCGGGCAGGCCGGCGAGGAACAGCGCGCCGGCTTCGCTCTGCGACAGCCCGTTCAGCCGCACGCGATAGCCATCGAGCAGCCGATAGCCGCCGTCCGCGCCGCGGTCGGCATAGACTGGCACGCCGGACGCAGAGAGCGCGTCGATGTCGCGATAGATCGTGCGCACCGACACCTCGCAGGCCTCGGCCAGCTCCGGCGCGGTGACGCGGCCCTTGGCCTGCAGGGTGGTGAGGATCGACAGCATTCGGCTCGCGCGCATGTTTCATTCAACCATACCTGACAGAGGATGTCAGGTATGGGGCTGTAAGCAGGTGTCATCGCCGTCCAGCCGAGGAGCCCCCGATGACCAGCCCGAACCGCGTCACCCTGTTCTATTCGCCGCAAACCCGCGCCACCGGCATGCGCGTGTTGCTCGAGGAAATGGGAGCGCCGTACGATCTTCACGTCCTCAACATGAAGGCCGGCGAGCAGCGCCAGCCGGCGTATCTCGCGATCAATCCGCTCGGCAAAGTGCCGGCCATTCGTCATGGCGATGCGCTGGTGACCGAGCAGGTCGCAATTACGATCTACCTGGCCGATTTGCTTTCGCCGGGCGGCCTCGCGCCGGCGCTGAATGATCCGCTGCGCGGTCCTTACTTGCGCTGGATCGCTTACTACGGTTCGTCGTTCGAACCGGCGGTGGTCGACAGGTTCATGCAACGCGAACCCGGGCCGGCGGAGATGTCGCCCTATGCCGACTACGATACGATGCTCGGCGCGCTCGAAGCGCAGCTTGCGACCGGACCGTATCTGCTCGGCGACCGCTTCACCGCCGCGGACGTGCTGTGGGGGATTGCACTCAACTGGACGCTGAGTTTCGGCCTGGTGCCGAAGAGAGACGCGTTCGTGCGGTACACCGAACGGGTCACCGCGCGACCGGCGTTCCAGCGGGTCGATCAGGCCGATGCCGCGATGGCGGCCGAGCATGCCGCCGCAGTCGGTGGTTGAACGGGCGCGGGCGCTCGTGTTGTCGGCCGGTTGATTGACGAGCGCCAGTGGCGGCCGCGAGGCGGCAAGATCGTCGTGCGGGCGGCAAGACTTGCCGCCATCCGGCCACGCGGCGCCGCTGCCTGGCGCCGCAATGCGCTGTGGCTGTTGGCGAAAGCGGCCGCCGCCGGGATGGCATGTCGGTTGCTTTTGAGTGTGCTCGACCAAGCACGTTTGAAGGCGCGTCATGAATATTTCTGGAGTCGGGTCATATGCGGCCTCACTGGTGACCGCCTCGCGCAGCAGCGCAGGTGCATCGGCGGCGTCCGCCTCTGCGGACAGTGCGGCGGCGACCAAGCCGGGCAGCGGCGGGGTGCAGAAGACCGACTTCACCCAGATGACCCATCAACAACTGTTCGACTGGATCAACAGCAAGATCGCCAGCGGCGAGATGAGTTTCGACGAGAGTTCGACCTTCATCAGCATGACGGTGAGCATGCCGGTCGATGGCTCCTCCTTGGCGCCCGACGACACGCAGAAAGTCGATTTCATGCGGTCGGTGCACAGCGGCATGGAGCGGGCGTTGCAGACTAACGACACCGACCTGTTCGCCCGCCTGCAAACCGCGCTGCAAACCATGCAACGGTTTCAGGGCGAAGTCCGCGGCGTGAACATGACGGTTTGAGGCGTCGTTCTTCCGGGATGTGCTACTGATAGAGGCTGCCCAGACGGACCGACAGGACGCGGAAGATGATCCATCCACGCAAATCCGACTTTCCGGTTTCGGGCGTGCGCCGCTATCTCGAGCCGGGGCCGATCGTGCTGGTGAGCTCGCATTGGCGCGGCGCGCACAACGTCATGACGCTCGGTTGGCACGTCGTGCTGGAATTCACCCCGTCGCTGATCGGTCTGATGATCTCGAGCGGCAACCACTCGTTCGAGATGATCCGCGGCTCCGGCGAATGCGTGGTCAATCTGCCGACCACGGCGCTGACTGATATCGTCGTCGGCATCGGCAACACCTCGGGTGCCGAGATCGACAAGTTCGCGCATTTCGGGCTGACGGCGGAGAAGGCGACGGTGGTCACCGCGCCGCTGATCGCCGAATGCCACGCTGCGTTCGAATGCCGGCTGCACGACGATGCGCTGGTCGGCCGATACAACTTCTTCATCTTCGAAGTCGTCAAAGCGCACGTCGCCGCCCGGCCGAAACATCCGCAGACGCTGCATTACACCGGCGACGGTGTGTTCATGGTCGCCGGCAAGACCATCAGCAGGAAATCGCTGTTCCGGCCGGGGATGCTGTGAGCGGACGCCGAAACGATCGGCGTCCGCGGATTTGATCGAACGGCACTCAACCCAGGTGATGCACCTGTTGCAGGCCGTAGACAGAGGTGGGGAGGCCTTCCATCCGGGCTTTGAGCTGCAGCGCCAGGAACTGCGAGTAGTGGCGCGACTGGTGCAGATTGCCGCCGTGGAACCACAAGCCTTCCTGTTGGGTCGGCTTCCACATGTTGCGCTGCTCGCCTTCCCACGGACCGGGGTCTTTGCGGGTGTTGGAGCCGAGGCCCCAGACTTTGCCGACCTTGTCGGCGACCTCTTTCGAGATCAGGTCGGCGGCCCAGCCGTTCATCGAGCCATAGCCGGTGGCATAGACGACGAGATCGGCCGGCAGCTCGGAGCCGTCGCTGAGGATCACGGAATGTTCGGTCAGGCGCGTAACGTCGACGCCGCTCTTCAGCTTGATCCGGCCGTCGGCGACCAGCTCGGATGCGCCGACGTCGATGTAGTAGCCCGAGCCGCGGCGCAGATACTTCATGAACAGGCCGGAATCGTCGTCGCCGTAGTCGAGCATGAAGCCGGCCGCTTCCAGGCGCTTGTAGAATTCGGCGTCCCGCTCCCGGATCGCGTTGTAAATCGGGATCTGGAACTCGTGCAGGATTTTGTACGGCAGCGAGGCGAAGATCAGGTCGGCCTTGGCGGTGGTGATGCCGTTCTGCACCGCCTGCTCGGAGTAGAGCCCGGCGAGCCCGAGCTCCATCAGCGAGTTCGACTTGACGATATGGGTCGACGAACGCTGCACCATGGTGACGTCGGCGCCGGCCTCCCATAGCGCCGCGCAGATATCATGCGACGAATTGTTCGAGCCGATCACCACCGCTTTCTTGCCCTTCCACGCATCCGGCCCGGGATGCTGCGAGGAGTGGTGCTGATCGCCCTTGAACACGTCCATGCCTTCGAATTTCGGCATGTTCGGCTTTGCCGACATCCCGGTGGCGAGCACCAGCTGCTTCGGCTTCAGCGTGATCTCCTGGCCGTCGCGCTCGACCACCACGGTCCATTCCTTGGCGGCTTCATCGTAGGAGGCGCGCTTGCAGACGGTGGAGCCCCAGTAATTCAGCTCCATCACCTTGGTGTACATTTCCAGCCAGTCGCCGATCTTGTCTTTCGGCGCAAACACCGGCCAGTTCGGCGGGAACGGCAGATAGGGCAGGTGGTCGTACCACACCGGGTCGTGCAGGCAGAGCGACTTGTAGCGCTTGCGCCAGCTATCGCCCGGGCGCTCGTTCTTCTCGATGATGATGGTCGGCACGCCGAGCTGGCGCAGCCGCGCGCCGAGCGCGATGCCGCCCTGGCCGCCGCCGATGATCACGCAATACGGCTGGCGGGTGATGCCGAGCTCGGCGGCCTCGGCGTCGCGCTCTTCCTTCCAGGTCTTACGGCTGGGATCGGCGCCGTGCTTGACGCCCATCGGGCGCTGAAAGCCTTGCGGCTCTTCGAAGCCTTTCAGTTCGGCCATGGTGGTGAGCAGCGTCCAGATCCGGCCGTCCTTGATGCGGAGATGGCCGACGCCGCGGGCGAGCGCGGTGTCGAACTGGATGAAGCACTCGACGATGCCGTCGGTCTCGGCGGCGTCCTCGCCGTCGGCGATCCGCCAATGCGACGGTTTGGTATCGGCGAGCCGCGCGGTCAGCATGTCGCGGACTTGATCCTTACCCTCCATGGTCTTGATGTTCCAGGTGAAGGCGATCAGGTCGCGCCAGTAGCAGTCGGTTTGAAACAGATCGACCGCGCGGTCGATGTCGCCGGCGCTCAGCGCGTCGTCGAGTTGTCCGAGGAGCGTGGTGACTTTGCCGTTCGGTGCGGTGTCGAGCATGCTGGTCCTCCCATGGGCTGTTGTTTTGACAGCATTGTTGCGTCGCGATGCGACGTCGTTTTTTCGCGATGATACCATCGCGCCGATCCGAGGGGAGAACGAAGCGAGCCAGCTAGTGAAGTTGTGATCAGTCGGTTGCTGCGATGCACGCAGCGGCGACAGCGTCTGCAATGCCATGTGTGCGGTTCTATTCGGTCTTGACGTCGAGTTTGGGCGCGCCGGTGTAGTTGTAGACGTCGTGCAGCAATGTGAGGATTTCGGCGGCGATCGCGCCATCCGTCAGCGTCAGCGGATAGCTCTTGCTGTAGTTCGGCGCGCGGCCGGGCTCCTTGTAGCCGGCGGCCGTCAGGCGGGCGATGCGATCCGGACTCAGGACGGCGCTCAACGCCGCCCAGCTTTCGGCCGACGCGGCCTCGCAATACAGCGCCACCGGTGGCGTTTCCGGCATGCACTGGATGTAGCCGATGCCGCTGTCGAACACCGCATAGACCCGATGTGCCGCGTTCACCCGCAGTCGCTGAATCTCTGCTGTGACCGAGGGGCCGTAAAGCTTGATCAACGCTTCCGCAGTTTCGGCGGTCTGCGGCTGCGGCTTCGCCGCATAAGAGCAAGTGAGTAGCGCCGTCGAACGCATCGACGGTGCGCCGCTGACCATGCCGGCGAGAGTCTGGGACGGCCCGTTCCGCGGCGGGCAGGGGATGTCGACCACCCAGTCGGTTTTCGGTTCGAGGTCTTGAAGGTTGATGTCGTAGGCATCTGTCAACGTGCGTAAGATGTCTGCAGAGATCTGGCCGGTCGGCGTGTCGGCCGGAAATACTTTCGCGTAGTTGCCGAAAGCCGGATCGATGGTCCAGCCGAGCGTCGCAAGCCGATTTTGCCGTTCGATCGTCAGGACGTGCTTCAACGTTGGTTGCAGCGTCGGGCCGGCAGCTTCGCAGCGCATCTCGCGGCTCGGCAGTCGGCGGCACTGGATGTATTTGTTGCCGTCCCAGATCGTCGCGTAGCCGACCTTTTTGGCCCGGACGATGCTGGTGATGTTCTGCAGCGCGGCGTCGATCCGATCGACCGCAGCCTCTTCGGCGCGCCCGGGCGCGGCCGTCGTGCCCAAGGTCATCAGCAGGGTGATCGCGGCTGCAAATCGAGCCGTCTGCTGCCTCATGATTTCCTCCGCTCACTCTGGCCGGCACAGCGGTTTTGCACCGTATGGGAACATAGAGTGAACGAAGGTGTTATGGAGTCAACCTTAGGTTGATACCGAAAGTAATTGCGCTTACCCCCAACTACGCAGCCGCCGGAGCTGCGGCGTCTTCTTGTGCTGATGGTCGGCCATCCGGCCGAGCAGTGTATCGAGCTCGGTGATCGCCTTGAACAGATAGGGGCCCTTGTTCAGCATCACGCATTCGGCGCGCGCCGCCATCGCGGCGTCCGTCATTTCGCCGCGCGAGGGCGTGCCTTTCTTCACCAGATGTTCGAGCACCTGGGTGGCCCAGATCACCGGGACATGGGCGGCTTCGCCGATCCACAGGATCTCTTCCTGCATTTCGGCGAGCCGGGCAAAGCCGATCTCGACCGCCAGATCGCCGCGCGCGATCATCACCGCGGTCGGCTGGCGGCCGGCGGCCTGCACCAGGATGTCCGGCAGGTGTGCGACCGCATCCGGCGTCTCGATCTTCAACACCAGCGACAGCTTGTGCCAGTCGTCGGGCCGGCGTTCGGCGAGCGCGGCCTGCAGCATCTTCACGTCGCCGACCGACTGCACGAACGAGAACTCGACACCGTCGGCATGGGCGGCGACGAAATCAAGGTCGGCGCGGTCCTTGGCGGTGAGCGCCGGGATGTCGAGCGGCGTATCCGGGAAGTTCAGGCCTTTCTCCGGCTTCAGCCGGAAGCCGGTGTCGGCCGTGGCGGTGACGCGGCCGAGCAAACCCCAGGCGGTCTTCCGCTCGATGCGGACGCACAGCTTGCCGTCATCGACGAACACCCGGGCGCCGACGGCGGCGCGGGTCAGCGGATCGGGCAGGGTGCATTCCACTGCGAAATGCTCGTCGTCGAGATCGATCCGCTCGAATTCGCCCTGCGCCACGATCGCCACCAGGTCGCCGGTGACGATGCGGTCGCGGCCGTCGGGCGTGCGCGCGGCGCCGGTGCGGATCTTCGGCCCGGCAATATCCATCAGCACCTTCATCCGTCGCCCGGTGGCCTCCTCGGCGACGTGGAGGTGATTGATCATCCGCTGCCAGGCGGCTGCATCGTCGTGGGCGCAGTTGATCCGCACCGCCTCGACGCCGCGCTCGGCGAGCCGCAGCATGAAGGTCGGATCGTCGGCGGCTTCGGACGGGCAGGTGACCAGCAGGGCGGAGTGGCGGGCGCCCGACAGCGGTCCGAACAGCTCGGCGCTGCGGCTAGCGAGATCGTGATCGCCGGCGAAGAACTGCTTCGACGACGGCCGCAGCATTTCCGGCTCGCCCGCCAGCGCCGCCAGGGTGGCGCGCACCGCGAGCAGCGTCGGCATCACCCGACTTTCGAGCCGGCCGAGCGACGACAGCCCCAGCGCCATCAGGGCGTGCTGCAGCGGGCGCAGATCGTGGTGACGTAGCGCCAGATAGTGGGCGAGGTTGGCGGCGCTGGGGCCGAAGCCGGGACGGTGGATCTGATCCACCCAGCCGGCCAGCCGCTCGCGGCTGCCCTCGTCGATCTCCGTGATCAGCGTGTCGAGCTTGTGCTTGAGGCGGAGGATTTCGGTCGACATCGCAGGCATCTCACGGGTTTGGGCGGCGTGGAGAACCGCATTCCACCCGCTCTAGGATCGCTGGATGAAACCGATGTGACAGGCGCCGTTCCGCAGCCTCAGACTTTCTTCCCAGCTTCTTTCGCGGGTTCATGCACAGCGCGGCCATCGCGCTTGACGGCTGAGGGGTGGGCGGCCTGAATGCGAGTCGATTGCTTTCAATCTTGCGGAGCCTGCGCGTGCCCACCACCCTCTATGGCATCAAGAATTGCGACATGATGAAGAAGGCGCGGACCTGGCTCGATGGCCACGGCGTCAGCTACACGTTCCACGACTACAAGACCGCGGGCATCGACCGGGAGCATCTCGAGCGCTGGGCGAAGCAGGCCGGCTGGAAGACGCTGCTCAACCGCGCCGGCACCACCTTCCGCAAGCTGCCCGAGGCCGACAAAGAGGGGGTGACCGAAGCTAAGGCGATCGCGCTGATGCTGGCACAGCCATCCATGATCAAGCGTCCGGTGCTGGAGCACGGCCACAAGCTGCTGGTCGGCTTCCGCCCGGAAGCCTATGCCGAGGCGTTTGGCTAATACTGATCACCGCTCCGCCGCGCGGAGGAGTTTCCCCAAAACCGACCGGCCGCAAACGCTGCCCAGCTTTGCATCTTGCACAAGGCTCGCGAATAGCGGCATAGTCGGGCCAGAAAGACGGGCCGGGCGCCAACGGCGCTCCGAGCACCGGCTCCAAAAAAGAAGACATCGGACGTCTGCGCCGGCACCGCATGCGTTCGATGGGGGGAAGTTGCTTGGCCGATGATATCATCCTCGAAACCAACGGATTGACGAAGGAATTCGCCGGCTTCTTTGCCGTGCGGGACGTCAACCTGCGGGTCCGCCGTGGTCACATTCATGCACTGATCGGTCCGAACGGGGCCGGCAAGACCACGTGCTTCAATCTGCTCACCAAGTTCCTGCGGCCGTCCGCCGGGCAGATCCTGTACAACGGGCAGGACATCACCGCGATGGCGCCGGCCGACGTGGCGCGGCTCGGGCTGGTGCGTTCCTTCCAGATCTCGGCGGTGTTCCCGCATCTGACCGCGCTCGAGAACGTCCGGGTCGCGCTGCAGCGGCAGCACGGGTCGTCGTTCGATTTCTGGCGCTCCAAGAGCGTGCTCGACAAGTACAACCACCGGGCGCGGGAACTGCTCGATGACGTCGGGCTGAGCGAGTTCGCCGACACGCCTGCGGTCGAGATGGCTTACGGCCGCAAGCGCGCGCTGGAGATCGCCACCACGCTGGCGCTCGATCCCGAGATGATGCTGCTCGACGAGCCGATGGCCGGCATGGGGCACGAGGACATCGACAAGATCGCGGCGCTGATCAAGCGGATCTCGGCCAAGTACACGATCCTGATGGTCGAGCACAATTTGAGCGTGGTCGCCAACCTGTCGGACGTCATCACCGTGCTGACCCGCGGCCAGGTGCTGGCGGAAGGCAACTACACCGACCTGACCCAGGATCAGCGGGTCAAGGAAGCCTATCTCGGAGCGGGTCATGGTTGAGGCGACCACAATGGAACGGCCCGCATCGTCGGCTGCCGGCGCAGCGATGCTGAGCGTGCGCGATCTGCAGGCGTGGTACGGCGAGTCCCACATTCTGCACGGCATGAATTTCGACGTCCGCGAAGGCGAGGTGGTGACGCTGCTCGGCCGCAACGGCGCCGGCAAGACCACCACGCTGAAGGCGGTGATGGGGATCGTCGGCAAGCGCAGCGGCACCGTCACGTTCGACGGCACCGACATCAGCCGGGCGTCGTCGGACAAGATCGCCCGCCGCGGCATCGCGTTCTGTCCCGAGGAGCGCGGCATCTTCGCCAGCCTCGACGTCCGCGAAAACCTGATGCTGCCGCCGCAGGTTCGCCCCGGCGGGTTGTCGCTCGATCAGATCTTCGAACTGTTCCCGAACCTGCGCGAGCGGCTGAAGAGCCAGGGCACCAAGCTCTCGGGCGGCGAACAGCAGATGCTGGCGATCGCCCGCATCCTGCGCACCGGGGCGCGGTTCCTGATGCTGGACGAGCCGACCGAAGGTCTGGCGCCGGTGATCATCCAGCAGATCGGCCACACCATCGCGCGGCTCAAGAAGCAGGGCTTCACCATTCTTTTGGTTGAGCAGAACTTCCGCTTCGCCGCCACGGTGGCCGATCGCTACTACGTGGTCGAGCACGGCAAGATCATCGACGGCTTCGCCAATTCCGAGCTCGAAGCCAACATGGACAAGCTTCACACCTATCTCGGCGTCTGACGGCGGGACCGGTGACCTCCACGAAAGACTGAGAGCAAGATGGATATCAACGTCCCCGCTCTGTTGGCGCAGCTTCTGGTCGGCCTGATCAACGGCTCGTTCTATGCGCTGCTCAGCCTCGGCCTCGCCGTGATCTTCGGCATGCTCAACATCATCAACTTCGCGCACGGCGCGTTGTACATGATGGGCGCGTTCTGCGCGTATTTCCTGCTCAACCTGCTCGGCCTGAACTATTGGTGGGCGCTGATTCTGTCGCCGATCATCGTCGGCCTGTTCGGCATGGTGATGGAGCGCACGCTGCTGCAATGGCTGTCGGGGCTCGATCACCTCTACGGCCTGCTGCTGACCTTCGGCGTCGCGCTGATCATCCAGGGCGTGTTCCAGAACTATTTCGGATCGTCCGGCCTGCCTTACGCGATCCCCGAACAGCTGCGCGGCGCGATCAATCTCGGCTTCATGTACCTGCCGGTGTATCGCGGCTGGGTGGTGGTGTTCTCGCTGGTGGTGTGCCTGCTCACCTGGTTCCTGATCGAGCGCACACGGCTCGGCGCCTATTTGCGCGCCGCCACCGAGAACCCGACCCTGGTGCGGGCGTTCGGCATCAACGTGCCGCGGATGATCACGCTGACCTACGGCCTCGGCGTCGGGCTGGCGGCGCTCGCCGGCGTGCTGTCGGCGCCGATCAACCAGGTCCGGCCGCTGATGGGCGCCGATCTGATCATCGTGGTGTTCGCGGTGGTGGTGATCGGCGGCATGGGCTCGATCATGGGCTCGATCATCACCGGCTTTACCCTCGGCGTGATCGAGGGCTTGACCAAATACTTCTACCCCGAGGCCTCCAACACCGTGGTGTTCGTGCTGATGGTGCTGGTGCTGCTGGTGAAACCCTCGGGCCTGACTGGACGGGCAACCTGACATGACCACGATTACGCAGAATTCCGTCCCGACCACGACCCGCCGCCCAGTGCGCGACGAGATGATCGCGTTCGGCGTCATGACCGCGCTGCTGGTCGTGGTGCCGTTCACCGGCGTCTATCCGTTCTTCGTGATGCAGGGGCTGTGCTTCGCGCTGCTCGCCTGCGCCTTCAATCTGCTGATCGGCTATGGCGGCCTGCTGTCGTTCGGCCACGCGATGTTTCTCGGCACCGCCGGCTACGTCAGCGGCCATGCGCTGAAGGTGTGGGGACTGCCGCCAGAACTGGCGATCATCGCCGGCACCGGGGCAGCGTTCGCGCTGGCTGTGGTGACCGGGCTGATCGCGATCCGCCGCCAGGGCATCTATTTTGCGATGATCACACTGGCGCTGTCGCAGCTGTTGTACTTCATCTATCTGCAGGCGCCGTTCACCCATGGCGAAGACGGCATCCAGGGCATTCCGCAGGGCAAGCTGTTCGGCTTCATCGACCTGTCGAACGCCACCACGCTGTATTTCGTGGTGCTGGCGGGCTTCCTGCTCGGCTTCCTGATCATCTACCGCGCGATCAACTCGCCGTTCGGCGAAGTGCTGAAGGCGATCCGCGAGAACGAGCCGCGGGCGATCTCGCTCGGCTACAAGACCGACCAGTACAAGCTGCTGGCGTTCATCCTGTCGGGCACGCTCGCGGGCTTTGCCGGCGCGCTGAAAGTGTTCGTGGCGCAGAACGCCTCGCTGACCGACGTGCACTGGTCGATGTCCGGCGAAATCGTGCTGATGACGCTGGTCGGCGGCCTCGGGACGGTGTTCGGCCCGGTGGTCGGCGCCTTCGTGATCATCGCCATGCAGCAATACCTTGCCGGCTTCGGCCAATGGGTCACGGTGATCCAGGGCGTGATCTTCGTCGCCTGCGTGCTGACCTTCCGCCGCGGCGTCGTCGGCGAGATCGGGCACCTGTTCAAACGCTCGCTGTAACGGCGAGGCGAGGGCAGAGGGAAAAGCAAGCGCCGCAAAGGGCGCTGGTCTTCTGCTCGCGGGCCTCGGAAGAGCGCTGTCAGAAAACAAAAACCGCCGCGCGGCTGAGCCGCGCGGCGGTTTTGCGTTTGGTTGGTTCTGAGCCCGCTGGCGCTACGCCTGCGGGGGCGTCTCCGGCCGGGCGGTGTGCTCCAGCGGCAGTTCGGCGTCGCCCTCGGCGTGGTGCTCTCGCTTGGGATGCGACGCCTTCTTGCGCGGGCGGGACTGCTCGACCGCCTCGGTCATCAGCTTCTCGACGTCGGCATTGTATTTCGGCAGCGGTCCGATCGCCTCGGCGTGGTCAGTGCTTGCCGTCCCGGCGTCGCTCAGGATGGCCGCCTGGGGCGAAGGCGTCGGCTGCTCCATTGGAGCGGGTCGCGCGCGCGCCAGCACGTTCGGCATGACATCCGGCTCCAGCGCCTGCGGCGGTACGGTCGGCGCTTCGGCAACCGTCGTGGCCGGCTCTGCGGCCGGGATCGAGGCCGCCGGTTCGGCCACCGCGACGTCGACAGGCTCTGCGGAAGCAGGCTCAGCCGCGGTAGGAACGGGCGTCGCGGGCTCGACGGCGGCCGGCTCGCTGGGAACGGGCTCGGGGGGGGACGCCTCGACCGGGCGCAGGGCTTCGACGCGCGGCGTCTCGGCTGGCGCCGCTTCGCTGCGCATTGGTTCGGCGCGGGCGGCGGAGCCGGCATCGGCCAGCACCTGGCGAACCAGTTCGCGGGTGTTGAGGTCGTCGACCGGGATGCCGTCCGGCCAGCGCAGGCTGCGTTCGGCGGCCGGCTCCAGGGCAGCGCTCCGGGCCATCGCGCGGTCATCGACGGAGACGCGAACCCGCGCGGCCGGCTCGACCGCGTAGGCCTCGCGCCGCGCCGAGCCGCGCCGCGGCATGATCAGATTGCGAACGTCGAGGTCGCTGGCTTCGTAGTCCGGTTCTGCGAAGTCGCGGCCGCCATAGTCGCGGACCGCATAGTCGCGTGCGACGAATTGCGGCTGGGCACGCCGAGCGGTGGCGCGGCGCGGCCGGTCGTCATAGCGGTCGTAGTCGTGGCGGCGAGCGAACTCGCGGCGTTCGACCTCGCGCGGATCGTACTCGTCATAGCCGCCATCGCTGTCGCGACCGCCGTAGCGCCGCCATTCGTAGGCGCGGTGATCGTCGCGGCGGCGCATCTCCTCGTACTCGGCTTCGTCATCATAGGACGCATGCTCGAAGCTGCGCGGGCGCTCCGCAGGGCGCTGCGGTGCAGTGCGCGGTTCTTCGGCGCGCACTGGCTCTTGGGTCACCGGTTGTGGTTTCGGTGGTTGTGCTGGTGGCTGCACGGATGCGACGGGAGCGGGCGCCGCTGGCTGGACGACCGCGGCCACCGCGGCTGCGGGAGCGGGCTTCGGCGCTTCGTCTTCGAGGTCTTCGTTGTTCTCGATCCGCTGCCGCGCGCGTTCGACCTGAGCCTGAATCTTCGCGGCGTAAACGCTCGGCGGCGAGAAGAAGATTTTCGCAACCACCGGAACGATTTCCAGGAAAATGATGAAGCAGCGGGTCATCCACGAGAACAGCGTCATGGTGGCGCCGTCACGCGGGTCGTTCTTCAGTTCCTGATACGCCGCGATCCGAGTCAGCGGATCGAATTTGTCTTTCTTCTCCTGGTAGTAGGAGTCTGCCATCACCTTCTTGCGGAAGTCGGCGACGCTTGCGGCCTTGTCGATTTCGAACTGCTTCAGGTCGGCGCGGGCCGCATCGATCCGCTGCTGCAGCGCATCGGCGCGCGCCTTGATCGCCCCGCGCTCCTGCTCGCGGGCGCCGAGCGCGTCCGCGGTAATCTTGGCCTGAGCGGCGCGGAGGTCGTCGCGGCGGACGTGGAGCTGGGCGATCTCAGCTTCACGCTCGGCGCGCTGCGCCTGGAAAGCCTGGCGCTGCTTCCTGGCGAATTCGTAGCGGGGGCCGGCGCCGGGGCGGCCGGAATTGTTCGGCGTGGCTTTCAGGCCGAACTCTTCGGCGTTCATGTCGGCGATGTAGCGCTGGATCGTCTTGTCGATCTCGGCGATGTCGGCGCGGATGCCGGCCTCGCGGGTCGCCAGCGCGCGGATCTGCTGCTCGATGTCCTCGGTGCGGGCCTGGGTGGTCGGCTCCGGCTTCGGCTGCTCGGTGAGGGCGTCGCGGTGCAGCGCCTCGAGCTGTTCGATGTCGGCGAGCCGGCGCTTGGCTTCGGCGTTCAGCCCGGCTTCGAAAGCTGCGATCTTGTCGTAGACCGGCTGGTTGGCGGCGACGCGGTCGGCTTCGATCTTCTCGTTGATGGTCGAGGAGAAGATCGCGAGTTCCAGGAACATCGCGATCACCCAGGCGAGCCCGAACGACAGCGTCAGCCGGATGCCGACGCGGACGAACCGCCACGCGGTCTGCTTGGCCTCGGCGCGCGACTGGATCGCAGAGGTATTCCACAGCGTGCCCTGATAGAACCAGTCGGATTGGCACAGCGCGCGGTCGAACATCAGCACGGTCAGTGCGATCACCGTCGAGACCAGCAGCCGAGTCCATATATTGTCGATCATGTAGCCGGTGGCGTGGAACGACACGCCGAGCACGACCACGAACGACAGACAGAGCGATGCGCCGAGATGCGTGGCCCATAATTTGTCGGAGGCCGGGCAGCTCTGAAGAGTCTTGCGATCGACGCCAGCGATGATGCCAAGAACGCGTTGAATCATGGCCGCCCAGTTCTGCGGTGACATGCGCCGCGGTTTGGTTGTGACAGGTCGGCCGAGTCTAACAGAGCGTAAACAAATTCAATACGAGGCCACGTTTAGTAGGCGATTCAACAAGCTCCGATTTGGTCTCAGCAATTTCTGCTAAGGTGCCGTGATCGATTGCAAACTTTCTGAGTTGAAGAGGCGGTGAGGCCGCTTTCGCCATCCTCAATATTTTGTCGTGATGGTCCGTTCGGCCACGCTCGTCCATTCCTCGATTACCACTGCTACGCGGCCTCACGGCCCTCGATTTCACATCAGCGCGTTGAAGTGATTCGCGAGCAGGAGGCGCCCAGGCCGTGACGGCGGCATCTGCCGGCAACCCGGCGGCCGGGCAAAATCTGTGGACGAGGGGACCCAGCGATCACCGAAATGCCCCGATCTCGTGTCGTCCGATGGCGGACGGGACCGGTCCGCGGCTCACGCGTCCCGTCGGTCCGGAATGGACGGTTGCCTGTGAGCCTCTGAAGTGTTTTATGACGCCGGTGTGACGCGGTCGGGCGTCTCCGGTCTCCCATGGCCGACCTACGAACCCGCGTTACGTCAACCGGATAGCTCCCGATGCTACGATACTTTCGAGCCTTTCTGCCCAAGGAAGAGAGGTTCTTCGACCTGTTCGCCCAGCACACGCATACGGTCGTGCAGGGAGCCCAGGCGCTGCAGGACATGCTGCGCGGCGGCGACGAGACGCTGGTGCACTGCCAGCGCGTCAGCCATTTCGAATCCGAGGCCGACAACATCACCCGCGAGGTGCTGACCGCGGTGCGCCGGACCTTCATCACCCCGTTCGACCGGGTCGACATCAAGAACCTGATCACGTCGATGGATGACGCCATCGACCAGATGCAGCAGACCGCCAAGGCGGTGATCCTGTTCGAGGTCCGCGAGTTCGAGCCGCCGATGCGCGAGATCGGGTCGCTACTGGTCGAAAGCGCCAATCTGGTCGGCCGCGCGGTGCCGCTGATGCAGTCGATCGGGCCGAACCTGCAGATGCTGACGGCGATGACCGAGGAGATCACCAAGCTGGAAGGCCGGGTCGACGATCTCCACGATATCGGGCTGAAGGAACTGTTCCTCAAGCACCGTAACGCCAACACCATGGATTACATCGTCGGCGCCGAGATCTACGACCACCTCGAGAAGGTCGCCGACCGTTTCGACGACGTCGCCAACGAGATCAATTCCATCGTCATCGAGCAGGTCTAGGGCAGGGGCCGGCCGTGGACGCTTCGCTCGGGCTGCCCATCCTGGTCGGGTTGATCGCCGTCGCGCTGCTGTTCGACTTTTTGAACGGCCTGCACGACGCCGCCAATTCGATCGCCACCATCGTCTCTACCCGCGTCCTGCGGCCGCATTACGCGGTGTTCTGGGCGGCCTCGTTCAATTTCATCGCCTTCATGGTGTTCGGCCTGCACGTCGCCAACACCATTGGCACTGGCATCATCGAGCCCAGCGTGATCGACGCCTCGGTGATCTTCGCCGCGTTGACAGGCGCGATCGTCTGGAACCTGGTGACCTGGGGGCTCGGCATCCCGTCGAGCTCGTCGCATGCGTTGATCGGCGGCCTGCTCGGCGCCGGCCTCGCCAAGGCCGGACTGTCGGCTGCGGTGTGGGGCGGCCTGACCAAGGCGCTGCTGGCGATCGTGTTGTCGCCGCTGGTCGGTTTTCTGCTGGCGCTGGTGCTGGTGGCAATCGTGTCGTGGGCGTCGGTGCGGTCGACGCCGTTCGCGGTGGACCGCGCCTTCCGCATCCTGCAGTTCGCCTCCGCATCGCTGTATTCGCTCGGCCACGGCGGCAACGATGCCCAGAAGACCATGGGCATCATTGCGGTGCTTTTGTATTCGCAGGGCTATCTCGGCGGCGAGTTCTCGGTGCCGTTCTGGGTGGTGCTGTCGTGCCAGGCGGCGATGGCGCTCGGCACCCTGATGGGCGGCTGGCGGATCGTCCGCACCATGGGACTGCGCATCACCAAGCTGACGCCGATGCAGGGCTTCTGCGCCGAAACCGGCGGCGCCGCGACGCTGTTCATGGCGACCTTCCTCGGCGTTCCGGTGTCGACCACCCACACCATCACCGGTGCGATCGTCGGCGTCGGCGCCGCGCGCCGGATGTCGGCGGTGCGCTGGAACGTGGCGAGCTCGATCGTCTATGCCTGGGTGATCACGATCCCGGCCTCGGCCATCGTCGCGGCGCTGGCGTATTGGGCCACGCGGCTGGTGCCGGCGTTCTAAACACAATGTCATTGCGAGGCGCGCAGCGACGAAGCAATCCATCGCGCCGCGCGAGGCGCTGGATTGCTTCGCTTCGCTCGCAATAACGCAGAAGCTTCGCCTTTAGGCCACCAGCTTGAGCCCGACGATGCCGGCGACGATCAGACCGATGCAGGCGAGGCGGCCGACCGTGGCCGGATCGCCGAACAGCGCGATGCCGAGCGCCGCGGTGCCGACCGCGCCGATGCCGCTCCACACCGCATAGGCGGTGCCGATCGGCAGCGTCTTCAGCGCGAGCCCGAGCAGTGCGACGCTGGCGACCATCGCCGACACGGTCAGCGCCGTCGGAACCAAGCGGGTAAAGCCTTCGGTGTATTTCAGGCCGAGCGCCCAGCCGATCTCCATCAGACCGGCGACGAACAGATAGAACCAAGCCATAGCGGCCTCCTTGCACACGTCCCGGCAATATTGATGAGGCCATCCAACGGGATAGCGCGCCGGCGCAATGCGCGGTCTTGAGGAGGCCGGGTCGTCCCGGCCGAAAAGGTGATTTTGAGGTCGTCCTCGATCCCTTATATGAGGGACGCCGTTCCGCCGCGCAACTGCAGGCGCTGCGACCCGCCGGAAGCCCTTGATCGCGCCGGCTTTCCCTGCCACAGGCTGATGAATGTCCGACACCGCTGTTCCGGCCGAAGCGCCGTCCTCGACCCCGTTTTCGCTCGCCCATGAAGTGGCGCGGCGGCGCACTTTTGCGATCATTTCGCATCCTGACGCCGGCAAGACCACGCTGACCGAAAAGCTGCTGCTGTTTGGCGGCGCCATTAATTTGGCCGGTCAGGTCAAGGCCAAGGGCGAGCGCCGCAACACCCGGTCGGACTGGATGAAGATCGAGCGCGACCGCGGCATCTCGGTGGTCACCTCGGTGATGACCTTCGAGTTCGACGGCCTGGTGTTCAACCTGCTCGACACCCCGGGCCACGAGGACTTCTCGGAAGACACCTACCGGACGCTGACCGCCGTCGACTCCGCCGTGATGGTGATCGACGCCGCCAAGGGCATCGAGGCGCGCACCCGCAAGCTGTTCGAGGTCTGCCGGCTGCGCGACATTCCGATCATCACCTTCATCAACAAGATGGACCGTGAGAGCCGCGACACCTTCGATCTGCTCGATGAGATCGAGAAGACGCTGGCGCTCGACACCACGCCGATGACCTGGCCGGTCGGACGCGGCCGCGACTTCCTCGGCACCTACGACGTGCTGAACGGCGGCGTGCGTCTGCTCGAAGGCGGCGGCGCCAAAACCGGTGCGGCCGAGCAGATCACCATCGAGGAGCTCGGCAAGCGTCACGCCAATCTCGACGTCGCCGCGGTCAAGGAGGAGCTCGAGCTCGCCACCGAGGCGTGCAAGCCGTTCGACCTCGAGGCGTTTCGCGAAGGCCACCTGACGCCGGTGTATTTCGGCTCGGCGCTGCGCAATTTCGGCGTCGGCGATTTGCTGCAGGGGCTCGGCCGCTACGCGCCGCCGCCGCGCGCGCAGGAAAGCAATTTGCGCAAGATCGCCGCCGATGAGCCGAAGATGAGCGCCTTCGTGTTCAAAATCCAAGCCAATATGGATCCGAACCACCGCGACCGGATTGCGTTCGCGCGGCTGTGCTCGGGCAAGCTGACCCGCGGCATGAAGGCCAAGCTGGTGCGCACCGGCAAGGCGATGCCGCTGTCCAGCCCGCAGTTCTTCTTCGCGCAGGACCGCTCGGTGGCGGACGAAGCGTTCGCCGGCGACGTCGTCGGCATTCCCAACCACGGCACGCTGCGGATCGGCGATACGCTGACCGAGGGCGAGGACGTGACCTTCGTCGGCGTGCCGAGCTTTGCGCCGGAAATCGTCCGCCGCGTCCGGCTCGGCGACGCGATGAAGGCCAAGAAGCTGAAAGAAGCGCTGCAGCAGATGTCGGAGGAGGGCGTCGTGCAGGTGTTCCGCCCGCGCGACGGCGCGCCGGCGTTGGTCGGCGTCGTCGGCCCGCTGCAGCTCGACGTGCTGAAGGCGCGGCTCGAAGCGGAGTATCAGCTGCCGGTCGATTTCGAAGTCTCCGAATTCCAGCTCGCGCGCTGGATCTCGTCCGACGACCGCAAGAAGCTCGACACCTTCATCGCCAACAACGGCTCGTCGATCGCCGACGACGTCGACGGCGATCCGGTGTACCTCGCCAAGAACGAATTCTATCTCGGCTACACGAGAGACCGCGCCGAAGGCATTGTGTTCTCGGAGATCAAGGACGTGAAGAAGGTGGCGTGAGGCTGCGTACTACGCGCCATCACAATGCGTCATTGCCGATAGCTGACTTGGTTAGTCGCGTTGTCACCTCACTCGGCCGTCATCCCCCGCGCATGCGGGGGACCCAGTATCCCAGAGCGATAATTGATGACTCCGGCGCACACGAGCGCTCTGCAATACTGGGTCGCCCGATCAAGTCGGGCGATGACGTCGTGCTTAGGGACGTCGCCTCGATCCGCATTTGCCCCGTCGCCCTCGCGGGCCGCGACCTCCGGGCCGCTGAGCTCCAAATAACCAGCACCTTCAAACAGCCACGCCTTCGCACCCTCGCGGCGCAATGCGCCCGAGCTTTGCCCGAAGAGCCGCCCCAAAGTGAGGGGCGGTGGCGCGCCGCAAGACGCGGCGTTGGGTAGTGTCGCGATCCGGCCTTCGCCCGCGCGAGGGGCGAAGATCGCGAACCGCGCGTCGCCTTGCGGCGCGCCACCCCGGCGGTTTTTGGCTGAAGGACCGCTCTTCCGGGACCGAGCGAGCTTGCGGGCTTTCCCCGGCCTCTACTCGACCCGTCCAGCCTCTGAAGCGGCGGCCGCTCGTAGTAGCGGCGGACGGTGACCCTCAACCTCCCGGGCGCGTGCTTGCGAGGCACGTCACGCAGGACGCCGTATCCCGCTCCGCCTCGCAAGCGCCCTCGAGAAGCGCCCCTCGCGAACGAGACAAATAGGAATATAATCTATGTCGGCGGGGGCGTCAATCCGGTCCTGCGGATTTGGCGGACCTTAGCGATCGAAGAAAACGACGCGGACGAGCTGCACGCACATGCATCGGCTATTGGCGAAGCCCGCGGCCGATCAGAGGCCGATACGAGCAGCGAAGCGCGACTTTCAGGTCCGGAGAGTGTACTTAAGTCGATGTCAGGTAATGACCCTTAGCAGATCTAGTGCATCCGCAGGATGTCCGCCGATGTGCCAACAGCCGCCGCCACTCTCCGTCTCCCTTCAACATATCCAAGCGGCCTGGTAGTCACCGGAGTCTTAGCGAGGCCGCGCTAGGGAGGAGGCCCGAAGAGTGAAGCCCCGCGGCAAGCGGGGCTTCGGCGAAGCCGACAGTCCAGCCCCTCAGGGAGACGCGGATCGTGGCTCTTACGACTGCAGGGCCTGCTCGTGCTCTATCCCACCCGAGCCGACAGACGGCGATGCTCGCGATCGATGTGCTCGAACAGGGCATATTCGGCGTTGGTCATCAGCGCGCGGTCGTACTCCTCATATTGCGAACGATCTGCACGATTGATGAGGCCTTGAAGTTCAGGCCCGGCATAGCGGACGTCAGTGCGCACCAGGTCGATGATCTTGGCCAACGGAAAGCCCCCACCATATTCAACCTCGAAGCTTAATGAACGCTGCTTGTCGAAAAGCGCGTGCCAGGCGCGCTTGAGGCGTCGCGAGCGCCGCCCATGCGACCCGAGCTCGTCCCAGGCGTTTTCAAGCCGTTGCCGCAGGTATGGCGACGCCTCCCCGGTGTAGACCGTGATGTGGCGGGTCAGAAACAGCGCATTGAGCGGACGATAGAGATAGATCAGACGTTCAAGGTCGAGTGCGCGCGACCGCTGCCGGCGGTCGGCAACATTTGCCAACAACAAACTGAAGAGTTTGCAGATAGTCAACGTTGTCACGAAGAGCAGCGCGACCGGGATGTTCGAGCGCAGCGATTCGGGCAACGCGGTTAGAAACTGCGGCCACAGCCAGCTCACTAAGAGGGAAATAGAAAGTCCAAAAAACAACCACGTGGGTATCGACTTGAACGTATCGAGCATCTTCGTGGCGGCGATACCGACCGTCGAATCCATTCCAACCTCCTGTATCGGGGCGTATATGTAGGCGCGCCAACGGCGCTATTCTAGTGGACTGCCCATGCTCGCAGGCATTTTCATTTTGTGCACCGTGCAACATTTCGGCTGAGCAAGGGGATGAAAGACAGCGTGGCTACAGCGTCGGTCTATGTCTTGAATGTGCGCCCCGAGAGGCGCGAAACGCTTCTGAACGCCGAACCGGGATGGTTTGGCGGGCCTAGGGCGTCCGAACCCGTTCCGGCTTTTGGTCACAGCCGACGTGCCCCGCTAGTAGTCCTTGCCGCGTTTGAAGATGGCCACCTCACCCACGTCGGGGAGGCACGCAAGGGGGCCTCGGCCGGCACCGGGCTCGTTCGGCTCAACATGATCTCCCTTGAAGCGCTGACGCGTCCGATCCCGTTCGAGGAGGTCATCGGACGCGTCCCAGCAAAGTTCAAGCCCGGTCTGCGAAAGGCCCTTTCGATCAGCGGTTTGCTGCCGCCCAAGACGATGAGCGCTGTCGTCGATGTGCTGAGCGAGATGGATCCGGTACTTCAGGAGAAGCTCAGCAGGATGTCGGCAAGCCGCCGCGAGTTGATGGCGGCCCTTGGGGACCGCGAGAAGAAGAATCTCGCGCTGCAAAAGGAGACGCTGGGGGCGGCGCTGGAAATTGCCGGGGTAGGAACGCAGGGCATCCTCGAATGGACGCCGGGGACAGTTGAGCGCGCCTCGTTTCTGGATGGCCTTGGGGCCGCGAGGGTCAGGGAAGACGTGATGCTTCATGCAGATCTCGCGAGCCTGCCCGGATTCAACGCGATCAGCGAAGCGCCTCATATCGCGGTCCGAACATTCCAGTCCGAAACAGATTCCGCCGTCCGCGTCACAGTGGTCATGGCCAACCGTCTTCCGCTCGAACAGCAGACTGGCGCCGACCTCATCTATTTCAACGAAACGTATCGCTCGTTCATCCTGGTCCAGTACAAGGCGCTGGAGAAGGTCGACAACGAGCATGAATTCAGATGGACCGACGAGGACCAGTTTTCCGGCGAGATTGCGCGCATGGACAAGCTGTTGGAGGAACTCGATAAGATCGAGCCCGACACCGATCCGGACGCATTCCGCCTTAGTAGCAACCCGTTCTTCCTAAAATTCTGCTCGCGGATCGTGTTCAATCCCGACGACAGAGGCTTGTTTCCGGGAATGTACCTGCCGCTTGGACTGTGGAAGAGCCTGGCTCAAAGCGGCCGCCTGAAGGGTGCACGAGGTGGCAACTTGCTGACGTACAACAATGTGGGGCGAAAGCTGAGCGGGACGGAGTTTATCACCCTCGTCGCTGGATCCTGGGTGGGGACCACAATTACGCAGTCGGCGTCACTTGAGACCATGATCCGTTCGGTCCTGGAAAGCGGCCGGACCGTCACTTTCGCCGTGAAGCGGAGCACGCCGCCCGCCCCAGCCGTTGCGGCTGAAGTATTCCCGGAGCTTGATGAGGGAGAGGCGCTTACACCCGAGGAAGCGCTAGTAGAGATCACCAAGTGACCGCAACCGTTAGACTTTCGCCATGCCGCACGCTACTCTCACCATCGAACAAATCCGCAGTCCCATCCGACGCCCCTCTGATCAACGGGCAACGTTGATCGGACTGCAACTGAACCGCATTGGGCGCTTTGCCGAGCAACCCGATACACCGGCCATTCGCGGCATGATCGCAAAGGTCAACCATCTCGTCCGTGTCGTCTATGCAACTAGCGAACTCGACACGTTCGTCGCGGAGGCAATTGCCGAATACCGGAACCTCCTGGTCGGTCAAGGAAGGCGGGTTGTCCGCGGCCAAGTGCTGTGGGATCAGTTCGAAGCTGCCGTCGCTGAATATCACGCGTCACATGGCAAGCGCGATCGGCGCTTGATTGAGGTCGTCAACGAACTCGCGGTCGCCAAGGTGCTGGTCGACGACCCGGCCTTGCAGACAGCACGTATTGAATATGAGCCAGACCTGCTTCCCGATGGGCGCAGGATCGACTTCGTCGTCGATCGCGGCAGAGACAATCTTTATGTCGAAGTCAAGACGGTGCGGCCAGAGACCAGAGCCACACTGGACACCTACAACAAATTCGAGAAGCGAAAGCAGTATCATCCGAAGAACGTCGAGTTCGTTGTAAACCCTCGACAGATGGGCGGCGCGATCTATGGGGACGCTTTCGCCTCGCGCTCGCGTTTCCTCGAATACACCATGGACTTCGAGGAGCGTCTGGCCGCCGCCAAGGCCATCCGACCGGGACCCGGCATTCTTGTCTTTTGTGGCAATGGTTTCGCTTGGCGGAAGTCAAACCTCGAGGACTGGGCCGATTTCTATCATCTCGGACGCCACCGGGCGGACGATCCGTTCGGCCCCATGGAGAGATATTACATCGAGAAGAAGAAGATTGAGCTGAAGCGAAACGTTGACCATTTTTCGTGGCTTCAACGACATTTCGAGCAAGCGAAGCGCTCAGATCTCACCTTCCCGATACGAGGGCCTGCTTTCGGCCGCTGATCTCGTCGGATTCCGAATCAATCATGCCAACGCATACGCTTAGTTCTCATCATGGCCTGGACCGAATACCCGACGGATCGATGCTCTTTTCCAGCTCGGTGGGGCAGTTCGGTCTTTCGGCGTAGCCATGAATCTTGTACCAAGCGATAAGTTCTTCTTCAGAATGACCCTGCTCTAATGGCCGCGGCGATAGCGTGATCTTTTCGTAGCCGAGAGCCTTGGCTAAGCTTTCGACTTCGCCCAGCAGACGCGAACCGAGACCCTTCCCGCGACAGTCCGTCCGCACGAAAATCTCGTACAGAACGAGATAGTCAACATAGGGGATCTGATCGAGGGCTAGGAAGGCGACCTCAAGTCCATCCTCCATCACAACGTAAATACGTGTATGGGGGGCCTTGGCGGTCTGCGATATGCGCGAACGAAGTCCAGCGTCATTGCAGCAGTCGTCGACACCAAGCTGAATCATCGTCGCCGACATCTTCGTCCTCACTGCCTCACGGCCCAGTACCGCGTGAGGGCTGAAATTGACACGAACCGCCAAGCGCGGGTGGCGGCTCTGCGCATATACGCTTATTCGCGATCACACGCGACATGGCACGCGTCGCCTAGCGCATGATGGGCGTCCGAGAGTTGAATTAGTGAGGGGAACATCGCGAGAACGGATCGTAAAACATCGTAAAACCTTCTTGCACAGAGGCTGCAAACGCCCCCTCCTATCCAAATGAATCACAAAGCTTTCACTCCAGTCCAGGATGGCCAATGCCGAGCTAGGCTCCAGGCGGATGGAAGTGGTCCGCTTTGCGCCTAACAGCTGCCACATCTCTCAAATCAGCTTCTGGCCCATAGCGGCCATTAGGCCGTGTCGACCCTGTTGGCCACCGCTTCTCCGGTTAGCTCACCGCCGCTCCACAATCCTTTTGATATTCTCCAGCCCCAGCTCCGCTTCCGCGCTCACCCGCTCGACCATCTCCGGCGTAGGCGGTTTTGGCCGTGCCGGGTTGCGCAGGATTCGGGTGAAGCGGGTGCCGCCGTCCACGGCTTCGAACGTGTAGTGCACCACCACCGGCCCCATGAAGCTGGTCTGGGTGAGGCCGATCCACAGCAGTGGGCGGTCGCAGGCGATCACCAGCCAGTCGAGGTCGACCGGGCCGCTGCGGGTCGACCAGTGCTCGTGGAAGGTATCGCCGAATCCCATCGGGCGGTCGTCGCATTCGAGCGCGTGGGAGGAGGGCAGCCATTCCGGCCAGGATTTCGGATTGGTGACGTAGTCGAACACGGCCTCGGGCGGCGCTGCGATCGTCACCGCATGGCGGATTTCGAACGGCGAGGTCGGGCTGCGGGCGGCTGCATCGGCCATGGAGATTCCCTCTTGCTGTGTTGCTCTGGGGCCGCAGTTGGACGGGCGGCCATCGGTTCCAGCGCCAGTATCCCGAGCGGCGAAGCTCAGTTCTTGCGTGAACTGCCGGTTCCGTTCTTTTTCGGGACGTTCCGCGTGGCAAAAAGGCCACGTCGGCGTGCAATTGCGGACCTTTCGCGTAAAAAAAGATACCGCTGGCCGAACGCCTCCAGCAAAATCCCGACCAATTAGCTCGGCCAACGAGCAATCAGTTTCCAGACAGATCATTTCGGGGTGCGGCGTGCGATTGAAGGCGACATGGTTATGCGCTGTGGCGGCGACGGTGATCGCAGGCTCGGTCGCGTCCGCGCAGGAGCAGAAGGCGACTCCCGCCGCGGTTGTGCAGCAGGGCTACGACGCGCTGTTCAACCAGATGTATCAGCAGCCGGCCAATCTCGACGTCAGCTTCAAATTCGCCCATGCGGCGGTCGAGCGCGGCGACTACGAGGCCGCGATCGGCGCGCTGGAGCGGATGCTGTTCTTCAATCCCGATCTGCCGCGGGTGAAGCTCGAACTCGGCGTGCTGTATTTCAAGCTCGCCTCGTATGAGATCGCGCGCGGCTATCTGCTCGACGCGATCAAGGGCGGCAACGTTCCGGACGAAATCCGCGGCCAGGTGATGGCGTATCTGGCCGAGATTGACCGGCGGCTGTCGAAGCACGAATACAGCGTGTTCCTGCAGGGCGGCATGCGCTACCAGACCAACGCCAATATCGGGCCGAATTCGCTGCAGGTGCGCGCACTCGGCCAGGATGCGATCCTCGATCCGCGGTTCGGCCGCAAACCGGACTGGAACGCGTTCCAGAGCATCACCGCCGCCTACGCCTACAAGCTCAACATGCGCGGCGACGCGATCGAGACCACCTTCCTCGGCTACAATTCGCGGCAGTTCACGCAGAGCCAGTTCAACCTCGGCCTGCTCGAAGGCACGGTCGGCCACCGCGTCGGGATCGGCCAGAACGCCTCGTTCAAATACTACGCGATCGGCGACAAGGTCTGGCTCGGCGACTACAGCTATTTCGGTGCGCTCGGCGGCGGTTTGTCAGCGCGCTCGACGATCGGCGACAATGGTCTGATCGAAGGCTACGTCGAGACCCGGCACCGCAAGTTCACCGACTCGACCTACTACCCGACCGCCGGCACCCAGACCGGCGATCTGACCACGGCGGCGATCACCACCGATTTCCGGTTTGGTCCGGTGCACTGGACCACCCGCGGCGGCTATGACGTCAACAAGGCGGTCGCGGACTACAACAGCTACAAGCGCTATTCGATCGATATGGCGTTCCCGGTCGAATTCGTGGTGCCGGTGTTCGGCCAGCCGCATCAGTTCGTGGTGGCGCCGACCATCGGCTACAGCCGCTCGAACTACGATGCGCCGAACTTCATCGTCGACCCGACGCTGGTGCGGCGCGAGGACGAATACCGCTACGGCGCCATTCTCGATGCGCAGATCGCCGGCAATGTCGGCGTGCGCACCCAGGTGCTCTACACCAAGATCGACTCCAACCTGCCGAACTATCGCACCAACAACCTGTCGGCCTCGCTCGGGCCGACGGTGCGTTTCTGAGGAGGCTCGCGATGCGTCTGTCGGGATGGATGATCGGAGCCGCCGCACTGCTCGCGGCCGGGAGCGGCGCAAATCTCGCGGTGGCGCAGGAGGTCGGCAAGGCATCGGCCGTGAACCCCGCCGCGACGGCGAACTTGCGGACGATTTCGATCGGCGAGTCGATCGCCCACAAGGAGCGTATCAAGACCACTGATAAGGGCTCGGTGCAGATCCTGTTCATCGACAAGACCTCGATGACGGTCGGGCCGAACAGCGATCTGACGATCGACGAATACGTCTATGATCCGAATTCCGGCACCGGCAAGCTGGCGGCCCGGCTCGGCAAGGGCGCGCTCCGGTTCGTCGGCGGCCAGATCAGCCACACCGGCGATGCCGAGATCAAAACTGCCGCGGCCACCGTCGGCATCCGCGGCGGCGTCGCGATGATCGGAACCGGCTTCGTGTTTGCGGGCTACGGCTCCTCGACGGTGACGACGCCCGGCGGCACGGTGACGCTCGGCGCCGGTGAATTCACCCAGACCCCCGGCGCCGGCCAGCCGCCGTCACCTCCGGGACCGCCGCCGCCGAACTTCGTGCAGAATCTAATTCAGTCGTTCCAGAGCGCGCCCGGTCAGAGCGGCGGCGCCGGGCAGGGTACCGCTTCGCGCGGCAACGTGCAGCGCGCCGAGGCCCGCGCCACCGGCACTCCCAATGGGTCGGTCGCCGGCTCGCTGACGCCGCAGGTGCCGACGCCGCTGCCGCCGATCAATCAGGCCGCGTCGACCCTGAACCAGACGATCCAGACCTCGACCCAGCAGACCGCGGTGGAAAAGACCGCCACTCAGCAGGCGTCAGGCACGCTGTTTGGCTTCATCGGCGGCCTGATGACGACGTGGCTCACCGCCTCGAGCCCGACCTCCGGCAATTATGGCTATGGGACGGTCGGCCCATTCACCGGCACCGCGGTGGTCGGTATCGATGCCGTCCGTCGCCGCGTCCAGGCCAATTTCGACGGCACCGTCGCGCACGATGCGAACGGCAATTATCTGCCGGGATCGTTCAGCTATCAGTTCGGTTTCCTCGACCCGAGTGAAGACCCGCAAGGCGGCTACTACGACCAGTCGAATTTTGCCGCCGGGCCGGCGATCCGCAGGAATGGCGCGATCGTGTCGACCATCGACGACGCGCCGATCACCAACCAGACCGGCGCGATGGTGACGATCTCCCGCGAGATGGCACAGCAATACGGCTCGGCATTGGGCTTCGGCAACATCCAGCCCTGCGACTGCGACTACACCAAATGGGGCTTCTGGAGCAGCGGCAGCAATCAGGGGCCTTATTACGATTGGGCTCATGGCTTCTGGGTCGCCGGCCGGCCGCCCACCGCCGGCGAGGTGCCACTCAGCGGGCAGGCGAGCTATGTCGGCCATGCCGTCGCAGCGATCCAGAACGACGGCGCCGTCTATTACGCGGCCGGCGTCTTCAACAACACGGTCAATTTCGGTGCGCGGACCGGGCAGGTGAGTGTCACCGGCCTCGACGGCACCAACTACGCCGGCCAAGTCTCGTTGCTCTCGGGAACGACAGGCTTCGCCGGATCGCTCGCCGGAAACGTCGGCACGCGCAATATGGCGCTGGTGGGATCGTTCTTCCGCGGCGTGTCGAGCCCGGTCGGCGAGATGGGCGGCAGCCTCGCGGTTAGCGGCCCGGGCTATCTCGGCGCCGGCATCTTCGCGGCGAAGATGAAGTAACGCCCGATGATCGCCTACATATGGCCGGGCGGGCCGGCGCGGCGGCCGATCGCTGCCGACTGTTGATCGATGCGGCCTGAGCTCGGCGGCACGTAGCGCGCGCTGGATCGCACGCGCTGCCGGGTGGCGGGATCGACGACCTCGACCGAGACTTCGAGTTCGTCCGCGGACAATCTGCTGGCCTGCACCGTCGCTTCGCGGTCACCAAGCACGCGGCGGGCGGCCGCGGTCGAGACGGTGGTGCTGCGCTCCTGAGAAATGGCCGCGCTGGCGGCCAGTGCGGTGACGCCCTGCAGGGCGGCCTGGTCGGCCAGCCGCTGCAGCGGGGGATCGGCGGGGTGAATCAGCGGCACGGCATAGACGGCGCCAAGACCGACCGGAATGGCGAGCAAGACTGCCAGCGGGGTGGCGATGCGCATGCGAGAGCTGTGCGGTCCCATGGGGGCGCTCCTCCTGGCCGCGCGGGCGTGCTCCCGAACCGGCCTGCGATCTGCTAACGTCGGCGTGATGCGCCAGTTCCCTGTTTCTCCGGCCGTGCTGTGGCCGTTGTCCCGTTTGAGTTGCTCGCTTGCGGAGCGGGAGGCCGTGCCGTGCGGCTGCTGAGCCGGGGGACGCATCCGCTGCTCGGCCGCGCCGCGCGTGGCTGGGTTCGGCTGCGGCGGATGTTTCGCGGCAAGTACATGCGCGCGGTGCTCGCTGCGCTGGCGACGCTGATCGCGCTGACGGCGCTGCGGACCTACGAGCCGCGCATCGTCACCGAAACCAAGGAGCGCGCTTTCGACGCGTATCAGCGGCTGGCGCCGCGGCCGCCGGGCAACGACCTGCCGGTGCGGATCGTCGATATCGACGATGCGTCACTCGCCGCGTTCGGCCAGTGGCCATGGCCGCGCACGCGGCTGGCGGCGCTGACCAAGCGGCTCGGCGAACTCGGTGCCGGCGTGATCGCCTACGACATCATTTTCTCCGAGCCGGACCGCACCACGCCTGAGCGGCTGATTGCCGATCTGAATGCCTCCGATCTACCGGATCGCGATCGCGCCGTGGCGCTGCTGAAGAGCCTGCCCGATCACGACGCCAGTTTCGCCGAAGCGATGCAGCAGACGCCGACCGTGCTCGGCTTTGCCGCCAGCCTGCGCCCGAACGACACGCGGCCCTCGGTGAAGACCGGCCTGGCATTCGTCGGCGTGGCGCCTGCCAACGTGCTGCCGCCGTTCCGCGGCGCGGTCTCCAATCTGCCGCAGCTCGACGCCGTCGCGGCCGGGATCGGCGCGATCAATCTGTCGGCAAGCGATCGCGGCGGCGTGGTGCGCCGGCTGCCGATGCTGATGTCCGACGGCGCGCGGGTGTATCCCAGCCTCGCGGTCGAGGCGCTGCGGGTGGCGCAGGGCCAGAAGGGTGTCATCATCCGCGGCACCGGTGCGTCCGGCGACGACGATGTCGGCGATGCCGCACTGGTGGACATGCGGATCGGCCAGTTCAAGCTGCCGCTGACCCACGACGGCGAAGCCTGGCTGTATTTCAATCGCGACCGCGCGGACCGCTACGTGTCGGCCAAGGACGTGCTCGATCCGGCCCAAACCGAGCAGATGCGCGACCGGCTCGAAGGCACCATCGTGCTGATCGGCACCTCCGCATCCGGTCTCGGCGACGTCCGCGCCACGCCGATCGGGCAGGTGATGCCGGGTGTCGCGATCCAGGCGCAGATGATCGAGCAGATCGTGTCGCAGGAGTTTCTCGAGCGGCCGGACTGGGCGAACGGCTTCGAGATCGTGATGACGCTGCTGCTCGGCTCGCTGGTCGCAGCCCTGGTGCTGATCGCCGGCGCGCGGTTCTCGCTGGTCGCCTGCGCGCTGGTGTTCGTCGGCGCGATCGGGGGCTCGTGGATTGCGTTCTCGCACTTCCGGTTGCTGATCGACCCGGTGTATCCGTCGCTGGCGACGCTCTTGACCTACATCGCGGTCGAGCGGGTGCTGCACACCGCTTCCGACCGCGAGAAGAAGTTCGTGCGCCAGGCGTTTGGCCAGTATCTGGCGCCGGATCTGCTCGCCCAGCTCGAACGCACACCGGACGGCCTGCGGCTCGGCGGCGAGCAGCGCGAACTGAGCGTGATGTTCATGGACGTGCGCGGCTTCACTCCGATTTCCGAGGCGCTGAGCGCGACCGAGCTGGTGGATTTCATCAACACGCTGCTGTCGCCGCTGTCGGATGCGATCCAGGACGAGCTCGGCACCATCGACAAGTATATCGGCGACTCGATCATGGCGTTCTGGAACGCGCCGGTCGACGTGCCGGATCACGCGCTACGCGCCTGCCACGCCGCGCTGAAGATGCGCAGCATCGTCGAACAGCTCAACGACAGCGATGCGTTCGGGTTCGCCGCGCGCGGTTTCGCCGATCCGGTGGTGCGGATCGGCATCGGCCTCAACACCGGCGCGGCCTGCGTCGGCAACATGGGCTCGTCGCGGCGGTTCAACTATTCGGCGATGGGCGATGTGGTGAACGTCGCGGCGCGGATCGAGAGCGCCTCGAAGGAATTCGGTACCGATCTGTTGGTGTCCGAAGAGGTCGCACGCGCCGCGCCGAAGCTGGCGCTGCTCGAAGCCGGCGAGATCAGGTTGAAAGGCAAGTCGCACCCGGCGCGGCTGTTTGCGCTTGCCGGCGACGAGGCGTTCGCCGCATCGGACACCTTCACCGAACTGCAGCGGTTGCATCGCGATTTGCTCGATGCGCTCGCCGCTGGTGACGGAGAGCGTGCGCAGACGAGGTTGGCCGCGTGCCGCGCCTTGGCGCCTCCGGCGGTCGCGGGATTATACGATCACTTCGCCCGGCGCGCTGCGGCGTTGGCCGACGTGGCTCGGCCGGTGCTGGACCGCGCCGGCGGTTAGCAACGAAACGGCGATTACTCCGCCGCAGGGCTGAACGAGATCTGCTGGCGGATCGGGTCGGCGCACGGCAGGGTGAATCGGAACAGCGTGCCGCCGCCGGGCGCCGGCTCAGCCTTGATCGAGCCGCCATGCGCCTGGATGATGGTCTGCGAGATCGACAGGCCGACGCCCATGCCGTCCGGCTTGGTGGTGGCGAACGGCTGGAAAATCCGCTCGGCGATCAAAGAGTCGAGGCCGGGACCGCTGTCGGCGACCACGACTTCGACCATGTCGTCTTCGACCAGGCGGCTGCCGATCGTCAGCTTGCGCTCACGCTGTTCGCGCATCGCTTCGAAGGCGTTGCGGATCAGGTT
This sequence comes from Rhodopseudomonas sp. BR0G17, assembly GCF_010907025.1. Taxonomy (NCBI): domain Bacteria; kingdom Pseudomonadati; phylum Pseudomonadota; class Alphaproteobacteria; order Hyphomicrobiales; family Nitrobacteraceae; genus Rhodopseudomonas; species Rhodopseudomonas sp. BR0G17. Next base: position 77,902 of record NZ_QUML01000017.1, on the reverse strand, counting down.
GAGGAAAACCTGCTGCACCTGGACCTTGTCGACCAGCACGCGGTCGAACGCAGGATCAAGCGACAACGCGACATCGACCGGCCGGTCTCTGGTCAGCACCGAGGCCAGCGCAAGGGCGTCCTCGGCGATCGCCCGCAGGCTTTCGATGGTCTTGTCGGTCTCGCCGCGGCCGACGAATTCGCGCAGCCGCTGGATCACCGCGCCGGCGCGCAGCGTCTGCTGCGCGGCCTTGTCGAGCGCGGTGCTGATCTTGCTCTTGTCGGGATGGCTGCTGGCTTCGATCAGTCGCCGCGAGCCCTGCACGTAGTTGGTGACGGCGGCGAGAGGCTGATTGAGTTCGTGCGCCAGCGCGCTCGACATTTCGCCCATGGTGCTGAGCCGCGCGACCCGCAGCAGCTCGGCCTGCAGCGCTTGCAGCCGCTGGTCGGCCTCCTGCTGCCGCGTCACCGCGCGCTGATGTTCGAGCAGGAAGGCGGCGATCGCCGCGCTCCCGACCGCGAGGATCAGCAGACAGGCAGTGATCAGCGCCGCAGCGAGGCTTTCGCGGTCGTGCTTCGAGAGCCGCTGGATCAGCAGCAGCTGCTCGGCGCGCGTCAGCACCGACAGGCTGGTCTCGATCCGCTCGGTCAGCCGGTCGACACGCGCTTGTTCCAGAATGTCCAGCGCCTCCCGCATCCGGTCGGGGCCGAGTTCGACCACGCGGCCGAGCTGGGCCATGCGCATATCGGTCAGCAGCCTGAGTTCGTCGATGTGGGCGATCTGCTCGGGATTATCAGCGAGCACCGCGCGCAACCCATCGAGCCGGGTGGCGAGGGCGTCGCGGGCGCGGATGTAACTGTCGCGATAAGTCTCGATGCCCGTGAGCAGGAACCCGCGCTCGCTGGTCTCTGCTTCGAGCACAGCCTGCTGGATGGCGGAGATCGCCAGCAGAGCTTTGTTGGTTTGTTGCACCCAGGCGAAGCTGTCCCGGAGCCGCACCAGGTTGAGCACCAGCGCGCCGGCGATGACGATGAACAACAGCAAGGTCGCGCCGAGCAGCCACGGCGCGAGAAATGTTCTTGATAACGAGTTTCGAGTCATCGGCACTCACGCAATCACGACCGGGATACCCTAAAGCAAATCCGGCGCGGATTGAATCGCATCAGACTTGTAGATTTGGTCTAGGGACGCAGTTCTGGTGTGCGATTTCGTCGCTGATAACCCTGAATTAGACGAAAGACGAAAGTATTTTGCCGGTGGCAGTGCTGATCAGGAGGTGACCGGGCTCATAGCTCGCTGAGCAGTTCTGCGACTCGGTCCCAAGTTTGGTCGTGCAGCGTCCGGGTCCGTTCGAAGCTCGCCTTGATGGTTTTCAGCGCCTTGTCACTCGTGGTCGAGAAGGTGCCGAGCCGGACCTGCTCCGACGCGATCCGGCTGACGGTGATGTCGAGGTCGCGCTTGGCCTGATCGATCGCAGCGCGCGATTCCTGACGCAGCCGCTCCAGCGACGCCTGGATGGCATCGCGCTGTTGAGCCCGGTCGTCCTCACGCTCGGCCGAGCCGGGGCATGTGCCGCAGCGGGCGAACAGGAACGAGCGGATCTCGTCGTCGGCCTTGGCCCATTCGTCAGACAGACGCGCGAGGGTGATTTCGGCGATCTGCGGCGGGATCGTCGGATGGGTCGAGAGCGCGTCCAAACGCTCGGCGAACACGGTGCGGATCGACAGCAGCTCCGCGACCGCCCGATGCGCATCGGTGCGGCCGTCACGGTCGAGGTGGGCGGCCCAGCGCCCGAGCGAGGAGGCGAGCAGATCGATCTCGTCGCGCTTTTGCCGGATCCAAATGACCTCGTCGCTTTCGCTCGCGCTCATAGACATGCTGTAGACCTTCGACCTTCACGAAGACGTCCAACCGCGGGCGGGCAAGCCGCGACCGCGCCGGAACTCGATCATATCGCCAAATAGAACGATAACGTTTTGTTTTGTGGAAGTCGATAGGGTGTTTCCTGACAAAGCGGCGATGGTCGTGTAGATATAGGGCAGGAGCAGGTTATAATGTTTCCAACTCGAGACCACCGGAGGCACCGCAAGCAATGTTGAAGTCCGCAGCGAAAAACACCGCTGCAAAGGAACGCACCACCAAATCCCGCGGAGGGCGCCCGACGCGCACCGCCGCTCTCCAACGCGACCTCAGGCTGCTCGATGTAGCCACCCGCTTGTTCATGGAACGCGGGTTCGATGCCACCACGATCGATGCCGTCGCCGAGGAAGCGCGGGTCTCCAAGCTCACCGTCTATTCGCGCTACACCGACAAGCGTGGCCTGTTCGAAGCGGCGCTGCGGCGGGAGATCGAGCGCTGGATGGCGCCGCTGTCGCACGGTGTCGAAGAGCGTCGCAACAATCCGTCGAATGGATCGCTGGAGAACTGGTTCCTCAACATCGGACGCCAGGTGCAGGAGATCGGCATCAGGCCGGAAGTTATCGCGATCATGCGCACGCTGTCGTTCCAGGCGGCGAATTTCCCTGATTTGGCGCGGCTTGCGCATGAGGAAGGGTGGGGGCGGGCGGTCGCGACTCTGGCGCGCCTGTTCGACCACCTGATCGAACAGGGCCTCGTTCGCGTCCCCGACAGCATGGTGGCGGCCGAGACGTTCCTCAACATCGTGGTGGGTCCGCTGACGCGGCTGACGATGTTCGGCATCCCGATCGACGAGAAGTACCGCGAGCGTCAGCTCCGTCTCGCGGTCAAACTGTTCGTCAACGGCATCAAGCCGGTCGATCCGTAAGGCTGCGAAGTTCACGACGTCCTTCAAGAGCGGTGATGCAGTGCTCTCGCGAACTATACTGAATTACCATCGAATGAAGCTCCTGCTGCAGCGCTCGCCGTGGTGCGACGCTGATCACGCGGACGTGTGAGCGCGATCGATGATCGGCCAGCGCCGTCTCTCCGAACTACCTAATCGCTTGAGATCGCCTGCCGAATCTCCGCCGATCTTGGCGATCGCGCCGGTCTTACGAGCGCTGATCTTGTGAGTTGATCCACATCGTTCCTCGGTCCGGTGTTTGACAAAACGAAACGAACTGGTACCGTATCGTTGTGGCGCCCCAGCGCCTCGTGGCTTGCAAGATGGCCGTACTCCCGCCGCCGTCGAGCGGCCGCGCGCGACCGATCACCTGCCGCCCCATGTGATCGGTCGCGTTTCTTTCTTTCGTCCCGGCGGGCGTCATTCCCTGTACGGCCTGAGGGCCGGAGCCAAATTCCATGCGTCCCGCGTTGATCTCAGCGTTTGGTCTCATCCTGTGCTTGGCACAGCCGCCGGCGGCCGGTTGGGCCGCAGCGTCCAGCGCGCCGATGGCCGGCCCTGAAGCCGGCGTGGCAACCTCCGAGGAGGTGCAGGACGGGCATAAGCTCGATCTGGTGCGCGCCGCGCCGGTGACGCTGCGACAGGCCCTCGGTATTGCGGAGCAGCGCCATCCTGGCACCAAGAGCCTGCGGATCGAGACCGACCTTGCGGCCGAGGGGCTGATCTATCGGGTTAGGGCCGCGCGCGACGGCCAAGTGTGGGAAAGCGTGGTCTCCGCCGATTCCGGCATAATCGTCAGCGACCATCCGTCGCCGCCGCGGAAGGACGCCGATGGAGATGAGCGGGCCGAGATGGCGACGCTGGACGCGGTCGGACCTGGAATGTCCGAGGCGGTTGCGGTCGCCGAACGTTCGGCGCGCGGCCGGGCTGTGCTCGGCGAGCTGCAGATCGAGCGGGGGCGGCTCAAATTCGTCATCGTGGTGCTCGCCGGGGACGACTTCAAAGAAGTGGTGCTCGAACCGCCCGGAGCGCGGTTGCGCCGGCCGGCGCCGATCCGCCCGGGCAGCTCTGATCAACCGCACGCGTCGGGAGCCAAGCAGCCGTCATGACCGGCGCCTCGATCTCAGCCCTGGCCGCGCTCGCCGGCTCGGCGATCGGCGGGTTGGCCTCATTGGCCACGGCGTGGCTGACGCAGAGCCATCAGGAGCAGACCGCGCGCATTGCGCAGGAGAACACCCGCCGCGAACGGATCTTCGGCGAGTTCATCGACCAGGCGTCCAAGCTTTATGTCGATGCGCTGGTGCACTCGCTCGACGATCCAACCAAGATGATCGGCATCTACGCGGTGATCGGCAAGCTGCGGCTGTTCGCTGCGGCTGACACGATCCAGGAGGCGGAGCGGGTGATCGAAGCGATCGTCGAGATCTACTTCCGACCGCCGCTGGATCTGCACGATCGCAAGACGCTGGACGTCGACAAATACGATCTGCTGCAGCCGTTCGCCGAGGCCTGCCGTCGGGAGTTGTTCCTTGCATCGCCAGCGCGGCGCCCGCCGACCCGAACGGCCCGCGCGGCGTACTGATTGGGTACGCAAAGCCCGAGCTGATGATCTCGGTAGACTGTCGCGTCGCCGCGATCATTGCACAGGCGCGTAACTCATCGGTCTTTCATCCATCGCCGCAACCGTCGCCGAACAAGCGGTGCGTTGCTTCGCAGTCATGAGCGTTTCCGCTCTTCGCGAAGCTCGCTTCCGATTGCGCATTTGCGCTTCCGACATCTTGGTCCGAGCCGCGCGTCACCCGTAAATCTCAGCTTACCGCTCGCACGTCCGAATGGGTGAAGGTGACGTCCATCTGGATGTTTGGCGGTTCAACGATCCTTTCCGGCGCGAATTTGAAGATGCAGGGCCGACAGAAAAGTTCGGCGCAACGACACGCCATTGCCCAGAAAGGCAAACGTCCATGTCCGGTATCGTTCTTTCCAACGCCGTCCGCCAAAATCTTTCTTCGCTCCAGGCCACGGCTGACTTGCTCGCCACCACCCAAAGCCGCCTCTCGTCCGGCAAGAAGGTGAACACGGCGCTCGATAATCCGACCAACTTCTTCACCGCTGCTTCGCTCGACAGCCGCGCCAGCGACATCAACAACCTCCTCGATGGCATCGGCAACGGCGTGCAGATCCTGCAGGCCGCCAACACCGGTATCACCTCGCTGAACAAGCTGGTGGACAGTGCCAAGTCGATCGCCAACCAGGCTCTGCAGACCGTCGCGGGCTACGCCACCAAGTCGAACGTGTCGGCGACCATCTCCGGCGCTACCGCTGACGACCTCCGCGGCACCCAGAGCTTCAGCAACGCCGTTGCGAGCAGCAACGTGGTGTTCGACGGCACCGCCGGCGGCACCACCACTGCCTCCGCCACCGACCTGCTGGGCGGCGTTGCCGTCAGCATCGCTGCGGCGACCGCCGTCACCGTCGTCGGTGCCGCCGACAACACCGCACTCGGCAGTGCGCTGACCATCGGCACTGCCAGCGGCTCGGCGACCGGCGCCAGCAAGATCAGCGATCTGACCAACGGTCTGACCGCCACAGCGACCGGCCCTGCTTCCGGCGACGCGATCACCGTCAACGGCAAGACCGTCACCTTCGTCACCGCTGGTACGGCGAAGGCGGATTCCGAAGGCAACTACACGATCGGCCTCGATCAGGACCTGACGGCCCTGACCAAGACCATCGATGCGATGAACAACAACACGACCAACGCGTCGGCCGTCACCGCCGGCAAGCTGGAGCTGCATTCGGGCACCACCAGCCCGCTGACCATCAGCGACAATGCGGGCGGTGCGGTTCTTGCTAAGCTCGGACTAGGCAATCAGACTGACAAGACCACTTTCAAGGTCGACACCGCGGCAGCCACCAGCGCGGCGGCGAACATCTCGGGCTCGACCCAGCTGTTCAACAGCCACGGCGGTCTGTCCTCGACGGCGATTGCTGACGGCACCACGCTGTCGGTGAACGGCAAGACCATCACCTTCAAGACCTCCGATGCCCCGCAGGGTAACAACATTGCCTCCGGCACTGGCGTTCTCGGCCGCATCGGTACCGACGGCAACGGCAACTCGACGATCTATCTCGGCGATCAGAGCAACTTCACCAACGCGACCGTGGGTGACGTTCTGACTGCGATCGATCTCGCCAATGGCGTGAAGTCGGCCACGATCTCGAACGGCGTGGCGACGATCTCGACCAGCGCCGGCCAGACCCCGTCGTCTGTCTCCGGTGGCATCGTCACCATCAACAGCTCGTCGGGCGCCGACCTCAATCTGACCGGTCCGACCGATCTGCTCAAGAACCTCGGTCTGACCACTGCGACCGGCTCGGGCCCGCTGACCCTCACCAAGCAGCGCACCACCGACGGCACCACGCTGGGTACGCTGATCGCGGACGGCTCGACCCTGAACGTGAACGGCCACACCATCACGTTCAAGAACGCAGCGGTGCCGAGCGCCTCTGCATCGCACACCGGCATCTCCGGCAACGTCGAAACCGACGGCAACGGCAACTCGACGGTGTACCTGCAGAAGGGCACCCTCGACGACGTGCTGAAGGCGGTCGACCTCGCCACCGGCGTGCGTAAGGCGACCCTCGGCAATGCCGGCGCTGTGATCTCCACCGCGAGCGGTGCGGCCAACTCGTCGATCACCAGCGGCATGCTGAAGCTCTCGACTGGTCTGCAGTCCGACCTCAGCATCACCGGCACCGGCAACGCGATGTCGGCGCTCGGCCTGACCGGCCCGAGCGGCACCGACAGCTCGTTCTCCGCGACCCGCGGTGCGAGCGCCGGCAGCCTGAACGGCAAGACGCTGAGCTTCACCTCCTTCAACGGCGGTGCGGGCGTCAACGTCACCTTCGGTGATGGCACCAACGGCACCGTCAAGTCGCTGGCCCAGCTCAACGTCGCGCTGGCCGCCAACAACATGTCGGCGTCGATCGACAACGCCACCGGCAAGCTGACGATCTCGACCTCCAACGACTACGCTTCCCACACCATGGGCGGCAACGAAGGTGGCGTGCTCGGCGGTACTGCACTGACCACGCTGACCTTCACGACGCCTCAGGCGCCGGTCGCGGACGTCAACGCGCAGAACACCCGCGCGGGCCTGGTCAAGCAGTTCAACGACATCCTGAACCAGATCAAGACCACGGCTCAGGATGCTTCGTTCAACGGCGTCAACCTGCTGAACGGCGACAACCTGAAGCTGGTGTTCAACGAAACCGGCAAGTCGACGATCTCGATCCAGGGCGTCACCTTCGACCCGACCGGCCTCGGCCTGTCGAATTTGGCCTCGGGCGTCGACTTCATCGACAACAACGCGACCAACGCCGTGCTGAGCAAGCTGAGCACGGCCTCGACCACGCTGCGGTCGCAGGCTTCGGCGTTCGGTTCGAACCTGTCGGTGGTGCAGGCGCGTCAGGACTTCTCGAAGAGCCTGATCAACGTGCTGCAGACCGGCTCGGCCAACCTGACGTTGGCTGACACCAACGAGGAAGCGGCGAACAGCCAGGCGCTGTCGACCCGCCAGTCGATCGCGGTGTCGGCGCTGTCGCTGGCCAACCAGTCGCAGCAGGGCGTCCTGCAGTTGCTGCGCTAACGACAACGGACAGGCCGGCGGCGGAAACGTCGCCGGCCTGTTCTTCTTCTAAATCGAGGAGAGACCAGATGCCGATGACCGAGATGACCAAAATCCTCGCCGCCAAGTCGCCGCGGCGGAAGGGGTCATCCGGACTGAAGATCACGTTGAAGCCGTTCGAGCGCATCGAAATCGGCGGCCTGACGCTGGTCAACGGCTGGACGGAATCGTCGACGTTCTCGATCGAGGGCATTGCGCCAGTGCTGCGCCAGGCCAATACGATTCAGGAAGACCGCGCCGACACCGCTCTGAGGCAGGTGTATCTGCGGCTTCAGAAGCTTTATCTGCGCCGCGATGGCGCAACCATCGAATCCTATTCAGAAGCGGCCGAGCGCCTGCTGGCGGAGATGCCGGCGGCTGCGCAGGCCGTCGACAAGGCTGGCAAGGCGATCGCTGACGATCGGCTCTATGCCGCGCTGAAGGTGTATCGCGATCTGCTCGACGAGACCGATCCGGGTTGGTCGGCAGACGAGTCTGAACCGGCTCCGATCAAGCAGGGCACGCGCGAGGTTCAGCCCTCGGTCGAATTCGTCCGCGATCGTCGTCGCTATCGCGCGGGGCAGTCGCGCAGCCATGCAGGGTAGCCCTGCATCACCAAAAGTGGGGATGACGACTCTCTCGGGCTCGCTCTAGCTTCCCGTAAATTTACGAGGTCTCGCGCGATTCGGTTGTGCGCGGAGACGTTTCAACATCCGGTCAGACATTCGCACATCATGTTGGGATCGCAGCTCTCGAAGATCATCAAAGGGGTCGGTATCAGCGCCCTTGTGATTGATCGCGACGGCAAGATTCTCGAGTCCAGCGAAGAGACCGGCGCGCCCGCCACGTCGAAGGCGAAGAGCAAGCTCGGCAAGAGCTATTTCGATGCCTGCATTCGTCCGGATCGGCATTCGCTGGAGCTGCTCCGCGGCTTCAAGAGCCTCGCCGAGAAGAGCATCGACTTCTTCTCGACCGTCAGCTGGCGCGAGGAAGCCGGCGAGCGGAAGCATTTTCTGATCGTCGCGACGCCGAGCGAAGATGATCCCGACGCGATCGTGGTGCTGCACATCGACGTGTCGGTGCTGCTCGGCGGCCGGCAGGAGCTGTCGGCGCTGATGATCGGGCAGGGCGCTGCCGCCGCAGCGCAGGCCGAAGCTGCGATGATCGGGGCGGTGCGCGGTGCCATCGTCGAGGCGCTCGCGGCCTCGCATGACCGCACACCGACGCTGACCATTGCCAAGCCGCCGGTCGAAGAGCACGACGTGTTCAGCGAGCTGACGCCGTCGCAACTGGAGCTGCTACCTTATCTCGCCAGTGGCAAGAGCAATCGCCAGATCGCCAAAGAACGCGACATGAGCGAGTTCACCATCAAGTCGCAGGTGGCCGGCATCATCCAGAAGCTCAATGTCGCCAACCGGACCCAGGCGGCGCTGCTGGCGATGCGCAACAGTGAAGCGCTCGGCATGCGCAGGCGCGCCTAAGCGGCGCGACGCAACAGGCGCAGGCGAGGAACGTTCTTCGTCTGTTGTCGTACAATTCTTCTTCTCACACAGATCGACGGTTCGTAGCTGCGGATGTCGGCGAGTTCGCATGATGCGACGCCGATTCCTGGGTGTGGCAAATCGTCCGGGTTGATTTTCAATCGCATCAGATGTTGTTCAACCGCGGAGTGTGGGCAGGCGTCGGACGCTGTCTGGCGCAGTGGGGACGTGGTGACGATCGTGAGTGATGCTTCTCGGATCGACGACGCTGTTCGCGTCATGGTCGAGACGCTCGACGCGGTGTCGGTTCACACCGTGGTGCTTGGCGGCGATGGGCGCTGCATCAGCATCTCGCCCTGCGCCGAGACGCTGCTGTCGAACGGCTCGCCGCTCACCGTCCAGATGGAGCGGCTGCGCCGCAGCAAGACGTCGAGCGCGGTCGCCGAATGCCCGCGGCTCGGCAGCGCCGTCGACATCGACTACGATCTGCAGCCGTGTATCGACTGCGTCACGCGACGGAACGCCAGCGCGCCGTGCTCCGGCAGTTGCGCGATCTCGATCACCGGCCCGCACGATGCCGCTATCCATCTACGGCTGACGTCGATCGCTGCCGCGGACCAGCAGGCTTTGACTGGTGCTGCCGCGATGGCGGTGATCCGGCCTTTGACGGTGCAGCATTCGGTGGAGTTGCTGCCCGACATCGCCGTGCTACTCACCGCGGCGGAGCGAGACGTCGCAACCGAACTCCTTAGCGGCCGCCGGCCGGCCGAAATCGCACAGCTTCGCGGTGTGTCGATCGGCACGATCCGATCGCAGATCAAGCGCATCTACGCCAAGCTCGGTGTCTCCGGCCTCGTCGAGTTCATCGCCCGCGCGCGCCGCTGACTCGTCCGCCAGTTAGACGATCTCTCACCCGGCGCGGGTTTCGCGGCGGAAGGCGCCGGGGCTGCGGGCCATCCATTTCCGGAATGCGCGATGAAACGCGCTGGGCTCGGCAAAGCCGAGATCGGCTGCGATATCGCCCACCGGTTTTTCATTCTCAGCGAGCCAGCGGATCGCCAGTGCGCGGCGGATCTCGTCCTTGATGGTCTGATAGGTCTGTCCCTCGGCGCGCAGCCGGCGGCGCAGCGTCGAGGCCGGGATCTTCATCTGCTTCGCCAGCGTCTCAAAGTTCGGCCACGCCGTCGGCGGCCTGGCGCGCAGCGTGGTGCGGATGGCGGCGGTGAGGGTGGCGTCGTGGCGATACCGCACCAGGATGTTGGCCGGCGCCAGCCGCAGAAACTCCTTCAGCGCCCGCTCGGTGCGCGTGGTGGGTAGATCGAGGTAGCTGGCGTCGAACGCCAGCGCGCTTTGCGGTTGACCGAACCGCACCGGCGCGCCGAAGAACGAGCGATAGTCGGCGGCCACGGCCGGCGGGCCGCAGGCGAAATCGACCCGGCGCAGCGGCAGCCGACGGCCGACCAGCCAGCAGGCGATGCCATGCACCACGATCCAGAAGGTGCGATAGGCGAAGGCCGAGCGCGGTGCGGCTTTATCGTGCAGCACGATGCGGGCGAGATCTCCTTCGACCCGGAGCTCGCCGTAAGGATCGTCCAGCGCCACCTTCAGAAACCGCAGCGCGCGGTTCAGCGCCTGCCGCAGCGTGCCGGCATTCAGCACCGCGTGGCACAGCAGTGTGAATGAGCCCTGCCGCATCGGCCGCCCGCCGAGGCCGAAGAATTCGTCGTCCATCGCCGCCGCCACCGCCAGCCACAGCGCGCCGAACTGCGCCGCTGAGACGCGCTCCCGCACCACCTCGGGCAGGCCCGCAGCGGCGAACACCGGCCCGGGTGCAACGCCGGCCCGGCGCAGGCAGTCGGCGACCTCTTCCACGAACAGGGGCGCGATCGTCCGCCGCTCCATCCGTCCGCTCCTTCCTCGAAAGTGGCAAAACCGATCACAAATCTAGGTCAGTTTGGTCCTAGAAAGCCACAGGGCTCCGCCGCTTAATCCGCGGCCGTGAATCCATTCGCGTCAGCCCCTCGTGCCAACAACGAGGGCAGGGGAAGAAACACCATGAGCAACGCCCATCCTGCGGTCGCAGCCACTGAAGATTATGCCGACGTCCTGGCGCGGTTTCGCCGCGAGGACCTCGAAGCCCTGTTCGACGGCGACTTCGCGACCGGCATCAATGTCTGCATCGAATGCTGCGACCGTCACGTCGGCGGTGGCGGCACCGCGCTGGATTGGGAAAGCCAGGACGGCCGCACCGCGTCCTTCAGCTTTGCCGAGATGAAGGACTATGCGGCGCGAGTGGCCAATCTGCTGGTCGCGCAGGGCGTGAAGCCCGGCGACGTCGTTGCCGGCATGCTGCCGCGCACGCCCGAGCTGCTGGCGCTGATCCTCGGCACCTGGCGCGCCGGCGCGGTGTATCAGCCGCTGTTCACCGCTTTCGGTCCCAAGGCGATCGAGCACCGCGTCAAGATGAGCGCCGCCAAGCTGGTGGTCACCGATCTGGCCAATCGCGCCAAGCTCGCCGACGTCGCCGATTGTCCGACCGTGGCGATCGTGCTGCGACCGGGCGAGACCGCGCCGCTCGGCGATCTCGATTTCCATGCCGAGATCGCGGCGCAATCGACCGAGTTCGCGCCGGTGCTGCGCAAGGGCACCGATCTGTTCCTGATGATGTCGACCTCCGGCACCACCGGCCTGCCGAAGGGGGTGCCGGTGCCGATCAACGCGCTGCCGGCGTTCTATTCGTACATCCGCGACGCGGTCGACCTGCGCCCTGATGACATCTTCTGGAACATCGCCGATCCGGGCTGGGCCTACGGCCTGTACTACGCGGTGACCGGTCCGCTGCTGCACGGCCACGCCACAACCTTTTACGACGGTCCGTTCACCGCCGAGAGCACCTACGGCCTGATCAAGCGCCGTGGCATCACCAATCTGGCCGGCGCGCCGACCGCCTATCGGCTGCTGATCGCGGCGGGTCCGGAAGCTGCGGCGCCGGTGAAGGGGCAGCTTCGCGTCGTCAGCAGCGCCGGCGAGCCGCTCAATCCGGAAGTGATCCGCTGGTTCGCCGAGCATCTCGCCGCACCGATCCACGATCACTACGGCCAGACCGAACTCGGCATGGTGGTCAACAATCACCACCGGCTGCGCCACACCGTGCATCCGGGCTCCGCGGGTCTGGCGATGCCGGGCTTCCGCGTTGCAGTGCTCGACGAGCAAAGCAACGAACTGCCGCCGAACGTCCCCGGCGTGCTAAGCGTTGATCTGAAGCGCTCGCCGCTGATGTGGTTCTCCGGCTATTGGCAGCAGGAGACGCCGGCGATCGAGGGCGGTTACTACCGCACCGGCGACACCGTCGAGCTGGAGCCGGATGGGTCGATCAGCTTCGTCGGCCGGGCCGACGACGTCATCACCTCGTCGGGCTATCGGATCGGCCCGTTCGACGTCGAGAGCGCGCTGATCGAGCATGCGGCGGTGATCGAGGCGGCGGTGATCGGCAAGCCCGATCCCGAGCGCACCGAGATCGTCAAAGCCTATGTGGTGCTCGCCAAGGACGTGACGCCGAGCGAGGCGCTGGCCGAAGAGCTACGGCAATACGTCAAGAAGCGGCTCTCCGCGCACGCCTATCCGCGCGAGATCGAATTCCTGGAGCAACTCCCGAAGACGCCGAGCGGCAAGCTGCAGCGCTTCATCCTGCGCAAGCGCGACACCGAGCCGGCGGGCACGGCCCAGGGCACTTCTTCTGCAGCTTGAGAGACGGATTAAATCGTCATGAACATTACTGATCGCGTTTTCCTGGTCACCGGTGCCGCCTCGGGTCTCGGCGCCGCCACCGCCCGCACGCTGGTCGCCGGCGGCGCCAAGGTGGTCGGCCTCGATCTCAATGCCGAGGCCGGCGCTAAGCTCGAACAGGAGCTCGGTGCGAGCTTCCGCTTTCTCGCCACCGACGTCACCAAGGCCGAGGATGCGGAGGCCGCGGTGAAGCTGGCCCAGGATATCTTCGGCCACGTCAACGGGCTGGTGAACTGTGCCGGCGTCGCGCCGGGCGAGAAGGTGCTCGGCCGAAACGGCCCGCACAAGCTCGACAGCTTCGCCCGGGCGATCACCATCAACCTGATCGGCAGCTTCAACATGATCCGGCTCGCTGCTGAAGCGATGAGCAAGGAACAGCCGGACGCCGAAGGCGAGCGCGGCGTGATCATCAACACCGCCTCGGTCGCGGCGTTCGACGGCCAGATCGGGCAGGCGGCTTACTCGGCCTCCAAGGGCGGTGTCGCCGCGATGACGCTGCCGATCGCGCGCGAACTGGCGCAGCACGGCATCCGCGTGGTGACGATCGCACCCGGCATCTTCGAAACCCCGATGATGGCCGGGATGCCGCAGCCGGTGCAGGATGCGCTCGGCAAGAGCGTGCCGTTCCCGCCGCGGCTCGGCCGGCCGGCCGAATACGCCGCGCTGGTGAAGGCGATCTGCGAGAATACGATGCTGAACGGCGAGGTGATCCGCCTCGACGGTGCACTGCGGATGGCGCCGCGCTGAGGCGCGGCGTTTCCTCTATCGTCTCGATCAAACAAACCAAGATGCAGGGAGAACTCCCATGACCCACGATCCTATCGTTATCGTCGGCTCCGCGCGGACCCCGATGGGCGGCTTTCAGGGCGAGCTGAAGGACGCCACCGCATCCCAGCTCGGCTCGGCCGCGATTTCGGCCGCGGTCGAGCGCGCCGGCCTGAAGCCGGACGCGATCGATGAAGTCGTGTTCGGTTGCGTGCTGCCGGCCGGTCAGGGCCAGGCCCCGGCCCGTCAGGCTTCGCTCGGCGCCGGCCTGCCGCTATCGGCGGGCTGCACCACCGTCAACAAGATGTGCGGCTCCGGCATGAAGGCGGCGATGCTCGCGCATGATCTGTTGATCGCCGGCAGCGCCACCGTCGCGGTGGCGGGCGGCATGGAGAGCATGACCAATGCGCCGTATCTGCTCGACCGCGCCCGCGGCGGCTACCGGATGGGCCACGGCCGAGTGCTCGACCACATGTTCCTCGACGGCCTCGAAGACGCCTACGACAAAGGCCGGCTGATGGGCACCTTCGCCGAGGACTGTGCACAAAGCTATCAGTTCACCCGCGAGACCCAGGACAACTTCGCCATCACCTCGCTGACCCGCGCGCAGGCCGCGATCAAGGACGGCTCGTTCGCGCGCGAGATCACGCCGGTGACGCTGAAGGCCGGCAAGTCGGAGATCACTGTCACCACCGACGAGCAGCCGTTGAAGGCCAAGCTCGACAAGATCCCGACGCTGAAGCCGGCGTTCCGCGACGGCGGCACCGTGACGGCGGCGAACTCGTCGTCGATCTCCGACGGCGCCGCGGCGCTGGTGCTGATGCGCCGTTCCGAAGCCGACAAGCGCGGCCTGAAGCCGCTCGCGGCGATCGTCGGTCATTCCACCCACGCCCATGAGCCGGCGCTGTTCGCCACCGCGCCGATCGGCGCGATCCGCAAGCTCAGCGAACGCACCGGCTGGAATCTCGCCGACGTCGATCTGTTCGAAGTGAACGAGGCGTTCGCGGTGGTGGCGCTGGCGGCGATGCACGATCTCGGCCTCCCACACGACAAGGTCAACGTCCATGGCGGCGCTTGCGCGCTCGGTCATCCGATCGGCGCCTCCGGTGCGCGCGTGCTGGTGACGCTGCTGGCGGCGCTGGAGAAGTACGACCTCAAGCGCGGCATCGCCTCGCTGTGCATCGGCGGCGGCGAAGCGACTGCCGTGGCGGTCGAGCGGTTGTCGTGAGCGCATCATGATCCTGAACGAACTGCAGACCCAGATCCGCGACACCGCCCGCGACTTCGCGCGCGAGCGGCTCGCCCCGACCGCGGCGGCGCGCGATGCCGCGCATGCGTTTCCGCGCGCCGAACTCACCGAGATGGGCCAGCTCGGCTTTCTCGGCATGCTGGTGCCGGAAGCCTATGGCGGCTCCGACACCGGCATGGTGGCCTACACCCTGGCGCTGGAAGAGATCGCGGCGGGCGACGGCGCGTGCTCGACCATCGTCAGCGTGCATTCCTCGGTGGCGTGCATGCCGATCCTGAAATTCGGCACCGAGGAGCAGAAGCAGCGCTTCCTGCCGAAGCTCGCCAGCGGCGAATGGATCGGCGGCTTTGCGCTGACCGAGCCGCAGGCCGGTTCGGACGCATCGAACCTGCGCACCACCGCGCGCCGCGACGGCGATGCCTACGTCATCAACGGCGCCAAGCAGTTCATCACCTCGGGGCAGAACGGCCAGCTGATCATCCTGTTCGCCGTCACCGATCCCTCGGCCGGCAAGAAGGGCATCACCGCCTTCATCGTGCCGACCGATACGCCCGGCTACGAAGTGGTGCGGGTCGAGGACAAGCTCGGCCAGCATTCGTCCGACACCTGCCAGCTCGCCTTCAACGACATGCGGATTCCCGCCGATCTGCGGCTCGGCGCCGAAGGCGAGGGGCTCAAGATCGCGCTGTCGAATCTCGAAGGCGGCCGGATCGGCATCGCCTCGCAGGCGGTCGGGATGGCGCGCGCTGCGTTCGAGGCGGCTCGCGACTATGCGCGCGACCGCGTCACCTTCGGCAAGCCGATCGTCGAGCACCAGGCGGTGGCGTTCCGGCTCGCCGACATGGCGACGCGCATCGCCGCCGCGCGGCAGATGGTGCTGCACGCCGCCAGCCTGCGCGAAGCCGGGCTGCCGTGCCTGACCGAAGCCTCGATGGCCAAGCTGTTCGCTTCCGAGACCGCCGAGGCGGTGTGCTCGTCGGCGATCCAGACGCTCGGCGGCTACGGTTACTTGAAGGACTTCCCGGTCGAGCGGATCTATCGCGACGTGCGTGTCTGCCAGATCTATGAAGGCACCAGCGACGTCCAGCGCATCGTGATCTCGCGCAATCTGTAAAGCAGTTCTGCTTCTGCTGAACTGCGAGCGGCGTTCGCAAGACCCGCAACGGCTCCAACATCATGGGGAGGAGGCGCAAAGCGCCTTCTCGCATCGTGTGCCGCGAGCGATCGTCTTCTCGTTTCGGCAGGCTGAAGGCGGCCGGGAGGACGACGGCTGGGACACGCCGCGACGTTCATTTGGAATGAAGCGCAGTCTTCTGGGTGCGCAACACCACCGCATAGCGGCACTCGGCGGTTCACCGGACGCAGCCTGAATACTGAACCGGTCGTACAGCATGAATTGACACCCCCGCGGGCCCGCGCTAAACACAATATCAATACCGTACGTACGGTATTGATATTGTCTGATGGGATTGAGGACCGCGATGGAGACGACAGCAGCCGCGCAGGAGCGCTACACGCGTCCGGCGATCTTTCTGCACTGGGGCATGACAGCAATCATCGTCGGGCTGATCGGCCTGGGCTTCTACATGGGACAGCTGCCGCCTTCGCCGGAAAAGTATGCGCTCTACGAGCTGCACAAGTCGCTCGGTGTCGTGACGGTGTTGCTGCTGTTCGGACGCTTCATCTGGCGCGCCGCCAATACGCCGCCGGAGCTGCCGACCGCCTATTCGCAGCTACTCCGCACCGCCAGCCATCTCGGGCACTTTGCACTTTACGTGTTGATGCTCGCCGTGCCGGTCAGCGGCTGGGTGATGAGCGCTGCTTATGGCCGACCGGCTTCGCTGTTCGGCGTGCCGATTCCGCCGCCGGTCGCCAAGAGCGAGGATCTCGCCGAACTCTGGGGCACGATCCACTTCGCTCTCGGATCGGCGCTGGCGCTGGTGATCGCGGGTCACACGCTGTTCGCGCTCAAGCATCACTTCATCGACAAGGATGGGCTGCTGTGGCGAATGTGGGTCCGATGCCCCTGAGGACCCGCAGCGGAGGCGGACCGTCCTACGCCGCAGGACGGTCCGTCTCCCATCAGACACGCCTTGTCGTCAGAACGTGTGGGTGAGCCGGGCGGTGAAGTTGCGGCCGGGCTCGAGCAGCGGGTTGTACATCGACTGGCTGTACGATCGGTTCACATAGGTCGACGCACTCGCATACGAGGTGTCGAAGATGTTCTGCAGGCTGAGGTGCAGCTTGGTGTCGCCGAGGCGGCGCGAGACCAGCACCCCGAGATCGAACGAGGCGTAGATGCTCGGCACCGCATAGCCACCGGTCGGGTATTCCTGCGTGGTGTTGATGCGGGTCTTGGCCGACGCCCAATCCACCGCGGCACCCACCGCGTAGCCGGAGCCGACCGGCGCGTATTGCACGCCGACGCGTCCTTTCCAGGGCGCGATGAACGGCAGCGGCGCATCGGTGTCGGTGTTGGTCGCCTGCAGCCACGCGGCATTGCCGTGCAGGTTGAACGACGACGTCGCCTGCCAGCGCCACTCGGCTTCGACGCCGTTCACAGTGGCATGTCCGACATTTTGGCTCTGCGTCACCGATGTCCCGTTATAATTGACGAATACCGACTGCAGGAAATTCGCGTAGTGGCTGTCGAACGCCGTCAGCTTGAAGGTGGCGGTCGGAAAGTTGAGCTGGAATCCGCCCTCATAGGTGAGGCCGGTCTCCGGCTTCAGCTCCGGATTTGGGATCGAGGTCGCCGAGAACGCGAACAGCTCGGAATTGGTCGGATAGCGATAGGACGTGCCGACCGAGGCGAGCAGATCGAGGATCGGCGTCACGTGTACGGTGGCGCCGATGCTGCCGGTCGGCGCGGTGGCGGTGACGTCGCTGTTCTGCCGAAGCACCGCGAGGGCGCGGGCCGAGCTCACCGGAGACAGCTCCGAGGTGGTGTTGAACCAGTCGAACCGGCCGCCGGCCGACAGCGTCAACAGATCGATCGGCTTCCACTCGTGGAGCATGAACGCGCCGGCATTGGCCTGGGTGTTGTCAGGGCCGGTCTTGAACTCGGGCGTGATCGTCGAACTGGTCGCAGTCTGCCGAACCGACCACGACGTGCTGCCCGGCCGCCATTCCTGGAAACCGTCGAAGCCGAACGTCGTCTTCAGCAGGCCCCACGGCGCCGGATCCCACGGAATCACGCCTTGCACCCGGCCGCCGATCACCAGCGGGCCGCCGACGTGGCTGACCGAGGAGGTGACGACGCCCGGCGTTGCGGTGTTCACGGTGGAAAGCTTGGTGTCGAAGTAGTTGGCGTAGAACGAGCCTTCGACGTGCTGGACCAGCTGATCGGTGAAGTCGCCGGCATAGGACAGCTTCGCCATGTGCACCTGGTTCGGCTGCTGCCGCACCTGCATATAGGGCCAGCCCGGTGCGCCGCCGACGCCGCCGGCGCGGCCGTCTTCTTCCCAATAGTCGCGCAGCGTCAATTCGAAGCGCTGGTTGCTGGTCGGCGACCAGCCCAGCCGGAGATTGCCACCGATGCTCTCATAATCGCTGTTGAGCGCGGGGCCGCTCGGCGTGTGATAATTGCCGCCCTTGCGATAGCTGACGCCGCCGAGCACGTCGAAGCCCATGCCGGCCGCCTGCGCCCACTCATAAGTGCTGAAGCCGTTGTCGACCGAACTGTAACCGGCCGAAAACCCGCCATGGGTGACGCGCCACGGGCCGAACGGATCGACCTGGGGACGGCGGGTGACGACGTTGACGAGCCCGGTCATCGCCTCGGAACCGTAAACTACCGAGGCGGGGCCGCGCACCACCTCGACCCGTTCGATCTCTTCGGGAGCGAAGTAGTTGAGCTGCAGCGTGTTGCGGCCGCGGAATCGGTCGCCGTCGATATACATCGGCGAGCGCCAATTGTTCGACGAGAAGCCGCGCAGATAGATCTGGCCACCGATGCCGCCGGCGCGCGCGATCGACACACCCGGCACGTTCTGCAGGATATCGAGCAGGCTGGTCGGACTGGTCTGTTCGATCTGCGCGCGATCGACGACGGTGATGCTCTGCTGCGCGGTGTGTGGAATTCCGGGTTGCGGAAGCTTGCCACCCATCGGCTTGAGCGAATGATCTGAGGTCGCTACTGCGGCCTGCTGAGCCGGCGCAGGCTTTGGAGCTTGCGCCGCGGTGCGGCGGGCGCCGCGGCCATCGCTCGACCGTGTTGCGCGCTGCGGCTTCGGTGGATTTGCCGATTCCACGCGCACTTCCGGCAACACATGGCGCGCGCGCGGTGTCGATGTGTCGGCGGTCTGCGCCCGCGTCGCGGTGCTCGATCCCGCCGTCATCGCGCAGGCCAGTGCGACGCTCAGTCCGCAGCTGGAAGCAAGAAGTCGGCTCCGTGCGGATTCGCGCGTGAATGCCCGTTGAATCATTTGGTGGCGTCCCCCAGTTCACGATTAGTGAACGGGTCCTTATCGAGTCGTCACTTCGATCACCACCATCCCCACGTTAGCGTGGCGCACGATTACCACCGTGTGCAGGCAAATCTCGACACATTACAAAATGGGATGTCTGTTTCGTTACGCGCGCGATTAGTAACGCGCGCAACCGTACCAACTCAATCTTGAGAGATTCTAGTCTCGAGGACGTCGTCGCGCGCGTCATCGCGGTGTTTTGGTTTTGCGTTCTGTGATCGGCCGCCTATGAACGGCGGTGCCGTGCAGAGGCAGGTCAGGAGGAGCGCTGTGAGGTCGTCAACGTGATGCTGTCGTCATTGCGATGGATGAGACCGGCGATCGCCGTGGTGATCGGCGTCTCGGTAATGGCCGTTTCGTCTCGGGCCGCTGAGTTGACCGACCAGCGCGGACGGACCGTTGCCGTCACCACACCGGCGCAGCGGGTGGTGTTCCTGCCGATGCCGGCGCCGTCGACCTACATGGCGATCGATCGTTCGGCCACGCATGTCGCCGGGATGAATCCGGCGTCGGCCACAGCGATGCGCGCCGGCATTCTCAGCCGGATCTTTCCGTCGTTCGATCAGATCCCGACCGGGATCACCCGCGGCGCCGGCGTGGTGCCGAATGTCGAGGCGATCATGGCGCTGCATCCGGACGCGGTGCTGCAATGGGCGACCTCCGGCGACGAGCCGATCGCGATGCTCGATCGCGCCGGCCTCACAGTGCTGGGCCTGCGCTACGGCGGCCAGGACGAGGTCGAGGGCGCGAGTCTGATGATGGGACGGCTCGCAGGGCAGGAGCCGCGTGCGGGCAGGATCGTCGAGCGGCAGCGGCAACGGCAGGACGTGCTCGCGGCCACCTTCAGAGCAACGCCGGAGGCCGAGCGGCCGCGGGTGCTGCATTTGTCACGCGCCTCGGACTCGTTCGCCGTCGCTGGTCGCGACACCTATACGGACTTCGTCATCCGCACCGCCGGCGGACGCAATGCGGCCGGCGAGATCGGCGGTAGTCGCACCGTCACGCTCGAGCAACTGCTGGTGTGGAATCCCGATGTCATTCTGCTCGGCAATTTCGACAGCGCGATGCCGGCTGATCTTTATCGCGATCCACGGCTGCAGGGCATTGCGGCGATCAAGCAGCGCCGTGTGTATCGCGTGCCGCTCGGCGGGTATCGCTGGGACCCGCCGAGCCACGAGTCGGCGCTGGCATGGACATGGCTCGCGAAACTACTGCATCCGGATCGGCTGACGACCGATCTGCGCACCGAGATGCGGGACTGGTACAGCTTCCTCTACGATCACGCGCTGGCCGATGCCGAGATCGATGCCATTCTGCAGACGCCGCAGAACGGCGCGTCCGCCGGCTACGCCCGGTTTGCGGTCGCGCGATGAGTACGCTCGACACTGCCGCCGTGCGGCCCGGACATCCTACCGCAACATCTTTGATAGCCGCCGCGCTCGTTCTGCTGCCGATCGTGACGGCGCTGCTCTGTCTGTCGGCGGGCCGCTACCACGTGACGGCCGCGCATGTGTTCGGCATTCTGCTGCACGAGCTGTTCGCTTCGTTCGGTCTCGATGCAGCGAACTGGTTGCCGGCGGGGTGGGGCGCCGCGAGTTGGACACCGACGGAGCGGATTGTTGTCACGACGGTGCGATTGCCGCGGGTGCTGATGGCCGGCATTGCCGGCGCCGGGCTGGCGCTGTCCGGCGCGGTGCTGCAGGGCATGTTCCGCAACCCGCTGGTCGGCCCGCAAACCATCGGCGCCGCATCCGGCGCGTCACTCGGCGGCGTCGTTGCGATCCTGTTGTTCGGCTTCGGCCTGCCGGTGCATCTCGGCGCGTTCGCCGGCGCGGCGATCGCGCTCGCCGCAGTGCTGATCGTTCACCGCGGCGACGGCGTCTCGCCGGTTTTGACGCTGGTGCTCGCCGGCGTGGTGATCGGGGCGTTTTGCAGCGCGCTGGTCGGCTTCGTCACCTTCATCGCCGATCCTGAAGTAAAACTACCCGGCATTGTGTTCTGGCTGCTTGGCAGCTTCGCGGCATCGAGCTGGCCGAACCTGGCGTTGCTGGCGACGTGTACCATCCTGGGCGGCGGCGTGATGCTGGCGATGCGCTGGCGCGTCAACGTGCTGTCGCTCGGCGACGAAGAAGCCCGGACGCTCGGTGTCGAGCCCGGACGCGACCGCGTGATCCTGCTCGGCGCCACCTGCCTTGCGGTCTCGGCGCAGGTCGCGGTCTCCGGCACGATCGGCTGGGTCGGACTGGTGATCCCAAATCTGGTTCGCATGGTGGTCGGGGCGGATCATCGCCGGCTGCTGCCGGTGTCGGCGGTCGCGGGCGCCGCCTTCCTGATGGCGGCCGACACGCTGGCGCGCGACCTGTCGGCGGCTGAAATTCCGGTCGGCATCGTCACCGCGATCGTTGGCACGCCGGTGTTCGCCTGGCTGCTGCGCCGGCATGCAAGAGGACAGACGGCATGATCCAAGTGGAGCAGGCGGGGCATTGGTTTCGCCCGGAGCAGTGGCTGTTTCGCGATCTGTCATTCGCGATCGCGGAAGGTGAGGCCGCCGCAATCCTCGGGCCGAACGGCTGCGGCAAGACCACGTTGCTGCGCGCGCTCGCGAATACGCTGGCGTTGAAGCAGGGACGTATCAGCGTCGACGGCATCGTCGGCGTGGTGCCGCAGGCGCTGCGCGGCGATGTCGGCTACCGGGTGATCGACATGGTGCTGCTCGGGCGCAGCCGCTATCTCGGCCGCTTCGGCGCGCCAGGGCGGCGCGATCTCGCCCGCGCCGAAGCTTGTCTCGAGGCGGTCGGCATCGCCGATCTCGCCGAACGTCGCTACGACCGGCTCAGCGGCGGCCAGCGCCAGCTCGTGCTGTTCGCCCGCGCGCTCGCCGGCGATTGCCGCGTCCTGCTGCTCGACGAGCCGGCCTCGGCGCTGGATCTTGCCAATCAGGGCGTGGTCCTGCGACTGATCCGTCGCCTCGTTCGCGACGACGGCATGACCGTGGTGTTCACCACGCATCATCCCGATCATGCGCTCGCGGTTGCCGACAAGGTGCTGATGATGGCGGGCGAGCCGGTGTTCGGCCCCGCCGATCGCGTGCTCGACGAGGCCAATCTGGCGCGGCTTTACGGCGTGCCGGTGCGCCGTGTCACGATCGAGGCGGATGGCGAGCGCATCGAGGCGACCGTGCCGGTGCACCGGCTGACGGGCGTCGATGCGCCGCCTCCGCGGCTATGATCGCGCGGTGGCTTGCGCCCAGCGCAGGAAGCCGTCGAGAAACCGCGTCGTCGCCGGCATGAACCGGCTGCCGTGGTGATAGAACGGATCGAGCGTTGAGACGATCAGGCGGCCCGGCGTGGTGACGCGATCGTCATAGAGCAGTGCGCCGCCGGGATCGCAGCCGTCGCGATCGTCCGGCACGGTGACGAGCGCCTGCGCGCCGTCCGGCGGAAACAGCACGCCGTGAATGTGCCAGATCGTCGACTCCGCCGGCACGTAGCTGAAGATCTCGTGATCGGGCGCCACGATCTGGTGCGGCGGCTTCTGCGCAGGATCGAGCCACCACCAGAAGTTGGTCGGCCGTCCGGCGCTGCGCACGCCCGGCGCCCAGGTCTCGGCCTCGCTCTCGCCGAGCACCACCAGCGTGTTGCCGCGGGCGAGAAAGTCCGTGAGCAGCGGCTGGTGACGGCGCATGACATCGGGATTGGTGCGATCGGGGATGATCAGCAGCGTCGGTTCGGCGAGGTCGGCGGTGGTCAGCGCTGGTGCGTAGATCACCCGATCGAAGCGGTCGCGGAAACGGTCGCCGAAGATGGTCTCGTGATGATAGTACGTGCCGCTATCGAGCACTGCGACGGTCATGAGCGCGCCTCCACCAGCCAGGACATCAGCTGCGGCAGCAGGCGACGGCTCGAGTCGTCGCCGCCGAAGCTCCACAGATCATTGCCGCCGTGCATCAGCACCTCGCCGCGGCCGTGGCGATAGATGAAGTCGAGCGGACGCGCCGCCGGCCCCATCGTGTGGATCACGGTCGCGCCCTCCGGTGGCCTATGCCAGGCATGGCCGTAGAAACCGGCGACGCCGCGCCGGAAGATGAGATCCTCGAGCGCCACGCCATCCCAAATCGGATGTGCCTGCGCGCGGGCGATGGTCAGATCGGCGAGGCTGCCGCCGCCGAGCGGCTGCACCGGCGACAGGCCGGGCAGGAACGGGTGGGCGATATGGCCGCTGACGACGGCGATGCCGCCGGCCGCGACGTAATCGCCGAGCAGTGCCGCGTTGGCCTGCAGAAAGCGCTGGTCCATATGCATGCCGATCAGCAGTGCATCCGCGCCGTCGAGCAGCGCGGCGTCGAGCGCGTAAAGATCAACATCGCGAATGGTGCAGGGCAGGCCGGCGAGCCGGTCGGCCCAGCCGGCCGACGAGGTCTTGTGACCGCAGGAGAAGCGGATGATGGTTTTCATCGCGTACTCCGATTACAGCCGGTCGAACAGCGCATCGGGCGACGTGGCCAGCACAGCATCGGCGACGCTGCGCTTCAGCGCGGAGAGCTCCACATTCTCTGCATCGCTCCGTGCCGCACCGCGGCCGATCAGCTCGAAGAACCGTTCCGGAACCGCGCCCTGACGTAGCGCGACGCCGACACTCTGCTCACCCGCCGAAACCCGCCAGCTGTAAGACATGTCGGCGCCCGGACACAGCCGCGCATGCGGCAGCGAGCGGTCGACGGTGTAGACGCCGCGCGTCACCGCGCGGGTGACGAATTCGAAAGCGTCGCGCACGCCCGGACCCGGATGTCCGCTGATCACGCTGATCTCGGAGCGCCGCAGTGGACGCTGCGGCGACAGCGCCGGCAGCATCAGGCGCAGCGCCTGAAACGTCACTGCGAGCATCGCCAGTGCGCTCTGGCCGTGATACGCGGCGACCATATCGAAGTGAATGTCGATGAGATCTTCCTCGCCCTCGATGCTCAGCATCGGGCGGATCTCGGCAGGTGTCGTCATGATGAGTCTGTTTTCTCCGGCGTAAGTCACGCGAGATATCGCTTCGCGTAACAACAACGCCCGAGGGGCGGCAATCGCTGTCGCTCGCGCGCCGCGTGCAGCGGCTCCTGTGAATGAGCCTAACTACTTCGCCGGACACATCTCTTCGGCTCATTTAGAATTGCCAGAAAGTCGCAAATGCCGAGAGCAGAGTGGCGTGTGTTGGTACGTTATGTACCAAATACGTGAATGTGCTCGGCCTCAAGCGGCGCACGCCTGCGACAATGACGCACATGTGATCAGCGGATCAAAAGATCGATCCGGATCTGCTTGGTCTGATCACGTGGGCTGCTGTCCCAATCTTTAGCCATTGCGTCCATGTCAGGGCAGGTGTTCGCAGTTGGTTCTTCCCGATCGTTTGCGGCGGCGATGTCGCATCGGCTAAGAGATCGGGTGGGGGCAGGAGAATCGCGGTCGCTGCACTCCCGGCTCTGTGACGTTGTCACCGCAACGTCAGGTTGATTGTGGGAGAACAGCCGCGATGGAAGCGACTCACCGGGATGGGTGAAGCTGCCGGTCGGCGCCTGCGGCGACCGGAACGATCAAAAGGACCTGCAAAGATGAAATTGAGAATTGCTACTATCGCCGGACTGGTTGTGCTGGGCAGCGGCTTCGCGATCGCGCAGACCGACGCCATCGCGCAGCGCAAGGCGATCCTGAAGCAAATGGGCGAGGCGACCAAGCCGATCGCCGCGATGCTGAAGGGCGAGGCGAAGTTCGACCAGGCGGTGGTGCAGAAGTCGCTGGCCGCGATCGCAGACGACTCGAAGAAGCTGCCGGCGCTGTTCCCGGCCGATTCCAAGACCGGTGGCGACACCGCGGCGCTGCCGAAGATCTGGGAAGACAAGGCGAAGTTCGACGACCTGTTCGCTAAGCTGGCCGCTGCGGCCACCGCGGCGCAGGGCACGATCAAGGATGAAGCCTCGCTCAAGGCGAACATCGGCGGCGTGCTCGGCAACTGCAAGTCGTGCCACGACGACTTCCGCGCCAAGAAGAGCTAAGACATGAACGAAGCGAGCGTCGTCGCCTGGGACGGGCCCACGCGCGTCTTCAAGTGGGCGCTCGTCTTCGTCGTCCTCGATGGCTGGATCAGCAACACCTATGGCGGGGCCTATCCCGCCTGGCACAAGCTCAATGGCTATACCGCGCTGGTGCTGATCGTCTTCCGCATCCTGTGGGGCTTCGTCGGCGGCTCGACCGCACGGTTCGGCAGCTTCGTGGCGATGCCGGGCAAGGTGCTGGCCTACATCACCGACAAGAAGAAGTTTCTCGGCCACAATCCGCTCGGCGGATGGATGGTGGTGGCGCTGCTGGCGCTGGTGTTCGCGATGGCGATCAGCGGGCTGTTCTCCGCGGATGAAGACCGTCTGATCATCGAGGGACCGCTCGCCAAGACGGTCGCCGATGCCACCGTCGACACCGCCGCGCTGTGGCACCGCCGGATCTTCACCGCGATCGAGGTGTTCGTCGCGGTCCACGTCGCCGCCAACGTGATCTACGCGGTCACCAGCCGCGAGCCGCTGATCCAGGCGATGATCACCGGCCGCAAGCCGGCCGACAGCTATGCGGATATGCCGGCAGCCGAGCCCGGCCCTTGGGGCCGAGCATTCGCCTGCCTGCTGGTGGCAGCGTTCGTGGTGCTGGCACCGATCTACGTGATCGCGGGACGGCTGCTGTAACGCGTGCGGAGCTTAAGCTCCGCGACGTCTCACCGCCCGCACCACACCGGCGGGCGTTTCCCAAGGAAGGCATCGATGCCTTCCTTGGCGTCTTCGGCCTGAAGGTTTTTCGCCATCACCTGACTGGTGTAAGCGTAGGCGTCCGCCAGCGACAATTCGGCCTGGCGGTAGAACGCCTCTTTGCCGATCGCCAGCGTCAGCGGAGACTTGCTCGCGATCTGCCGCGCGAAGGCGAGGGTGCGCTGCTCGAGCTCGGCGGCGGGAACGACCTCGTTGACCAAGCCGAACCGGAACGCGGTGTCGGCGTCGATCAGATCGCCGGACAGCAGCATCTGCATCGCGTGCTTGCGCGTCAGATTGCGCGACAGCGCCACCATCGGGGTCGAGCAGAACAGCCCGATATTCACGCCCGGCGTTGCGAACCGCGCATCGTCAGCAGCGAAGGCGAGATCGGCGCTGGCGACCAGCTGGGCGCCGGCGGCGGTGGCGACGCCGTGGACCCGCGCGATCACCGGCTTCGGCAAATGAACGATCGCCTGCATCACCTCGGCGCAGGCGGCGAACAGGCGGTCGACATAGCCGGGGTCATAGTTGCCGGCCCGCAGTTCTTTCAGGTCATGACCGGCGCAGAAGGTCGGGCCGGAGCCGGCGATGATCAGCACCTGCACGCTGGCGTCGGCGGCGATCTCCGCCAGCGCCGCGCGCAGCGCCTCCAGCATCCCCTGCGACAGCGCGTTGCGCGCCTGGGGCCGGTTCAGCGTCAGCGTGGTGACGCCATCATCGTCGGCGCGCAGCACGTAAGGAGTGTCGGTCATCGGAAGTCCTCGTTGTCGGGCGCGCTAGTGCTTGCGCAGCGCGCCGGTCTCATCGACCTTGCGCAGGTTCGCGAGCTCGGTGGCCGTCGGCTCGGCGATCATGTGGGCGGTGGGCGACACCTTCAGGTCCCAGCCGGTGTGCGCCTTGATCTCGTCGACGCTGGAGAACGCGAACCAGCCGTCGAGCTGAAATTCCTTGGTCTCCGGATCGGGACGCAGGATGCCCAGCGTGGTGATGATGGCCGATGGTCCGCCGCCGACGAAGCCGAACCGCTCTCGGGCGTTGCCGCCGTCGAGATAGCCTGGCGAACTCAGATAGGTGACCTTCTCGGCAAAGCGCTTGGGTTCGTGCGTCACCATGATGATGAAGCGCTTGGCGCCGCAGGCAATGTCATTGGCGCCGCCCGCGCCGGGCAGACGGATCTTGGGTGGACGATAGTGCGTGCCGATGTCGTCGTCCCAGATGCCGGTGGTGTTGACGTTGCCAAACTTGTCGACCTGCGCCGCGCCGATCACGCCGACGTCGCATCGGCCGGAGGCGACCAGGAAGCCGAGCGCGTCGATCGCCGAGGTGAAGCTGGTGGCGTTGGTCGAGATGCGGTTGCACTCGATACCCCAGGGCAGGCCGCCGACCGGCGTCGCGCCATAGACGCCGCCCTCGGTCATGGTCCGCAGATGCGGCGCATGATTGGCCTGGGCGAAGTAACCGGCCAGCATCGACAGGCCGACGCCGAAGATCGCCAGCTCGCCGTCCTTCACTTCGCGCCCCGTGGCGATCGCCATCATCTCCTGGCGGGAATAGTCCAGTGTCTCGCTCATGCTGCGACCTCCTGGGCGGACAACGCGGCCACCTCGTCGGGCGGCAAAATCCAGCGCCGATACGGATCGAGCAGGAAACTGGTGGTGCTGTTGCGTAGTTCGGCGATCTTGTCGCGGCCGATCATGTCGAGATAGCTGTCGATGTCGTGATAGCTGGTGACGAAATCCCGGATGTAGGCGGCGGTGCCGTCTTCGCTGCCGAGCGCCTTGTTCATGAACTTCATGTGTGCTTCGTCGACGTCGTACATGCCGGGCGAGCTCTGCGGCCAGGCCGCGAACGGCCAATGCACCACGGCCTCGACGACGAGATCCGGAATCCGCACTAGGTTCGGATATTGCCGGATGCAATCGGTGTCGACGATCGCATCTGCAATGATGATCACCTTCTTGGCTGCGCGGGACAGCTCGACCCGGCTCCATTCGGTGCCGAGCATGATCGCGTTGCCGTACGGATCGGCGAGGGTGACGTGGATCGCCGCCAGATCCGGCTTTAGCGGACTGAACGCGCCGATCTCGCGGCCGGTGAACGGATCGACCACCGTCGGGATCTTGTGCTTGCTGGGATAATCGTCGGGCGCGAACGCGCTGCGATACTGCAGATCAGAGCCGATGTTCACGGTGGCCGGGACGAACGGCCAGTTCAGTGCGCCGCCGAGCAGTCGCAGCGGCAATCCGAGGTTGGAGTAGTCTTCGAGCGCCATGTGGCCGCTCTCGACTGCGCGGCGCAGGCCGTTGGCGAAGCCAAACACTTCCAGGGCCGAGAAGCCGCATTCCGCCTTTGTGACCACACCGGCGGCGGCCAGCAGGTTCAATTGCTGGCTGTTGCAGTGAAAGATCGCGTGCAGGTCGCGCCGGCCCTGGCGCAGCAATTCGCGTCCAAAGATGATGGCGTCGGATCCGATCGGCAACGCAGCGCCGCTCGCATACTGCATCCCGTCCCAGCTATAGCGTCGCACTGCCTCTTGCAGCGAGATCAGCCTTGTCTGCGCCATCTGCTCCCCGATGTGGTTCGTGTCGTTGCCGGTGTTATGTCGCAGTTGGGTCGTCGGTGGAAGCCATCGCCACAGCATGCAGCTGCGGCGGATTTGACGTCCGCCGCAGCCGGCTCAGTGCCATCTCAATCGAGCTTGGCGCCCGACGCTTCCACGACCTTGCCCCAGCGCGCATAGTCTTCGTGAATGACCTTGGTGAAGGCCTCCGGGGTCGAAGGGATCGCGTCGAGGCCTTGTGCGGCGAGACGGTCGCGGACATCCGGCAATTTCGCCAGCGCGTTGATCTCGGTGTTCAGCCGCGCCACGATGTCCTTCGGCGTGCCGGCGGGAACGACGATGCCGAACCAGGACGACACCACGAATTCCGGCAGTCCGGCCTCCGCAGCGGTCGGCACGTCGGGCAGCAGCGGCGAACGGGTGCGGCTGGTGATCACCAGCCCCTTGACCTTGCCGGACTTCACCTGCGGCGCGAGGATGGTCAGCGTGTCGAACGAGAGGTTGACCTGGCCGCCGAGCAGGGCCTGGATCGCGGGCGCGCTGCCCTTGAACGGCACGTGCAGCAGATCGGTGCCGGTGAGGTTCTTGAACAGCTCGCCGCTGAGATGGCACAGCGTGCCGTTGCCGCACGACGAGTAGCTGAGCTTACCCGGCTCCTTCTTGGCCGCCGCGATCAGGTCTTTCAGCGAGGTCGCGGGCGTGTCGGCGCTGGCGCCGATCACGTAAGGCACTTCCGCCACCAGCGACACCGGCGCGAAGCTCTTGAACGGATCGTAAGAGAGCGACTTGTTCAGATGCGGCAGAATGGTGAGCTGACCGGCGGGCGCGAGCGACAGCGTGTAGCCGTCAGGCGCCGCCTTGGCCGCCGCGTCGGCGGCGATCGCGGTGCCGGCGCCGGCCTTGTTCTCGACCACCACCGGCTGCTTCAGCACTTCGCTCAGCTTCTCCGCGACGACGCGTCCGACCGCATCGGCGGCGCCGCCGGGCGGGAACGGCACGATCAGCTTCAGCGGCTTGTTCGGCCAGTCAGCCGGCTGCGCCGAGGCTGGCAGGGCGGCGACGAGAGAAGCGGCAAACGTTGCGCATAGCAGGATGCGGCGAGAGACCGTCGAGGCTGTCATGGGCGTCCTTCATTCCGTGGTGGAGAAATCGAAGAGGGTGGAGGGCGTCGTCGAATCATCGTGCGGCGTGGTGCGTCGGTCAGTCTTCGTGGAAGGCGACCTCGCGCGTCTTCCGGACGCTCGGCAGCACCAGGATGACGATCAGCGCCAGCGCGATCAGCAGCAGTGCGAGGCTCAGCCCGCGGGTGACGAAGACGGTCGGGTCGCCATGCGCCAGCAGCAGCGCGCGCCGCAGGTTTTCTTCCATCAGCGGGCCGAGCACAAAGCCGAGCAGCAGCGGCGCCGGCTCGCAGTGCAGCTTGATGAACATCCAGCCGAGCAGGCCGAAGCCGACAGCGAACGCGACTTCGATTGTGCTCTGGTTGACGCTGTAGATGCCGATGCAGCAGAACACCAGGATCGCCGGATACAGCACGTGATAGGGAACGCGTAGCAGCCGGATCCAGATTCCGATCAACGGCATGTTGAGCAGCACCAGCAGCAGATTTCCGATCCACATCGAGGCGATCAGGCCCCAGAACAGTTCCGGCTTCTCAGTCATTACCTGCGGGCCTGGCACGATGCCGTGGATCATCATCGCGCCGACCATCAGCGCCATCACCGCGTTCGGCGGAATGCCGAGCGTCAATAGCGGAATGAACGAGGTCTGCGCGCCGGCGTTGTTGGCGGATTCCGGCGCGGCGACGCCTTCGATCGCGCCCTGGCCGAACCGGCTCGGATCCTTCGCCAGCTTCTTCTCGATGGTGTAGGCCGCGAACGAACTCAGGATCGCGCCGCCGCCGGGCAGCACGCCGAGCAGCGAGCCGAGAAACGTGCCGCGCAGCACCGGTTTCCAGGCCGCCTTGAAGTCCGCGCGGGTCGGCCAGATGCCGCCGACCGAGGTCGCAAACACGTTGCGTTCGATGCCTTTCTCGAGATTGTGGATGATCTCGGCGATGCCGAACAATCCCATCGAGACGACGACGAAGCCGAAGCCATCCGACAATTCCGGGATGCCGAAGCTGTAGCGTTCGGTGCCGGAATTGACGTCGGTGCCGATCAGCCCGAGCAGCAGCCCGAGCACGGTCATCGCCACCGCTTTGGTGAGCGAGCCATTGGCGAGCACCACGGCCGCGACCAGGCCGAGCACCATCAGCGAGAAGTACTCGGCGGGGCCGAACTTCAACGCCAGGTTCGACAGCGGTTCGGCAAGCGCGGCGATCAGCAGCGTTGCCACGGTGCCGGCGAAGAACGAGCCGAGCGCCGCGATGCCGAGAGCGGCCCCGGCGCGGCCCTTTCGCGCCATGGCGTGGCCATCGAGGCAGGTGACGACCGAGGAGGATTCGCCGGGCAGGTTGACCAGGATTGCCGACGTCGAACCACCGTATTGCGCGCCATAATAGATGCCGGCGAGCATGATCAGCGCCGACAGCGGCGGCTGGCCGTAAGTGGCGGGCAGCAGCATCGCGATGGTGGCGACGGGCCCGAGCCCCGGCAGCACGCCGACAAGCGTGCCCAGCGTGACGCCGAGCAGGCAGTAGCCGAGATTGCTGAGCGTCAGCGCTGCTTCGAAGCCATGGCCGAGTTGACTGAACAGCTCCATCAGAACGGCGTGACCCTAAACGGCAGCCGCAGCCCATAGGCGAAGATCGCGACAGAAGCCGACGCCAGAACGAGGCCCGAGGCCGTGACCGAGCGCCAGCCTACGTTGGAATTGGCGAGGCTGCTGACGGCGACCACGCCGAACGTCGCAAGCGCGAGGCCAACCGATTCAATCGCCACCGCGAACACCAGAACGCTGGCGGAGATCAGCAGCGCCGGCCGGAGCTTCGGGATCGCGAGGGAGGTGGGACCTGCCGCTTGCTCCGCGACCGAGTGACGGCGGAATGCGCCGAGGCCGACGACGACGCCAAGGCCCGCCAGGATCAGGCCGAGCACGACCGGGAAATACCCAGGCCCCATCCGCATCGTCGTGCCGAGCGGGTAGTTGAGCGCGACAACCGCGAACGCAATCCCGAACACAAAGAACGCCGCACCAGCGGCACCATCGCGATGATCGAGGCGGCGCCGAACCGACATGGGTGCTCCTACAATGTTCGCGGCCAACTAATCGCCGGCGATCGGCAGTATAGATACCGCGAACCTCCAGCCCGAGAGGCCCGCAATGTGTCGTCAAACGGTGCCAGCAGCAATGAAATGCTGTTGTAAAGACTTGGCTGCGACGGGAGGATTTTGATCGTTTCGTCCGGCTGGCGTGGAAGATCTTTGCGGGCTCTGCCGCACGATGCGCGCCGGCCTCGCGAGTCATCTTTCAGCGCAAATCTGAGGATGCGCTGAGTCAGGCCGGCGAAGGTCCTGCGGAGACGGTCTGCTGTTCGGTGAGTTTGAGTCCGCGAGCTAATCGACGTCAGGAGCGATCGTCTCAATGCAATTTCGGTGGGCGCTCAGACGCGGCCGACCAAGCAATGGGCGTCGCCGTGCTGCGCGCTTCCGCACAAGATCGCCGAAGACAGGATGCGCCGGGCGTGGTTGCAGTTGTCCGACTGGACCACTCCTGGCCGCGATCTGGTTCTTGATGCGCTCCATCCGCCGTTGCGTGATGGTGCCCTGGTCTGTCCTCTTGGGGGGGCGCTCGCCGTGATCGGCGGGAAGCGTCCTGGAATCGTTCAAAATTGAGCGAACGTGCATGGCGGGCAGCAGGCATGCGGTCCGACAGGACGGCGCGATATTTGTGACGGTTGCTTCGCCGTGCCACAAGAGAGAAGAGTTTTGCCGCAGATCGAGGTCGATCGGGGGTGATCATCTCGATCGGCGCGTGTGAGGAGGCGATAAGTCTATAATGTCCAAGCGTCGTTACAGCGATCCGGCGATACGGCTCTCATGATGCGCCGTCGTTTGCCGTCGCTGATCGCGCTCCGCGCCTTCGAGGCCGTCGGGCGCACCGGCAGCGTTCGCGCCGCCGGAGATGAACTGGCCGTCAGCCATACCGTCGTCTCGCGCCATCTGCAGAACCTGCAGAAGTTTCTCGGCGTGGCGCTGGTCCGCGGCGAGGGCCGCGGTGTGATGCTGACCGAAGCCGGCGTCAGCTTTCATGCACAGATCTCGCAGGCGTTCGATATTATCGCGCGCGCCACCACCAGCGCGCGGCCGTCGTCGCTGCCGACGCTGAACATCTGGTGCATTCCGGGCATCGCCAATCGCCTGCTGCTGTCACGCTTGCCGGAATTGACCGGGCCTCCGCGCAACTGGGAGGTGAATCTGCAGCCGACTCTCACCCATCCGGATTTGTCGCGGGCAGAGGCCGACGCCGAAATCGTCTATGCCGACGTGATCGACTCCCGCGGGCCGCTGATGTCGGAAATCCTGGTGCGGCCGCGGGTCTTCCCGGTCGCCAGCCCGGCCTATCTGGCGCGCTATCCGGCAATCACCAGCCTCGAAGATCTGTCGCAGATTGCGCTAATCCACGAAGAATCCACCATGCAATGGACCCGCTGGTTTGAACTCGCGGGCCTCGACGATCTGCCGCCGCTGCGCGGCCAGCGGCTGTGGCACGCCCATCTGGCGATAGAAGCGGCACGGCTCGGACAGGGCGTCGCGCTCGCCAACGATGTGCTGGTCGAAGAAGACCTGCGTTCCGGCGCGCTGGTCGAGGTGATCACATCGTCGGTTTATATGGAGACTTATCAGCTCGTCGCGCTGAAAGAGCGTTGGGACGATCCGGCGATCGTTGCACTGCGCAATTGGCTGAAGCAGGTGCTCGCAGAGCTCGAGTGATCACGCATGGCTGCGTGTTGAGCGGATCGCTCAACAATGCGCCAGTGGTTGCACGTTATGGTGCAGCATTTTTTGATTGGTGCATGGAAGTCACCAGACCGAACTTACAAGCTGATTGATTGTCCGAACCGTCACATTAGCGTTGTCATCAGTTCAGGAGAGAGCTGATGACGAATAGTGAATTGCTGACGCGCAGGCAGACGGCTGTCGTGCGGGGCGTCAGCCAAGCGACGCCGGTGTTTGCAGAGCGTGCGCTGAATAGCGAGATCTGGGACGTCGAGGGCAAGCGTTACGTCGATTTCGCCGGCGGCATCGCCGTGCTCAATACCGGCCATTGCCATCCGCGTATTGTCGCGGCGATTCGTGAGCAGCTCGATCGCTTCACCCACACGTGTTTCCAAGTCGCGCCTTATGAAGGCTACATCAGGCTCGCCGAGCGTCTGAATCAGTTGGCGCCGATCAACGGGCCGCTGAAGTCGATCCTGCTGAGCACCGGCGCGGAAGCTACCGAAAACGCGGTCAAGATCGCGCGCGCTGCGACCGGACGCAGCGGCGTCATCGCGTTCACCGGTGGTTTCCACGGCCGCACCGCATTTGCTTCGGCGATGACCGGCAAGGTCATCCCCTACAAGAAGGCGCTCGGTCCGCCGCTGCCCGGCGTCTGGCATGTGCCGTTCCCTGTCGTCGGTGGTGACGTCTCGGTCGAGGATGCGCTGCGCTGCGTGCAGTTCGTGTTCAAGGCCGATATCGATGCGTCGCAGGTGGCGGCGATCATCATCGAGCCGGTGCAGGGTGAGGGCGGCTTCCATCAGGCCCCGCCCGAACTGATGCGCGGCCTGCGCAGGCTGTGCGACGAGAACGGCATCGTGTTGATCGCTGACGAAGTGCAGACCGGCTTCGGTCGCACCGGCAAGATGTTCGCGATGGAGCACTACGATGTTCAGGCCGACATCGTCTGCGTCGCCAAGAGCCTTGCCGGCGGCCTGCCGCTGTCGGGCGTGATCGGCCGTGCCGCCATCATGGATGCGGCCGAGCCGGGCGGCCTCGGTGGTACCTATGCGGGCAATCCGCTGGCCTGTGCCGCAGCGCTCGCAGTGCTCGATGTGTTCGAGGAAGAGAACCTGATCGCGCGTGCGAACCAGATCGGCGAACGGCTGCGCAGCGCGATCGATCGCTTCGCGCTGTCGAACACGCTGGTGCCGACCTCGGTCGCGCGCGGGCCCGGTGCGATGGTGGCATTCGACATTCTCAAGCAGCGCGGCAGTAATGAGCCGGATGCCGAGGCGACCAAGCGCGTGACGCGGCTGGCGTACGAAAACGGCCTGATCCTGCTGTCGTGCGGCACCGCCGCCAACACCATTCGCATCCTTGTGCCGCTGACGGCCTCCGATGCGATCGTCGACGAGGGATTGGCGATCCTGGAGCGCTGCCTCGCCGCTTAGCACAGGGCGCGTCCGCGCCGAGACGGGAATGATCGAGATGCTGATGCCGAGTGATCCCGGCCTGTTGGCCGAGCGCTGCCTTGTTGGCGGCAAGTGGTGTGGTGAGCCGGTCGATGCCGTGTTCAATCCGGCGACCGGTGAGCGCATCGGCGCGGTGCCGCGGTTCGGCACCGACGAGGCCGAGGAGGCGGTGCGCGCCGCCGACATCGCGTTCCGGCAGTGGTCGAAGCTGCTCGCCAAGCAGCGCGCCACCATGCTGCGCGCTTGGTTCGACCAGATCATTGCCAATCGCGACGATCTGGCGCTGCTGCTGACGCGCGAGCAGGGCAAGCCGCTCGCCGAAGCGCTCGGTGAAATCGACTACGCAGCCTCGTTCGTCGAATTCTACGCCGAGGAGGCGCGGCGCATCTACGGCGAGACCATTCCGTCGCACCGCGCCGATGCCCGCACGATGGTGATCCGCCAGCCGGTTGGCGTCGTCGCGGCGATCACGCCGTGGAATTTCCCGGCCGCGATGATCACCCGCAAGGTCGCGCCGGCGCTCGCCGCCGGCTGCACGGTGGTCATCAAGCCTGCTCCCGAAACGCCGCTCACCGCGCTGGCTCTCGGCGTGTTGGCGCAGCGCGCCGGCTTTCCGCCGGGCGTGCTCAACATCATCACCGGCGATGCGCCAGCGATCGGCAAAGCGTGGACCGAGCACCCGACGGTGCGGGCGATCAGCTTCACCGGCTCGACCGAGGTCGGCAAGATCCTGATGCGCCAGGCCGCCTCCACCGTGAAAAAGGTTGCGCTGGAACTCGGCGGCAACGCGCCCTTTATCGTGTTCGATGATGCCGATCTCGATGCTGCGGTCGAAGGCGTGATCGCCTCCAAGTTCCGCAACATGGGGCAGACCTGCGTCTGCGCCAACCGCATCTACGCGCAGGACGGGATCTACGACGCGTTCGTGGAGAAGCTCACCGCCAAGGTGGCGACGCTGCAGGTCGGTAACGGTGTCGACGCCGGTGTGACCCAGGGGCCGCTGATCACGGCCGAAGCAATCGCCAAGGTCGAGCGTCATGTGTCCGACGCGGTCGCCAAGGGGGCCAAGGTCGTGCTCGGCGGCAAACGGCACAAGCTTGGCCGCACTTTCTTCGAGCCGACCGTGCTGGCCGGCGTCACCACAGCGATGCTGATCACGCGCGAAGAGACCTTCGGTCCGGTGGCGCCGGTGTATCGCTTCACCGACGAAGCCGACGTGATCGCGCAGGCCAACGACTCGCCGTTCGGCCTGGCGTCCTACTTCTACGCGCGCGACCTCGGACGCGTATTCCGCGTCGCCGAGGCGCTGGAGTCCGGGATGGTCGGCGTCAACTCGGCGCTGCTCGGCGCCGATGTGGTTCCGTTCGGCGGCGTCAAGCAGTCCGGCCTCGGCCGCGAGGGCTCGCGCCACGGCATCGAGGAATATGTCGAGACCAAATACATCCTGCTCGGCGGTCTCGATCGCTGATGCTGCCGTCTGCGTAACGACAACTATCAGATCCAGGGGAGACCGAGACGTGGCGACTGAGACATTGACCAAATCGGATGCGATCGCAGAAAGCCTGCGGGCCGCGGTCGATCGCAATTTCGACGACCAGGTCGCGTTTCTCCAGCGCATGGTGCAGTTCCGCAGCGTGCGCGGCGAAGAGGCGCCGCAGCAGGCATGGCTGGCGCAGCAGTTCGCCGACCGTGGCTACAAGGTCGACACCTTCAGTCTCGCCGACGTCGATATCGCCAGCCATCCCAAGGCGGCGCCGATGGACACGATCGATCCGGCCGGCTCGATGCAGGTCGTCGCCACCGCGGACAGCGACGGCAAGGGCCGCAGCCTGATCCTGCAGGGCCATATCGACGTGGTGCCCGAAGGCCCGGTCGATCTGTGGAGCGATCCGCCCTATGCGGCGACCGTCCGCGACGGCTGGATGATCGGCCGCGGTGCGCAGGACATGAAGGGTGGCGTGTCGGCGATGATCTTCGCGCTCGATGCGATCCGCAGCGCCGGCTACGCCCCCGACGCGCGCGTCCATGTGCAGACGGTGACCGAAGAGGAGAGCACCGGCAACGGCGCGCTCTCGACCCTGATGCGCGGTTATCGCGCCGACGCCTGCCTGATCCCTGAGCCGACCGGCCACACCCTGACGCGTGCCCAGGTCGGCGCAGTCTGGTTCCGGCTGCGCGTGCGCGGCACGCCGGTTCACGTCGCTTACTCCGAGACCGGCACCAGCGCGATCCTGTCGGCGATGCATTTGATCCGCGCGTTCGAAGAATACACCAAGGAGCTGAACGCCCAGGCGGTGCGCGATCCGTGGTTCGGCCAGGTCAAGAACCCGATCAAGTTCAACGTCGGCATCATCAAAGGCGGCGATTGGGCGAGCTCGACCGCTGCCTGGTGTGAACTCGACTGCCGGCTCGGCCTGCTCACCGGCGATACGCCGCAGGAGGCGATGCGCGGCATCGAGAAGTGTCTCGCCGATGCGCAGGCGACCGACAGCTTCCTGTCCGAGAACCCGGCCGAACTGATCTGGAGCGGCTTCCAGGCGGATCCGGCGGTGTGCGAGCCGGGCGGGGCGGCTGAAGACGTTCTCATAGCTGCGCACAAGGCCGCGTTCAACGCGCCACTCGACGCCCGGCTGTCGACCGCGGTCAACGATACCCGCTACTACTCGGTCGACTACGGCATTCCGGCGCTGTGCTACGGACCGTACGGCCAGGGGCCCCACGCGTTCGACGAGCGCATCGATCTGGAAAGCCTGCGCAAGACGACGCTGAGCATCGCGCTGTTCGTTGCCGAGTGGTGCGGGCTGAGGAAGCTGTGATGACAGTCGCGGCTCCGGCGGCGTCCGCCGTGCAATCGATGACGGGAGCGGACCGGCTCTGCGATGCGCTGCTGGCGCACGAGGTCGATGTCTGCTTCGCCAATCCCGGCACGTCGGAGATGCATTTCGTGGCGGCGCTCGACCGGCAGCCGCGGATGAAGTGTATCCTCGGTCTGTTCGAAGGCGTCGTCACCGGCGCCGCCGACGGCTACGCCCGGATGACCGACCGGCCGGCCGTGACGCTGCTGCATCTCGGCCCCGGCCTCGCCAACGGCCTCGCCAACATGCACAACGCGCGGCGCGCGCATTCGCCGATGATCAACATCGTCGGCGATCATGCGGTCGAGCATCTACCGCTCGATGCGCCGCTGACCAGCGACATCGATTCGCTGGCGCGGCCGATGTCGCGGTGGGTCAAGCGGATCGCCGATCCGGTGCGGATCGATCAGGACGTCGCGGACGCGTGGTCGCAGAGCATGGCGCCCGGCATCTCGACGCTGATCCTGCCCGCCGACATGGCGTGGAATGAGCACAGCTATCGTTCGCCGCCGATGCGCGGCAAACGTCTGCCGCAGACGCCGCTGGTGCAGGAGACGGTCGTGCGCATCGGCGCCGCGATCCGTACCAAACGCAAGGTGGTGTTGATGCTGTCCGGCGGCGCGCTGCGCGAGCGTCCGCTCCGGATCGCCGACAACATTCGCCGCACCGCCGGGGTGGAGATCTACGCGCAGGGCGCCAATGGCCGGATTGCGCGAGGCCGAGGCCGGGCGCCGATCGCCAAGCTCCCGATGACCCACGAGATCGGTCTCGAGATGCTGCGCGGCACCGACATGGTGGTGCTGATCGGCGCCAAGGAGCCGGTGTCGTTCTTCGCCTATCCGAACCGGCCGGGCCGGCTGGCGCCGCCGAATTGCGAGATCGTGCAGCTCGCCGGGCCCGATCAAGACCTGGTGCAGGCGCTGGAATGGCTCGCCGACGAGGTCAATGCACCGAACGAGCCGGTTGCGATTGCGCCGTTCGCCGTTCCGGCGCCGACGGCGGGGGCCAACGCCGCTCTCACCGTCGACATGGTCAACCGCATCGTCGCTGCGCGGCTGCCGGATCAGGCGATCGTCTGCGACGAGGCGCTGACCTCATCGGGCTTCTTCGACTATTCGTATGATGCGGCACCGCACGATTATCTGCAGATCACCGGCGGCGCGATCGGGATCGGCATTCCGATGGCAGCCGGCGCCGCGGTGGCGTGTCCGGATCGCAAGGTGATCAACCTGCAGGCCGACGGTAGCGGCATGTACACGGTGCAGGGGCTCTGGACCCACGCCCGCGAAAACCTCGACGTCGTCACCATCGTGTTCTCGAACCGCTCCTACGCCACGCTGTGGGGCGAGATGAGCAAGGTCGGCGCACAGACACCGGGCCACAACGCGCAGCGGATGCTGCAGCTCGACCAGCCCGAACTCGACTGGACGAAGATGTCGCAGGGCCTCGGCGTCGAGGCCAGCCGCGCGACCACGCTGTCGGAATTCTCGCGCGCGCTCGATACGGCGCTGGCGCGCCGTGGTCCGTACCTCATCGAGGCGATGGTCTGATGCACTGACCCCTTCGCCTCAATCATCAACATCCTGAACGACCGACCAGTCCAACATCTCGTAACGCGGGGGCTAGCATGAACAGACGTGAATTCGCCAAACTGGGCCTGATGGCCGGCGCACTCGGCATCGGCGGCATCCCGCTCGGCATCACGCGGGCCGTGGGACAAACCCGCGGCGGCACGCTCAACACCATCATTCAGCCGGAACCGCCGATCCTGGTCACCGCGCTCAACCAGCAGCAGCCGACGCTGACGCTGGGCGGCAAGATCTACGAGAGTCTGCTGCGCTACGATTTCGACCTCAAACCGCTGCCGGGCCTGGCGCAGTCCTGGGAAGTATCGCCCGACAAGCTGACCTACACGTTCAAGCTGTTTCCCAACATCACCTTCCACGACGGCACGCCGCTGACGTCGGAAGACGTGGTGTTCTCGGTGATGAAGATTCTGATCGAGAACCACGCGCGCGCCCGCAACACCTTCTCGCGCATCGACAAGGCCGAGGCGCCGGATCCGCTCACGGTGGTCTTCACTCTGAAGAAGCCGTTCGCGCCGTTCCTGACCGCGTTCGACTGCACCACGGCGCCGATCGTGCCGAAGCATATCTATGACGGCACCGATTATCGCAAGAACCCGGCCAACGCGAAGGCGATCGGCTCCGGCCCGTTCAAGCTGAAGGAATGGGTGCGCGGTTCGCACGTCCATCTGGTCCGGCACGAGGGCTATTATCGTCCGGGAGAGCCGTTCCTTGACGAGATCATCTATCGGGTGATCCCGGATTCCGCGTCGCGCTCGGTGGCTCTGGAGCAGGGGACGGTTCAGCTCACGCAGTGGACCGACGTCGAACTGTTCGAGGTGCCGCGGCTGTCGAAGCTGCCCAACCTGACGATGACCACCAAGGGCTACGAATTCTTCGCGCCGCATACCTGGCTGGAGATCAACAACCGCATCGCACCGATGAACGACAAGCGGTTCCGGCAGGCGGTGATGTATGCGATCGACCGCAAGGCGCTGCTGAACCGGATCTATTTCGGCCTCGGCAAGGTCGCCACCGGCCCGGTGTCGTCGAAGACCAAGTTCTACGAGAAGAACGTCAAGGCCTACGACTTCTCGCCCGAGAAGGCGAAGGCGTTGCTCGACGAAATGGGGCTGAAGCCTGGCTCCGACGGCAAGCGCGTGACGATTCCTTTCATGGTGTCGCCCTATGGTGAAACCCATCAGCGGACCGCCGAATTCCTGCGGCAGTCGCTCGCTCGCGTCGGCATCGATCTGCAGTTGCAGGGCATCGATGTCGGCGGCTGGGCCGAGAAGTTCAGCAACTGGGACTTCTCGATGACCACGACGACGGTCTATCAGTTCGGCGATCCGGCGCTCGGCGTGTCGCGGAGCTACGTCTCGTCGAATATCCGCAAGGGCATCCTGTTCTCCAACACCTGCGGCTATTCCAATCCGGAAGTCGACCGGCTGTTCGAAGAAGCCGCGACCGCGACGTCCGACGACACGCGCCAGGAGCTGTACAGCCAGGTCCAGAAGATCATGGTCGAGGAGGTGCCGGTCGCCTGGCTGCTCGAGATCGAATATCCGAACTTCATGGACAAGCGGCTGAAGAACGTGGTGACGTCGGCGATCGGCGTGCACGACACCTTCGGCACGGTTTCGTTCGGATGATGGCGCTGGCGCAGTCGATCGGCAGCAGCCGCGGTGTGGCGATCGCTTTGGCGGTCGTCCGCTGGGCCGTCCGCTTCGTCGCGGTGGTCCTGGTGATCGCCACTTTCAACTTCATGCTGGTGCATGCGGCGCCCGGTGACCCCGCGCAGGTGATGGCCGGGCAGAGCGGGGCGGCCGACGAGCAGATGCTGACCAAGCTGCGTGCCGAATACGGCCTCGATCAGCCGTACCCGGTGCAGCTCGCGATCTACTTGAAACGGATCGTGACGCTGGACCTCGGCTATTCCTATCGGCAGCAGCGCACTGTGCTGTCGCTGATCGCTGAGCGCCTGCCGGCGACGCTGCTGCTCACCTGCAGCGCGTTCCTGCTGTCGCTCGCGGTCGGCGTTTCGCTCGGCACACTCGCCGGTGTCCGCGCCGGCAAATGGTCGGATACGGCGCTGACCGTGGTGTCGCTGTTCCTGTACGCGATGCCGGTGTTCTGGCTCGGCCTGATGCTGGTGCTGCTGTTCTCGGTGCACCTCGATTGGCTGCCGGCGTTCGGCTACGTCACCATCGGCGTGCAGATGACGCCGTTCGAACGGATCCGGGACATTGCCGCGCACCTCGTTTTGCCGGTGGTCTCGCTCGGCGCCGTGCATCTGGCGATCTATGCGCGGTTGATGCGCTCCGCGGTGATCGACGTCGCGCACCAGGATTTCATCAAGACGGCGCGCGCCAAGGGGCTGAAGCGCGGCCAGATCATTATTCGCCACATGCTGCGCAATGCCGTGCTGCCGGTCGTCACCGTCGCCGGCATGCAGGCCGGTACGCTGGTTGGCGGCGCGGTGGTGATCGAAACCGTATTCGCCTGGCCAGGTCTGGGCCGGCTCACCTTCGATGCGGTGCTGCAGCGGGACTATCCGCTGATGCTCGGCATCTTCCTGGTGATGTCGGTGATCGTCATCTCGCTGAATCTGATCACTGACGCGATCTACCGGATCGTCGATCCGCGCGTCTCCTTGCGTGCAGCGGCCTAAGCGGAGGTTGGGATGGAAAGGCT
Organism: Rhodopseudomonas sp. BR0G17; assembly: GCF_010907025.1. Taxonomy (NCBI): domain Bacteria; kingdom Pseudomonadati; phylum Pseudomonadota; class Alphaproteobacteria; order Hyphomicrobiales; family Nitrobacteraceae; genus Rhodopseudomonas; species Rhodopseudomonas sp. BR0G17. The sequence continues at coordinate 35,917 of NZ_QUML01000017.1, read as the reverse complement.
GAAGACGTTCCTGCGCCACCCGACCGGAGTGATCGGGCTGATCATTCTGATCGCCGTGGTGATCCTGGCGATCTGTGCGCCGATGCTGTTTCCGGACGACCCTTGGGAGATGGTTGCGGCGCCGTTCCAGCCGCCGGCCAGCGAGGGATTGCCGCTTGGCTCGGACATGCTCGGACGCAACGTCGCGGCGGGCATTGCGTACGGCGCGCGGGTATCGCTGACGATCGGCGTTGCCTCGACGCTCGCAGCGCTGTGCATCGGCGTGACGATCGGCGCGATCGCCGGCTATTTCGGCGGCCGGGTCGATGATTTCATGATGCGGCTGACCGAGCTGTTCCAGACCATCCCCGGCTTCATCCTCGCCATCCTGCTGGTGGCGACGATCGGACCGACGCTGACCAACGTCATCATTTCGATCGGCGCGGTGAGCTGGCCTCCGCTGGCGCGGCTGACGCGGGCCGAATTCATGCGGCTGCGTGGCCGCGAGTTCGTGCAGGCGGCCGTCTGTCAGGGACAGGCACCGTTGATTGTGGCGCTGCGTCACATCCTGCCCAACGCGATCTCGCCGATCATCGTCACCGGCTCGCTGACGATCGCCACCGCGATCCTGATCGAGAGCGCGCTGAGCTTCATGGGGCTCGGCGATCCCAACCTGATGTCGTGGGGCCTGATGATCGGCGCCTCGCGCACGGTGATCCGTCAGGCGTGGTGGATGAGCGTGTTTCCCGGCATCGCCATCCTGCTCACCGTGCTGGCGATCAATCTGGTCGGCGAAGGCCTCAACGACATGCTCAACCCGCGCATCGCGCGAAAGGTGCGCAACGCATGAGCGACGATATCCTGCTGTCCGTCGAGCATCTGTCGGTCGAGCTGCCGCATGGCGGCGATCGCAGCCACGCCGTCTCGGACGTATCGCTGAGCGTCCGTCGCAACGAGATCGTCTGTCTGGTCGGGGAGTCCGGCTCGGGCAAGTCGATCACCGCGCATGCGGTGTTGCAGTTGCTGCCGCCGAGCCTGGAGATCGGCGGCGGCGCCGTCCGGTTCTGCGGCGATGATCTCGCCCATGCGGACGAGGACACGATGCGCCGTCTGCGCGGCGGCGCGATCTCGATGATTTTTCAGGAGCCGCTGAGCGCGCTCAATCCGCTGGCGCGGGTCGGTCATCAGATTGCCGAGGCGATCCTGGTGCATGCCGCGCCGCGGCCGAGCCGTTCCGAACTCGATGCCCGGGTGCTGGAGCTGATCGCCGCGGTCGGCCTGCCGGACCCTGCAACCCTGGTGCGTAGCTATCCGTTCCAGCTCTCCGGTGGCCAGCGCCAGCGGGTGATGATCGCGATGGCGATGGCCAACAATCCGGCGCTGCTGCTCGCCGACGAACCCACCACCGCGCTGGACGTCACCACGCAGAAGCAGATCCTCGCGCTGATCCGGCGGCTGCAGGCCGAGCGCGGCATGGGCGTGTTGTTTATCACCCATGATTTCGGCGTGGTCGCCGATATCGCGGACCGCGTCGTGGTAATGCGCAACGGCCGCGTGGTCGAGCAGGGCACCGTCGACGAGGTGCTGCGGCGGCCGAAGGACGACTACACAAAGGCGCTGATCGCCGCGGTGCCGGGGTCGCGTCCGGCCGCAGCCGGCGATCGCGGCATCGACGGCGAGCCGCTACTTGACGCGCATGGACTGAACAAGACCTTCGTGACCGGGCAGGGGATGTTCCGGCCTGATCGAACGGTGGTGGCGGTGCGCGACGTCGCACTCAGTCTGCGGCCGCGCGAGACCGTCGCCGTCGTTGGCGAGTCCGGCTCGGGCAAATCGACGCTCGGCCGCATCATCATGCGCCTGATCGAGCCCGACACCGGGGCGATCGAATTCGCAGGTGCGGATTTCCTGCAGCTTCGCGGCGAACAGCTTCGCGCGATGCGCCGCAAGGTGCAGATCGTGTTTCAAGATCCGTTTGCAGCACTTGATCCCCGCCAGAAGGTCGGCGATGCGATTGCGCGCGGTCCGATGGCCTATGGTGTGCCACCCGCTGAGGCGATGGCCGACGCCAAGCGCCTGCTGGCGCGGGTCGGCCTCGAGGCCAGCGCGGCCGGGCGCTACCCGCACGAGTTCTCCGGCGGTCAGCGCCAGCGCATCTGCATCGCGCGCGCCCTGGCGCTGAAGCCGATGGTGCTGGTCGCTGACGAGGCGGTGTCGGCGCTCGACGTGTCTGTGCAGGCGCAAATCCTCGACCTGCTGGCGGAGCTGCGCGAGGAAATGAACCTTGCCATGCTGTTCATCACCCACGATCTGCGGGTCGCGGCGGAGATTGCCGACCGCATCGTGGTGATGCGCCGCGGCGAAATCGTCGAGCAGGGTGATACCAAATCGGTGTTCACCTCGCCGCAGCACCCCTACACTCGGGCGCTGCTGGACGCCATTCCAGGCCGCAGCCTGTTCGCGGGCCCCGAGGCGGCGGCGACGCTGGACGCGATGACGGCATAATCGCGCGTTTGTGTCTGCGGGCAGCGGAGCTTGCTGGCAGACAAAACCGCGATCACGAATCCAACAGGGAACCAAGCATGCGCGATTTTCACAAGACCGGCCGCTCGCTCGCGGTCGCGCAGAACGGCATGGCGGCGACGTCGCATCCGCGCGCGACCCTGGCGGCGATCGACATTCTGCGCCGCGGCGGCAATGCGATCGACGCCGCTGTGGCCGCAGTCGCGATCCAGGGTGTGGTCGAGCCGCAGATGACCGGCATCGGTGGTGATTGTTTCGCGCTGGTGTCGCTGGGCGGCGGCCGGCCGATCGCGCTGAACGGCTCCGGCCGCACTCCGGCCGGTACCGATGCCGAGAAGTATGCTGGCGGCGAGGCCCGGGACATTCCGCCGACGTCGCCCGAGGCCGTTACCATTCCGGGCGCGATCGATGCGTGGTGTACGTTGATCGAACGCCACGGCAGCCTGCCGCTGGCAGACGTGCTGGCGCCGGCGATCGAAGCTGCGGAGCAGGGCTTCTGCGTCACGCCGCGCGTTGCTTCCGACTGGCGCCGGTTTCGCGCGCGCATTGAAATCGATCCGAACGCAGCGGCGCAGTTTCTGCCCGGCGGCCGCGTCCCTGAGATCGGCGATGTCCGCGCCCAACCGCGGCTCGGCGCGACGCTGCGCAAGATCGCGCGCGAGGGGCGGGCCGGGCTCTATGAGGGCGAAGTTGCCGAAGAGATGGTCGCGGTGCTGCGGAAGCTCGGCGGCGCGCACAGCATGAATGATTTCGCGGCGCATCGCTGCGAGCATGTGACGCCGATCTCAGCCGATTATCGCGGCTTCACAGTGATGGAATGTCCGCCGAACGGGCAGGGGCTCGCGGCGCTGATGATCCTGCGTGTGCTCGAAGGCTTCGACGTCGGCAAGCTGAACGACGCCGACCGGATTCATCTGCTCGCAGAGGCGACCAAGGCGGCTTATGCGACCCGTGATGCGTATTTCTGCGATCCGGCGATCACTCCGCTCGAGCCTGCGCGATTCTTGTCGGACGCCGTGATCGGCAAGATCCGTCAGAGCATCAGGATGGATCGCGCCGGTGAGGCGCAGCCGTGGCTCGACACCGAACATCGCGACACGGTCTATGTCACCGTGGTCGACCGCGATCTCAACGCGGTGTCGCTGATCAACTCGATCTTCTCGCCGTTCGGCAGCGGTATCTACGCGCCGAACTCGGGCGTGCTGCTGCACAATCGCGGCTGGAGCTTCCGCGCCAAGCCCGGCCATCCCAACTCGCTCGCGCCCAGCAAGCGGCCGATGCATACGATCATTCCCGGCATGCTGATGCAGGGCGATCAGGCTGTGATGCCGTTCGGCGTGATGGGCGGCCACTATCAGGCAGCGGGGCACGCCAACTTCATCTCCAACGTGTTGGACTTCGGCCTCGACATCCAGGCTGCGGCCGAGCGCCCGCGCAGCTTCTGCTTCGACGGCGCGCTGTCGCTGGAAACCACGATCGGCCAGGACATCCACGACGAGATGCAGCGCCGCGGCCACACCGTGCGTTGGACCGAGGAAGCAATCGGCGGCTGCCAGGCGATCCGTATCGATCGTGCGCGCGGCGTCCTGCTCGGCGCTTCCGATCACCGCAAGGACGGCGTGGCACTCGGCTACTAAGACCGCCGGACGCGGAAAGCACGATGGATCGAGCCTGATGGTACCGGCTCGATCCCCTGAGGCGAAGGTTGGCGTTCTCTCGGCGCACAGCAGTCCATGCATTCCGCGGTCGCCAGGTTCCGTGGCCGGATGCGCCTTAAGCGCCAGGCGCAGCCCCTTCATCTCCGACGATGTCCGCCCCGACGAGCCGCCGGATAGGCCCAGAATCCCCTCGATCCAATTTTCGCCCAGAAGGGCGGCGAATTCTGCCCGGACACTGGCGCGGGCAAGGCCGTTTTGCGCCCGGCAGCAGAGGTGGCATGGCTCCTGATCGGGGGCGGCGGCTTCAATCGCCGGGCGCCTATGCTAAGCCGCGCCACCGGAGAATGGGTTGGAATGCGATTCTTCTCGAAAATGACGATCGGCATGGCGGCCGTAGCCACGATCGCGCTCGCCTCCACTGGGGCGTATGCGCGGGGTTGGGACACCGTGCACCGCTTCGTGCATAAGACAGGCAAGTGCGGTGCGGGCAAAGAAGTCCTGGCGTCGCTGTATACGGTCGGTTCGCGGACGAGCAGCGGCGAGCCAATGAAACATGACGGCTTGACCGCAGCCTCCCACGAATATCCGCTCGGCACCACCGTCGTGGTCACCAATCCGGCGAACGGCCGAAGCTGCAGCATTCGGGTCAACGACCGCGGCCCTTACGGCAAGCCGCGCGATCTCGGCGTGAAGATCGACTTCACCCTCGGCTCAGCCCGGTGTCTCGGCATGCGGGGGACGCAGTATGTCTGTCTGCCGGGCGAGGAGCCGATCGAGATCGCCGGCATGGCGCTGGTGATCGACGGCAACACGGTCGAGATCAGCGGCACGAAAATTCGGCTGCAAGGGATCGACGCGCCGGAGACCGACCAGCTGTGCGTCGATGAGAAGGGCACCGGCTGGACCTGCGGCCTTGCCGCACGCGATGAACTCGCCAAGCGCTTCGGCGACAAGCCATGGACCTGCCAGGTCGCGGGTCATGACAAATACGGCCGGTCGCTCGGAAGCTGCGCGGTGAATGCGGAGAGCGTTGAAGAGTGGATGGTACGCTCCGGCTGGGCCGTCTCGCTCGTGCGCTCGGCACGCACCTATGAGGCCTCCGAGGTCATCGCCCGGGACGCGCAATCCGGCCTGTGGTCAGGCGCGTTCATCATGCCATCGGATTGGCGGAATCGAAACCAGAAGACCACCATCGTCGGGGCTGCCAACGTCCCGAGCAGCGCCCTGGAAATCCTGCGCGGCGCAGCCTCAGTTGCCGAAGCGCCGTCGCCGGAATGTGCCATCAAAGGCACTATCGCCAAGGGCGGCCAATGCACTTACCAGCAGCCAGGCAGTCAACTGTACGCGAAGCTGAAGATGGGCCCGAGTAAGCGCTGGTTCTGCAGCGTCAAGGAAGCTGAGACGGCGGGGTGCCGGGCTGTCAAAAAGTGAGCCGTCCCTAAGGTCGGCTTGTCTTGTTTGTGGGCTTAGCGGTCGCCAACTCGGGGCGCTGCAACCCTCGGCAGTGTATTCCTGAGGGCGTTCAGCAGAATTCCGATCGTCGTGCCGTTGTGCAGGACGGCGGTGGTGATCGGGGCCAGCACGCCCATCGCTGCGAGCCCGAGGATCGTGGTGTTGAGGCCGACTGTCAGTTTGTAGTTGCTGGCGATCCGCGCCATGGCGCGATTGGCGAGCTCCTTGGCGTCGGCGACGCGATCGACGCCGTCTTCGAGCAGGGCGATGTCCGCCGTGAGCCGGGCAATATCGGCGCCCTTGTGCATGGCGATCCCGACATGGGCGCCGGCCAGCGCCGGCGCGTCGTTGATGCCGTCGCCGACGAACGCGATCTTAGCGCCCTGGGCGTTGAGGTCGGCAATGATCGCGGCCTTGTCGGTCGGCAGCAGCTCGGCATGAAAGCCGTCGAGCCCGAGCTCTTGCACCATTTCGGCCGCGCGGTCGCGGTGATCGCCGGTCAGCAGCAGGATGCGTTTGGCGCCGGCGCGGCGCAGGCGTGCGATGGTCGCAGCGCTGGTCGGGCGGATGGTGTCTTTCAGTCCGAGGACGCCGAGCAGACGGCCGCCGAAGCCGATGAACAGTAGCGTCTTGCCTTCGCGATACAGGCGATCGATTGGGTCTCGATGCAGCGAGATATCGATGCCTTCGTCCTCTTCGACGAAATGGCGCGAGCCGACGACGATACGCTCACCGGCGATCACGCTGGCGACGCCGTGGGCCACGATGAACTCCACCTCCGCATGGTCGAAATGGTGGCCGTGCCGGGCCTTGGCGGCGTTCACGACCGCTAGCGCGAGGGGATGGAAGTAGTGCTCTTCGACCGAGGCGGCGAGACAAATCAGGTCGTCAGCGCTGTAGGCGGAGTCGAAGGTGATCGAGTCCGTCACCTCCAAAGTTCCGCTGGTGAGCGTCCCGGTTTTGTCGAAGATGAAGGTGTCGGCCTGTGCAAGGCGTTCCAGCGCGCTTGCACCCTTGACCAGAATGCCGATCCGGCCGGCGTGATACATCGCGGATTTGAACGCGACCGGCGTCGCCAATTTCAGCGCGCAGGAATAGTCCGCCTGCAGCACCGAGGCGGCAGAGCGCCAGTCGCCGGTGAGCAGCACGGAGAAACCGGCGAGCTTGAGCACGGTGGGAACGAGTCGATCGGCGAGGCGGGCGGCTTCGATCTGTGCCTCGCTCTTGGCAGTCAGCGACTGTTCGACATAGTCGGCGATCCGTGCGGCGGCGGTCCGGCGGCCGACCTGCTCGGCATAGATCGTCAGGCGGCCATCCTCCAGCATGGTGCCGGACAGAACCTTGCAGCCGCGGCTCTTGACCACCGGCGCGCTCTCGCCGGTCATGGCTGCCTCATTGACGGTGGCTTCGCCCGACAGAACGGTTCCATCGACCGGAACGACCGCACCGGCGCCGACCACCACGGTATCACCGGCCGTCACCTCGTCGGCGGAAATCTGTACTTCGACGCCGTCGCGCAGAACCCAGACGCCGTCGCTAGTCGGGCGCAGCAGATGCTTGAGCAGATCATCGGAACGGCGCGCGATGGAGTCTTCAATCGCTTCGCCAAGCGCCAGGATGAACGTCGTGGTGTTGGCGGCGACGAAGTCGGAGCGCGCCAACGAGATCGACACCGCCATCGCCTCCAGCACGTGGCTGGTGACGCCATGGGTTCGAAGATCGGCCGCCGCATGACGCAGCAACGGCAGCGCGGCGGCGAGGCTGACCGGAAGGCGGGCCTGCATCGGCAGCGTGCTCGTCCCGAGCAGGACGGCGAGCGTCGCGGCGACGTCCGAACCGCCGTCGTCACTTCGCGGATTTGCGCCGGCCTCCGACGCCTCAAGGCCCGCGATGGTCGCGACGATGGTGTCGGCGTCGGTGCGGGCCGGATCGAAACACACGATCAGCGACGCAGCGCGTGGATTGACGCGCGCCGAGGTCACGCCGTCGATCAACCTGGCGATGCCGGCGAGCAGAGCAGGGTCGGTCGTCTCGGAGCGGCGCTGATAGCGCAGGCGGATGCGGCCGGGCAGGCGGTGAACGATCTCGACTGCCGACAGCCACCGGTTATCGGTCATACGGTGCCGCTCTGCTCGGCCTCGACTTCCGCGCTGAGGTCAGCAAACTGTTCCTTCAGTTCGGCGACGCTTCCCATCATGTTGGCGTAGGCCTTGATCGCGCCCTTGAACAGCTTGCTACGTAGTTCCTCTTCGGAGAGGACGTAGGCAGCGAGGCCGCCGATCAGCAGGCCGAGCAGAAACTGCTCGTTGCGGCCCTTGGGGAGCAGCCCGCCGAGATTGCCGAGCATGCCTTGCCGCGGGCGGTTGCCGGCGAGGGTGAGTTGGCCGGCGAGCAACTGCTCGATTTCGCGACGCTTCAGGCCCTTGCCGCGCTTTCCCTTCTTCTTAGCCAAGTCCAATCTCCTCGGATGTTTCGGTCGCGACCGCCAATTCGGTCGCCAAGAGAGTTTCCAGAGCCAGGGCGCCGAGCGCCCCGCCAGCGAGCGCGCTGACCGCGCCGAAATAGTCCTGATCGCGCATGCTTTCGGCGACAGCTGCGCCGGCCGCCAGCGCCACGCCGCCCTGCAACGCCTGGCGCAGCAGTTTGCGACCATGAGGCTTGCCTGATGTGCGGCTGTCCTGGATCGCGGCGAGCAGGCCTGCGGCGATCATGCCGCGGGTGAAGTTGGTGGCGATTTCCCCGACAGCGAGCGGCGCCGCGCGCTGCTTCGCTTTACGCTTTTTCATTCGGGGCAGTCTCGTCGGCGGACTGGGTTGGTGCCGCGTCGGTTGTCGCTGCGTTCGGCGCAGCGTCTGTCGCTGCTTCGCTGCTATCCGCGGTGGTGGACAGCTTCGATCGGAGCGCGGCGCTGGATTTCTCGACGGCGCTGAGGCCGGAGACGGTCGCTTCGCGGAGTTCCTCGCCGGCCTTATCCAGTCCGCTGCGGGCTTTCTGAGCGAACGACTTAACGGCTTCCGGCGCTTTGGACTGCTTCAGCAGATGCACGCCGACGACACCGACAAGGATACCGGATGCAAATCGCAGAAGTGGGAGCATGATGAATTCCTTCCGAACTATGAGCTGGCCAGCAGGCCGTGCAGATTGTTGCGCAGCCTTTCGCCCTCCGGCGTCACGTCGCCGGAGACGAAGTCGCGCCAGGCGGCGGGCGGGATTCCGCGCGGGTCGTATTCGACTACGCAGGATCGCGCGAGCGGGTTCAGGCTGATCGAGCGGATGCCGTCCATCTTCGCCAGCGCTTTGCCGAACCGCTTCGCTTCGTCCGCCATCGCGATCAGCTCGCCGTCGAGCGGGACCTTCAGTTTGAGGCGGATGCGACCGGGCAGGTGGTGCGCAATCTCGAGATGATGCGTGAAGCGCAGAAGGCCTGCGGCGGAAGGATCGGACACGGAGAACCTAACGGAATGTGCGGCGCCAATGCACCGCGAGGTGGGTGAGGGTCGCCGCGATGGCGACGATGCCCATCTGAGCGTGGAGTTTGCGGCTGACGCCGAGCGCCGCGACGGTGCCGGCCATGCCGGCGAGGGCGCCGACTTTGGCGACGCGATTGATCGTCGACCGGGTCTGCGCCCGGCGCCGCAATTGCTCGATCGGGTCGTCGGAGGTGGCTGCAGCCTCTACATCGGCGGTTGGTGAATCTGGTGCCCCGGCCGGCGCCATCGTAGCCCACACCCCTGCGACCTCGGCACGGATTCGCGCCTCCATCGCTGTGTCGGCCGGATCGTAGCGCAGCAGGAACGAGCCGATGGCTGGATCGCCATCGACCGCCACCAGCGTGCGCAACCGTGCGTCGAGCGCAGCATAGCGGGAGCGATCTCGCAGCATGCGATGCCGCAACCGAATCCGCCCCGGCAGGACCGAGACGAATGCAGAAGTGTGATCGTTCGGGCGGGTCATCGCCGCACCAGACCCTGCCGGCTGGCGTGCTTGGTTGCGGTGTGGCGCGGTAAGAAGGCGTTTGGTGCGATTGATGGGAGGCGAGAGGGGCGCCCGCTCTGGCCGCGTGCGCAATCGGAGACGCAGGGGCCATCGAAGGCGAAATCGGATCGACAGCTGGCAGTCAAAGGCGCTCCTTCGCGTCACCCAGGTTTAGAGTTTGCCAACCTCGATCGTCTGCAAAAGCGCCGATGAGGTTGCGTAGTGCGGTATCTCTGTAGTGAGTATGTTGCTTGTGACTATTAGTCTGGATCGTAAAAGTCGGCACTTTCCTTGATGCGCGTCAAATACGGAGGTGCTGCGGTCCAGCGGACGAATACAATTGGTACCAGGATGATCCGCGGGAGGCGGCGCGCTGCGATCATCGGCGAATGCGACCCGTTTCCAAGATTTGACTGCGGTCAATTCGCAAAAGCGAATTGTTCCCTATGGTGATCTTCGAAACGAGGATTCTCAGAGTGAATTTCAGACCCGACAGCCGCCGCTTTGACTCGGCCGACATCCGGCCGGTCGACATCAATCAGCTTGCCCCGGAGCCCGCGCGGCCCTGTGCGGTCGACCTGCTGCAAACAGTAGGCCTGCGCCCCACGGCTCAGCGCCTGGTTCTGACGCAGCTTCTGTTCGGGAGCGGCGACCGCCATGTCACCGCGGAAATGCTGTACGAGGAGGCGTCAGGCGCTTCGGTCCAGATCTCACTCGCGACGGTGTACAACACCCTCAATCACTTCGCCGAACTCGGCTTGGTGCGCCGTGTCAGCGTCGATGGCAGCAAGACCTATTTCGACACCAACATCAGTGACCACCATCACGTCTATCTGGAGAATCGGCACGAGCTGATCGATATCCCGGCCTCGCTGATTCAGCTCGGCGAGCTGCCTCAAATTCCCGAGGGCTACGAGGTCAGCCGCGTCGATCTGGTGGTGCGCCTCCGGCGGAAGGGGCGGGGCTAGACTAGGATTGTCAGCGTCCTTTGCTTCGCCCGCCTAACTTAGCAATCGGCGTCGAGCTGTGCGGAGGTCTTGAACTCGCCAGCACGAAACGTGAGCACGAACGGCTCACGTTTCATTATCACCGAGTTATCAAAGAGCGCTGCCGGCTTTCTTCATCCGCTCGGCAATCGCAGCCGGCTCGAGCAGATGCAGCGGAGTGTCGTCCGAGATCGAAAGGGCTGCGGCAACGCCGGCAGCGTGGCCATATTCGAAGCACTGAGCAGTGACGCGCGCGGAGGCGAGAGCTTCGTGTTCGGCCGACAGGCAGCGGCCCGCAACGACGATGTTTTCGCCGGAAGCAGGGACGAGCGCTCCAAACGGGACATCGTAGTAGTCGTCGAGCAGCCAGTGCAGCTTCGGCTTGTCACCGGCGTGCAGCTCGATCGGCCAGGGTGAGCGGCAGATCGAATCCGGCCGTTTGGTCCCCGCTACGACGTCCTCGTTCGTCAAAGTCTGAAGGCCTTCGATGGAGCGGGTCTGCCGAACGCCGCACTCCACCCCGGTATCGATGACGAAGCTGCGTTCACAGCCCTTCACGTGAGCCGATAGAAACCTTGCGTACTCCCGAACCTGGCGGCGTCCATCGATCTCAGCAACGGTCCAATCCTCCGGATTGATGACGTTGAGCATCGATCCGTCACGCGCCGACAGCCGGGTTGCGTTGACGAGCAGTTCGCCGGGCTGCGTGGTTGGAAAGATCCAGATCTTCTTCCGGGGAAGATCGTAGTTCCTTCGATCGGCCGCTGTGAGCGCCTCCACGATCTCCGGCGGAGAGATCGTGTCTTCGCCCCAATGTTCGACGAAACGGTCAACGTCGACGCCGCCGAGGCGGAAGAACATTGTCGGGTTCTGAATGCGGCCCTGATCGCCGAACCGCCACGGGTGACCGGCGCGGGCGACGACAGCGGCATCTCCGGATGCGTCGATCGTGCGTTTGGCAAGGATCACCGAGCGGCCGGCATTGGACTCGATCACCACGCCGAGGTGGCGATTGCCGTCCATGATCACCGCGACCACGACGGTGTGGAACAGCACCCTGACGCCAGAGACCGTCAGCAGGGTATCGGCAGTCTCACGCCATTTGAGAGGATCGTGGGTGACGACGTACGTCTTGCCGTACTTCTGCGGCGGGGTGACGCCGCCCCGTCTGGCGAGCTCGGATCTGAAGCGTTCGGAAAACCCGAAGACGACCTGCTTCGGCTTGCTCTGTTCGCTAGCCAGAAACAGACCGCAGATCGTCCCCGATAGTCCTGCAACGGCTGCGCCGCCGCAGAATCCGTAGCGCTCGACCAGGATGGTCGAGCAATTGGACTCTGCCGCAACGGTGGCCGCAGCAACGCCGGATGCGCCGCCGCCGACGACGAGAACATCGATCTCCGCAAGACACGGGAGCGATCTGGCCTCATCAAGGGAGATCTGGTGCCGGATTTCCCAAGCCGGAATGTTGACGCATGTGGAGTCCATCAAAATAACCTCGCGTGTGACTAGCGGCTCGGGGCGTGCGCGGCTGCGCTATCAGCGACGGCTTCGATCACCGAGCACGGCTCCCTTCGAGAGCGGCTGGACGAGCTGGGCGTATTGCGCGAGCCAGCCATATTCGGCCGGCAGCGTCTGCGGTTTCCATTCGGCTAGTCTGGTCGCGAGTTCCTTTTCGGTGATCATGAGCTCGATCGTTTCGGCGGTCAGATCGATCGCGATACGGTCGCCGTCAGCCACCACGGCGAGCGGGCCGCCTTCGGCAGCCTCCGGCATGATCTGGCCAACAGTGATACCGGAGTTGAGACCCGACAACTCACCGTCAGTCAGAACGGCGACGCCGCTCGACAGGCCGGCGCCGACCAGGGCCGCCATGAACGAGCACGCGAACACCGTGCCCGGGCCGCCCTTCGGACCCATGTGCCGGAGGATGATGGCCTGTCCCTTTTGAATTGAGCCGTCGCTGAGGCCGGCGATCGCCTTGTCCTCGTCTTCGAAAACCTTCGCTACGCCCTCGAACCGGCGGACGGAGGCCGGGACGGCGGACAGCTTCACCACCGCGCCGTCCGGCGCGAGATTGCCGCGGATGATGATGAGGCCGGGTTCGTTGCGGAACGGGTTCGATAGCGGCCGGATCACGCGTTCGTCCGGCGCGGGCGCTTCGGCGAGATTTTCTCCGAGGGTCTTTCCGGTGACCGTCATCGTAGAGAGGTCGAGCTTGCTGGCAAGCTGCTTCATCGCGCCTCGCACGCCACCTGCAGCGTCCAGCATCTCGATCCGATGCGGACCGTTGGGACGCACTTGCGTGATCTGAACCGCGTCCTTCGACAGAGCCTCGTATTCTGCCACGACGTCCATCTCGATGCGGCTTTCGATGGCGATCGCCGTCAGATGCCGCACCGTGTTGACGGAAAGCCCCAGCGCTTGCGCGATCCGAATTCCGTTCTGGATCGACGCCTTGGTCAGGATCTGCCGTGGCCTCAGATCTTGTTGAATGAGCCGCACGATGGCATGGCCGACTTGTACCGCGTAGTCGGACAGCCGCTCGCTTCCAGCCCGGATCGGCGCATTGCCGGGCAGGGCCATGCCGAGCGCCTCAGCGAGGCAATGCATGGAATTGGCTGTTGCGAGACCGGCGCAAACGCCGGGTCCCTTGATCGCGGCGCAGGACATGTCGGTCAGATCCTGCAGGCTGATCTGGCCCGACTTGTAGGTTCCGACGCCGTTGTAGAGGTCTTCGATATCGACGTCTTTGCCGCCGCAATGGCCGCCGAGTTGATAGCCGCAGGCCAACACGATCGACGGAATGTTCAAGCGACCAGCGGCCATCAATTGGCCCGGCGTGGTCTTGTCGCAGGAGGCGAGCAAGACCATGCCGTCCAATTCCGCGCCTTCGACCTGGACCTCGACGTCGTTCACGAGGAGATCGCGGGACGGCATCAGGTAGCGCGCTTTGCGGCCCGCGGAGGTGACGAAATCAGACGGGGCAACGGTGCGGATTTCAAACGGGAGCCCGCCGGCGTCGCGGATCGCCTGCTGCACTTTCCGAGAGATCTCGTCCAAGTGCTGATAACAGACCGAGAGCCCGCTGGATGAATTGACCACCGCGATCTTGGGCTTGTGGAAATCCTCTTCCTTGATGCCCATCGCCAGCCATTGCGCGCGACGCACGGCCCACCGGGTCGAACCCGGCTCGAAGTTGCTTCTGAGTTCGTTCATCGGTCAATCTCCAAAGATGCGGGAGCAATGAGCGTTCCGGCGCGGCGCCGGAACGCTCTTCGACTTATCCGAGTTTCTTGCTGACGGTTTCCGGCCCAAGCTTCAGGCCGATCAAAGTGATGATGCCGAGCACCCACATATAGGCGACGATCGGCCACCAATGATGGGCCCATGCGGCAAGCGCCGTGGCGATGAAAGGGGCGACGCCGCCGGCGAGCAACGAGCCGAGCTCTCGCGAGAAGGCGAAGCCCGAGAGCCGGAACTGGGTGTCGAACAGTTCGGCGTACCAGGAGGCCTGCGGCGCGAGCATCGCTGGATAAGCAATGCCGAGGCCGATGCCAAATCCCAGGATGATGGCGGCGGTCGCGCCGGTGTCGAGCAGCAGGAAGAACGGCACCAGCCAAGCCATCGAAAGCAGCGCTCCGGCAACATACACCGTCTTGCGGCCAAGCCGGTCGGACAGCACGCCGAAGAACGGGATGGTGGCGACCTGGATCATCGAAGCGATAATGACAGCCCACAGCGCGGTCGAGCGTGGCTGTCCAAGCGTTGTGATCACATAGGAGACGCAGAACACCGGATAGAGATAGGCAAAGCCGTTCTCTCCCATACGCGTCAGAAGCACGATGACGAAGCTGCGCGGGTTGCGTTTGATCGACGTGAACAGGCCAATCTTCTCGGTCTTCGCCTGCTCGACGGCACGTTCATAGACCGGCGGCTCCTCGACACCGCGCCGAATGAAGTAACCGACCAGCACGCACACGCCGCCGAACAGGAAGGGAATGCGCCACCCCCACTGCAAGAACTGGTCTTCGGGCATCGAGGCAATGACAGAGAAGAACACGGCGTTGGCGAGCAAAGTTGCCAGCGCAAAGCCCATCGGAGCCCAGGCGCCTGCAGCGCCGCGCTTACCCTCCTGAGCGTGTTCGACGGACAGCACCACCGCGCCGGCGTACTCACCGCCTGCGCCGAAACCCTGCAGCAGGCGCAATCCGACAAGCAGGATCGGCGCCCAGATTCCAATTTGCGCGTAGGACGGCAGACAACCCAGCAGGAACGTGGCGGCGCCCATGATCACGAGCGTGAGCACGAGAACGCGCTTTCTGCCGTATCGGTCGCCGAGGTAGCCGAGATACAGGCCGCCCAAGGGGCGGGCGAGGAAGCCGACCGCGTAGGTCGCAAACACGGCCAGCGTTCCGACGTACGGATCTGTCGAGGGGAAAAAGACCTTGTTCAGGACGACGGCTGCGGCCGTTCCGTAGATGATGAAGTCGTACCACTCCAGCACCGTGCCGATCAGAGCGGCCCACGCCGCCCGGCGGGATTTCTGGTTTCCGCCGACCGCGCGTTGGTCCTGTAAAACCTCAGCCATGGATGTTTCCCCGTTTTCAACGAATTATAGCCTCATCGACGATTGATATATCGATGATATATGCTGATATATTACAAGTATGGCAGTAGAGTCCAGCGGCTTGAAGCTGAAGGCCGCGGTTTTGCGCACGCGTGAAATCGGGATGGGGTAGGGGGACGAGGCGGTGGAACTGACAATGAGCGCGGGCCGAAACGGCCTTCCGACGAGAGGCTCGGTCCACCGTCCGCATCCATGAACGTGCCGCCGTATGCGGGCGATGTTCATCCGGTCAGCGATCCGGCGTCCGCCGATGATCGGCTCTGCGCCAGAGCGAGCCCGCGAACGCAGTCCCTCGGATGCCGAAGACGATGGCCTCGGCTCTCTTGCAGGCCAAGTTTAAGCGACAGATTTCTACCGGACAGCAGATAGATGCCCGAGCACACCAATAAGTCTGAGCAGGTTTACGACGTGATCGAGAGAATGATCACGTTTCAAGAATTGAAGCCTGGCCAAATGGTCAGCGAAGTGACGTTGATGGAGGCGACGGGTTTCGGCCGCACGCCTGTGCGCGAAGCGCTGCAGCGTCTCGCTTGGGAGCGGATGGTCGAGATTCATCCGCGGAAGGGAGCCTTCATTCCGTTGATCTCGGTCGAGGTCCAACTCAAGCTGCTCGAATTGCGCAGAGTCGTCGAAGAATTTGCGGTGCGAACCTGTGTTCATCGCGCCACCTCCGTTCAGAAGCGGATGATGCTCGAATTGGCGCGGGAGTTTGATGAGGTCGCAAAATCCGACGACATCGTTCTGTACGGCGATCTGCTTAAGCGGGTGCATCAGATCATCGTTGCGGCGGCGCAGAACGAATATCTGACCTCCAGTATGGCTCCGCTTCAGGGGCTGTCGCGACGGTTCTGGTTCGCCAATATTTCAGATCGCCCCACAGAGTTGATGGTGGCGTCCGAGAAGCATTCGGCGACGCTGAGAGCGATCAACCAGGGCGACGAGCAGGCCGCAGCCGCCGCATCGCTCGCGCTGAACGATTACCTCACCGATTTTGCGTACCGCACTCTCCGCGGAGCCGATGCCAGGATCGCACTCAAGCAGCGATGAGCCTTGCCTGTTTTGGCGGCGATCCTTCCCGCGAGCTGTCACACCCACCGCGACGGCGTATCGACGTCGCCGGTCCATGAGTAGATCGCCAGCAGCGGCTCGTCGTCGGCGCGCATCGCGTGGACGACGTCGCTGGCGTGCAGGACGGCATCGCCGGGCCGGCGCGGTGCGGTGTCGGTGGCGACCGTCCAGTGCGGATGGCCGACCACGATCCGATACAGCTCGACCGCGGGATGACGGTGCGGCGGGTAGTAAGTTCGCGGGCCGATCAAGGTGAGGCCGAAGCAGACCTCGCGGCTGACGATCGGCGCCAGCGGGCCGATCAGCTCGGCCCAGCCCATGGCGCCTTCGAGGCCAGGCGCATCGTCGCGCGGCGTGTAGCCGTAACGCCAGGGGAGCTGCTGCGCGATCGGGCGGAGGGCGGCTGCGACCTCCGGCGCTGTGGCTTCGGCAAGATCGAGCACCGCCGGCAGGTGCTGCGTCAACGGATGGTGCGTCGGCTGCAGCGCCGCAGCCTCCGCCGGGGCCGCGGCGAGCAGCGCCTCGACACGGCGGATCTCGGCCCTGGCCGCGTCATCGGCTCCGTTCGGATCGGCGAAGCAACGCCGCAGCGCTGCGACCAGCGATCGCAGCTGGCCGGCTTCATCGGAGACGGTCATTCAGCGCAGGCCCGATTGCAGCACCACGTAGGTGTGGCCGATCCGCAGACCGTTGCGATGCGCCTCCCAGGCCGCCACCGCGCCGAGCTCTTCGCCGGCGAGACTGGCCTCGATCGTCGCGGCATTGGCGCCGGCCTCGCCGGGATCGAGATCTGCGAACGCAGCCTCCAGCGCATCCGCGGCATAGAACCGGAACGGGCCGAGGCCTTGGCGTTCCCAATTCGCGTAGGTGGAGATGACGTCGTCGGCGTCGGCCTGCACTTTCCAGCCATAGGTGAGGACGCGCGGCACCAGCCCGGCGGCGCGCGACATCTGCGCCAGAATGTCGAGCGGCACACGCGCGCCGACCGTCGACAGCACGACGCCGTCCGGCGTCAGCGCGTCGCGCGCCTGCACCAGCGCGAGGTAGTGCATCGTCAGCAGCCAGTCGGTGATGAAGGCCGGGATGTCTTCGCTGCGCGGCGCAAGGAAAGCGGCGCTGGTCTTGTCAGCTTCGATTTTGCGGCTGTCGTCGACCGGCAGATTAGGCAGGTTCTCGTAGATCACGTCGAACTTCACGCCCGCGGAAGCGAGCGGAATGAGAAGGTCGCCCGCGCCCGCGTGCAACGTGATGGCCGCGTCGGGGCGGACATTGCCGCGCACGTTGCGCGCCGCGGTGGCGACCACCTCGTCGAACAGGTCGGTGATGCCGACGATCTCGGCGCCGAGCAATTCGATCGCCGCCAGGGCATCGACGCCGGAGCCGGTGCCGATCGAGGCGAATGCGCGCGGCGGTGTGGCGCGGTTGCGCGCGAGCACCCGGAACGCCGGTGCGGCGACGCTCGCCACCCAGTCGCGCTTGAGGTCGTTCAGGTCGGGTAGATAAGCACGGTCGGCGAGTTCGATCTCGACCTCGTCCTTGATCCGCCGAAGGGGCGTCGTGCCGAGATACCGGCGGGCATCGAAGCGCAGCTTGGGCGCTGCTTCAGGAGCGGGGGCCGATGTTCGGCCGGTGTTCAGTGCCGTCGCCATATTGTCACTCGCAGTCGGATTGTGGATTCGGTGTCGATCGAATGACTCAGGCAAGGTGTCAATGCGCCACTGACGGTCGTCGATGATGGCAACACTCATACGTCAAGGTTGCCAGCAGGAGTTTTCCTTGTCGGCAGCGAAGCGAGAATGCCATTCGCCTCCGCGACGCAAGCATGGTTGATCATGTGCGTTCGCCGCTGGCTCTCGAGAACGGGCCGAGGTCCGAGTCTCACCGATGCGCTATCAATGGCACAGACCGTAGCCGCCAGCGATGATTGCCTGGACCGGCGCAGCGCCGATCGCGATCGACGTCGTGCGCTGGCGCAGATGGGTGTCGATCACCGCGACCGTTCCCTGATCCTCGATCGGCAAGTAGAGCTTATCGCCGTCGGGTGTGACCACGCCGGTACCCGGCACGCCTTCGAGAGCGATCGAGCCTGCGGCCTTGCGGCGCTCGAGGTCGAAGATCAGCAGCTTGCGCGCGGCGGGCGCCGGCACGAACGCCACCGTATCGAACCAGGCTGCATAAGCTGTCGATGCCGCGGCCGGCAGCGTGACGCCGCCCGGCTGCAGCGGCTCCGACGGCAGGATCGACAGCGTGCCCGCATGCTGATCGATCGCCAGCAACTGGATGCCGGTGCCGGTTGCGAACAGAACGGGATGATCGGAGGTGGGCACGCTCGCCAGGACCTGCCGCGAACGCAGATCGAGGTGCAGCACGCGGCGCGGAGTCTCGGCCGTCAGCGCAAAGCCTTCGCGGCCGTTCGGCGCGCGCAGCAGCGCGTGTAGCGACGGCCCCTCGACCGGCGGAACAGGCTGCGCGGTCGCGATGTCATACGTCGATAGACCGCCGACGCTCGCAGCTGCCACCAGGAGGGATGAGCTATCGCCGGAGAAGATCGCCTCGCGGATCTCACGCGGGCCGTCGATCCGGCTGCGTTCGCGGCCGTCGGTGCCGTCGAGCAGCACGATTGTGCCGCGCGCATCGTCGAACGCAGCCAGTCGCTGCCCATCGGGGCTGATCCGCAGCCGCGACGGGATGAATGGCAGCGGCACGTCGCGGCGGCTCTGCGCTGCTAGATCGACACTGACGAGACGTGGACTGCGCAGGTCGATTGCGGCCAGGCGGCCGCCGCGCTGGGAGATCTGCAGCTCGCGCGGTTCAAGACCGAGTTCGAGCGTGCCGGTCACGGTCTCGGAATCGACATCGATCGCATCGAGTGCGGCAACGCCGCGCCGCGCGACGAAGATCGTGCGCCGGTAGTCACGGTAAGCCTCGGCACGAGCAGTGGCGGCGGCGAGCAGCGATGCCGCGCCAACCAGCGCTGTTCCAAAAAGACGCCGACGGGTAATGCCGGCACGGGAGCGTGCTCCGGCGGGCTTCGTTGGATCGTATGGCGGGTGGGAATTGAACGTCACGATGTCTCGTCGGGAAGAGCTCAGGCGCTACGGCTGATCGCTGTGGTGTAGATGCGCTCGATCAAAGTGAGCGCGCCGCGATAGCCGGCGTAGCCGCGCGACAGCACGACTTCGTAGGAGGCCGGGAAACCGACTTCGAGAATGAAGCCGCGCAGCTCCTTGGCGAGATCGCGCTCCCAGGTGGTGCCGAAGATCAGCGGCGGCTTGCGGCCGAAATCGGCGCTGCGGAGTGCGGTATGCACCGCGTAGCTATCTTCGGCGAACACCGGTTCGATGCCGACGTCGTGGTCGAGCTTGGCGAACGCCGCGCGGATCGCGTCGCGGTGCTCGGGCGGTGTGTTGTCGGTGATCACCACGGAGGCCGGCACCAGGCCGAGCTGACGGACCGCGAAACTGCTCAGCGACAGCGTGGTGGCGGCATCGCCGACGGCGGCGAACCGCGCCGGCAGGCCCCATCGATACTGCGAATAGAACTCCGAGAACGCCTCGATGTAGCCGTAGTAGTCGCGCTCTTCCGCAGCGATGAAAGCGCCGGCCTGCGAGTCCGGAATGCCGGCAAAGGCGGCGACCTGGCGGAGGAATTCGGAGGTCTGCCGGCCGCCGATCGGCGGCACGGGCAGGTGAAGATACGGCTGGCCGTATTTGCTTTCCAGATGCTGCGCGGTGGCGAGGCCGAGCCAGGGCGATGCCACCAGATTAAACTGCGCCCGCGGGATTGCGCGCCATTCCGACACGCCGGCCGAGCCGGGCCCGAACAGCACGTTAACGCGCAGCCCGATGCCTTGCAGCAGCCGCTTCAATTCGGCGAGATCGCCGCGCCAGAATGGGTCCTGGTAGGGCAGCGGCGCCCACAGATTGACGAGGCCGTGTTCCCGCGGCCCTGCATCCGCGCTGGTGAACTGGTCGATGATGGCGCGGGTCACGACCTCGTGGCCGGTGTAGTTATTGCCCCGGAAGCCGCCGGTGCCGGCATAGACCACGGGCGCGCCCTTGGCCTGGAATTCCTTGACCACGGCCGGCACGTCGTCGCCGATCAGATCCGGGATGCAGCCGGTGAGCACGACGAACAGATCTGCTTCCATCAGCTCCAGCGTGTGGCTGATCAGCTCGCGGAGCCGCTCTTCGCCGCCGAAGATCACTTCGCGCTGGGTGGCGTTGGTGCTCGGCGCGACGCCGAGACCGCCCCAGCCGCCTCCCTGGTAAGCGTTGTTGAAGGCGAGCGCGCCGCATTGCTTGTCGGCGCAGCCCGGGCCGCAATGGGTGATCGGAATCGCGCGCGGGATCGCCGCCACGGTCTGCATCGCACCGAGCGCGCAGGCGTAGCGGACCTGCTCGATCGGGCCTTCTTCGGGGACGTCGGCAACGACAGGGACAGGACCGGAGCGACGGACTTGAAGCGGGGTGATGGTCATCAGACGCGGCTTCCGGCGGCTTGCGGGGCGTTCTGCCGGGCGAGCAGATAGGGATCGGCCTGATCCAGCCACCATTGCTTGTAGGGCAGGCTGGTATGACCGGCCAGATCCTGGTGGAATTTGCGCTGCGCCAGCGCATCGACGATCTCCTCGCCGAGATCGATCATGCCCTGATAGCCGATCGCCGTCGAAGCATCGCCGAGCGCGATCGCCGGCACGCCGAGGCGCGAGGCGAGGCCGGCGAGGCCCCCGTGGCGGATGATGATGAAGTCCGGATCGGAGCGCTTCAGCAGATTGTAGAACTGATACGGCTGGCGATTGGAGATGCTGAAGTGCTCGACGTCGCCATAGGCGTCGATCATGTGACCAAGCGAGTCCTGGCGGACGTCGTGGCTGTCATAGACCGGGTCGTGATGGAACACGAGCGAGCCGGGCACCTCGACGCCGAGCTCACGCAGCACGCCGATCACGCCGTGAGCATAGGCCGCGCCCATCGCCACGTAGCCGCGCACGCCCTTGAGCCGTTCGCGCAGCCGCTCGATCTGTGGGCGGACGCGGGCGTGCTCGCGAGCGATGTAGGCTTCGGCCAGCTCCTCCCGGTGGGTGGCTTTCGCGAGCGCGCGCAGCCAGGCGTCGGTGCCGGCGAAGCCATAAGGCTGCGGCGCCTTGATCTCCTGCACGCCGTATTGCTGCTCCAGCGCAGCGCCGAGATAACCGCCGACCGAATAGCAGAAGGTGGCCGATGCGGCGGCTTCTGAGGCGCGGGCGATCTCGTCGACCGACGCGACGGTGAGGATGTTGTTGGCTTCGAGCCCCAGCTCCGCGAGCATCGGCGTGAACACGTCGCTGCCCCACAGCACGATGATGTTGACGAGGTTGTCCTGCCGCGGGCCCGGCTTGGGCTTGACGACGTGGCGCAGCACGCCGTGCTGGATCGCGTCGAATCCCGAGCTCCAATGCTTCGACTTGAAGCCCTCACAATACATTGCCACCACCGGGACGCCGAGCTCGTCCTCGCAATCGCGCACCACGCTCTCGACGTCGTCGCCGATGATGCCGGTAGCGCAGGAGGTGGCGACGAACACCGCTTTGGGCTGGTGCCGCTCGACCGCGGCCTTGATGGTGGCGCGCAGCTTCTCGGCGCCGCCATAGATCATGTCGCGCTCGATCAGGTTGCTCGACAGGCCGGTGACGTTGCGCGGAGCCAGGCCGCGCCGCATCAGGCCGTTGCGGAAGAACGCATTGCTGTTGATGTGACCGGCGGCGCAACCGATCGGGGAATGCTGCACCAGCACTGCGTCGCGAACGTTGCTGGCTTGGCTTTCAGCAATCTGCTCGGAGCAGGTCGAGCCTTGCGAGAACGGCGACTCCAATTCGCAGATGCGCTGGCCCTTGCCGCCGCATCCGGGGCCGCAATCGCCGCGGGAGAAGGCCGACTCGTGGGCAAGGCGGGAGGCGGGGCCATCCCATGAAGTAATGGTACCAAGACGCTGCTCGCGGGTCTCGGCGGACGGACTACGAAGATTAATGGCCATCGGCGCGCAACGCCTTCAAAGAACGAAACTGTGAGGATGATCAGTTGCGCGCGAAGATGGCCATGAGGACGCGCTGTTCGCAAGCGCGAAAGCGCGGTGCGTTGCGATTTGAAAGAACTAACTGCGCCGCGTCGTGCGAGGAGAAGCAATCCTGTGTCGATGAGGCGCCGGGCGATGACGGTCGGCTACCAACTTACGGTATGACCCGTCCGTCGCGGTCACGATCAGGCGCCAGCGAGCGCGGAGTCGAGATCAGCGAGGAGGTCCCCGGCGTGCTCGAGCCCGATCGACAATACCACGCGCGGTGAGGCCGCAGCCCGGTCGAGGATGGCGCTGCGGACGCCTCCGTAGGTCACGGCAGGATCAAACAGCGTCAGCGCGTCCGTAAACCGAGCCGCAGCGGCTGCGCTGGGCAGATCGAAGGCGATCAACGCAGCTCCGGTGGCGAGACCGGACACCTTTGGATGCGCGCCCAGATAGGTCGCGACCTCGCGCGCACTGGCCGTCTGTCGGCGCAGCCGCAGCGGCAACGTCTCGACACCTTGGATGATCTGGAACACCGCCAGGGGATTGATCGCCGCGCCGAGATCGCGCAGCAGATGCGCCCGCGTCCGCGCCACGAACGGACTTGCGTTCCATTTCTTCACAAGCTCGGTCCAGACCACGCCGTGATAGGACGCATCCGGTTCGCTGAGGGTCGGCAGCCGGGTGGCATGAGCCTCCCAGGAAAACTGGCCGCCATCGATGATCAGGCCGCCTTGGGCACCATCGTGGCCGCCGAGATACTCGGCCGCCGAATAGATCACCAGCGCCGCGCCGTGCTCGAACGGCCTTAATGACAGCGGCAGTGCGGTATTGTCGACGATCAGCGGTACGCCGGCCTGCTGCGCCGCTTCCGCTGCACCGGCGAGCGGGAAGGCGCGGAGCTGCGGCACGCTGAGGCTTTCGACATAATACGCACGGGTACGTGCATCGGTCGCCGCGGCGAACGACTCCGCCGATCCCGTCTCGGCAGCGAAACGGACGTCGATCCCGAACTGGCGCAGCGAAGCGACGAGGCCGGCATTGCGTCCCGCCGCGATGTCTGGCGACAGCACGACGTTGTCACCGCTGTGAGTGATGTTGAGTAGCGCGTACAGCGATGCGCTCTCGCCGGTGGCGAGCGCAAGGGCCCCGGCGCCGCCTTCGAGTGCGGCCACGCGGCGCTCTAGAAACTCGCGGGTGGGATTGACGGTGCGCGTGTAGGTGTAGCCGATCTCTTCGAGCGCGAAGATACGGCGCGCGTGCTCGGTGTCCTGAAATTGGTACGACGTCGTCAGGTAAATCGGAGGCACCACTGCGCCGGTGACCGGATCGGCGCGGAACGAACCGCCATGCACCGCGAGCGTTTCGAAATTGGCGGCCTGTGGCTGGGTCATGGTGGCGCGCTCCTCGGCGGCAGAGGTGAAGAGAATGGATCGATCAGTGGATGTCGAGCGATGGATAGATCACTCAATGCTGCTGCAGCCGCCGTAACGCGGCGCATGCAAGACACGGCGCTGCGTCGACACCATACGGCGCGGTTTGGGAGTTTCGCGACGCGTGAGACTTCCGACAACTGAATAGCAAGTGTGTTCGAACGCGGCTTGTTCACAGCATCTGCAGAGAATACGGTTGGCACATGAAGTCAAGTAATCGTGCTGGAAAGTGAAATGTTCGCGCAAGCTTCAACGGTCGATGATAATCATGCTGTCCAACTGCTGCATCCCAGCACATTCGTTCTCCGCGGCGCACGTGGCCGTGCCGAGGTGAGTCGCCGTCCTGCGTCGCGCGGCGATGACGGGGGCAGCGCACCGCTGCATTTCGGCAGCGAGAGGCTGGATGCGCGGTATCGGGCGGTGAGCCATCCGGTGCTTCGCGAGTTGGAGAGTCGGCTGGCCGCGTTCGAAGGTGGCGCGGCGGCGCTGGCGGTCGCGTCGGGGCAGGCGGCATCGACGTTCTCGGTGCTGAACCTGGCGCAAGCCGGCGACAATTTCGTCACCTCCACCGGCCTCTACGGTGGCACCTGGATTCTGTTCGACAACACGTTGCGCGAGCTCGGCATCGAGGCACGGTTCGTCGATCCGTCTGACCCGGAGAACTTCCGACGCGCCACCGATGCGCGGACCCGTCTCTATTATGCCGAGACGCTGCCCAATCCGAAGCTGGAGGTGTTTCCGATCCGTGAGGTGGCCGCGATCGGCCGTTCGCTCGGGGTGCCACTGGTGATGGACAACACCGCCGTCCCCGGCGTGGTGCGTCCGCTCGATCATGGCGCGGCGATCGTGATGTACTCGACAACCAAATATATCGGCGGTCATGGCACTACGCTCGGCGGCGCGATCATCGACGGCGGCAACTTCCCGTGGCAGCAGCATGCCGAACGGTTTCCGCTGCTGACGGCGCCCGATGCGGCCGATCCGCAAGTCGTCTGGACCGATGTTGCGCGGCCGTTCGGCTCGATTGCGTTTTCGCTCCGCGCGCGGCTGAGGCTGCTCGGTGATCTCGGCGCCGGCATGGCACCGCTCGCCGCGTCGCAAATTTTGCAGGGGCTGGAGACGCTTCCGATCCGGATGGAGCAGCACAACGCCAATGCGCGTGTTGTCGCCGACTATTTGAAGGATCATCCGAAAGTTGCGGCGGTGCATTTCCCTGGCCTGCAGAGCGGTGAGCTCCGCCGTCGCGCCGACGCGTCGATGCGGGGAGGGTACGGCGCGCTGATCGGCTTCGAACTGCGCGACGGGCAGGCGGCCGGCCAGCGCTTCATCGAGGCGCTGAAGCTGTTCTATCACGTCGCCAACATCGGTGACGCCCGGTCGCTGGCGATCCAGCCCTCCGCCACCACCCATTCGCAGCTTAGCGAGCAGGACCAGCTGGCGGCCGGGGTGACGCCCGGCTTTATCCGGCTGTCGATTGGGATCGAGCATCCGGACGATATCCTGGCCGATCTCGCACAGGCGCTCGACGCTGCCTGATCGCTCATTCCCCGAGGGTTGGCGATGAGTCAGCCCTTGGGACACCCGTGGAATGGATTACGTGGCCGCGAGGCAAGCGCGGCGCACTGGATCGCTTCGTTGCGAGGAACGGCAGGCGCGCAATAGCTGGGATCGCGTGAGACGTCTTGGTCGATCGTTATGGCGTTGCTTGCGGGGGCGGCGGGACCACCGGGAGCGCGGTGATTGCCTTGATCTTTTCCATCGCAAACCGCGAGGTCACGTTCTTCAGTTCGGCAGTCTTGATCAGTCGGCGGTAGAACCGGTCGAACGACTTCATGTCGGCGACCACGACGCGCAGGACGTAGTCATAGTCACCGGCAAGCCGGTACACTTCGACCACTTCGGGCATGCCGCGGAGCTTGGCGGCGAATGAGGCTTGCCATTCCTTGGTCTGTTCGCCGGCTTCGATGAAGACGAACACCGACAGCCCGAGCCCGATCTTTTCCTGATCTACCAGCGCCACGCGGCCGGTGATGACGCCGTCCATCTGTAGGCGCTGAATGCGCTTCCAGCACGGGGTCGACGACAGCCCCACCTTGGAGGCGATGTCCGCGACCGAGTGAGTGGCATTCTCCTGCAACAGCCGGAGGATCTTGATATCGAGATGGTCGAGTGGTCGTGACATACCGAACTGACGACGGAGTGATCCTGATCCGAGGATGGTCTGATCGTGCGCCAAGCGTGACGAAGGGACGGATGCCATCGGTGACACCTTCGGCGGAACGAACTACTCCGCGATCTAAAGACGATCTCCGGTCGAACACAACATCCGCCAAGCAGTTTGAAAGATGCTGCTGCACTGTTAGTTGGGCGGAGAACAAATCGCTCGTGCGGCGGCATTCTCCGGCGCGAACATTCTTGCCCGGCCGCTGGTCGTTCCGGACCGAAAGGCCGTCGTGCTCCGAGTCAAGCTGCTCGACCGGTAAACTCGGCTGCCCACCCCGTGGCATCGCTGAGATAGCGAACGGCTTTGATCCGGCGGGCGGCGGTGAGGCGGAAGTTATGTTCGAGGCCCGCGGGCACCACGATGAAATCGCCGGGACCAACGTGAAGATCGGCTCGCTGCCCGTCGACGATCACGCCGAAGATGCCGGCGCCATCGAGGATGTGACGGATCTCGTCGCCGGCGTGGCGGTGCCAGCTCTCGAATTTGGTGGCGAGCTGCTCGTTATCCGCCCGTTCCGGATGCAGCACAATCAGGTCGCGCGACGGAAACTCCGGGCGCGGTGGTAGCGCGTCAAGCACGGTGGCGGTGGCAGTGTCGTCGAGCAGCGGTCGCGCCAGGGTTTCCGCCAGCGCCGTCGGCACCGGGCGATGCTCCACCACGATGCGATGCGCGCGTGCGATTGTTTCGATTTCCGCGGCGGTCGCCTCGCGTCCGTCGGCGAACAGGAGAGTTGCCATGGTTGTCCTCTTCAAAGCAGTCAGGGGTGGAGTGAGGGGGCGTCAGGCGACCGCGCGGTCGCGCTCGGCTTCGGCGCGCTCCGCGGCGACCAGTCGATCCGCCCAGCTGCTCGACCATTCGCGAAGTTGCTGCGGATCGAGCGGCGTTGGCACCTTGGACTCGGTGTGCTCTGCGATGCGGCGCGCGAGTTGGCGATAGATGTCGGCTTGAGCTGATTGCGGCGCCGCCTCGATGGTGGTGCGGCCGCTGAGTTCTGCTTGGGTGACGGTCAGGGAGCGTGGCACGTATTGCACGATCGGCGTCGCGGTGCGCGCGGCGAAATCGTCGATCACGTCGCGCTGGAAGTCGGTGTTGATTGAATTGGCGATGATGCCGCCGAGCAGGGCGCCGCCCGAATTGGAGAACCGTTCGATGCCGCGGAACAGGTTGTTGGCGGCATAAACCGCCATGAAGTCGGACGACGACACCGTGAACACGTGTTCGGCGATGCCCTCGCGCACCGGCACGGCGAAGCCGCCGCACACCACGTCCCCCAGCACGTCGTAGATCACGTAATCGAGGTCGAGTTCTTCGAATACCCGCTGCTGCTTCAAGAGTTCGACCGCGGTGATGATGCCGCGGCCGGCGCATCCGACGCCGGGCTGCGGACCGCCGGCCTCGACGCAATAGATGCCGCCGAACCCTTGAAAGATCGCCTCGTAGGCATCGACGCGTCGGCGCTCCGCCAGCAGGTCGAGCACCGACGGGATGTAGGCGCCGCCGCGCAGCGTGTTGGTGGAATCGGCCTTCGGGTCGGCGCCGAACTGCATCACCTTGTAGCCTGCTTCAGCCAGTGCCGCGCTGATATTGGAAGTGGTGGTGGACTTGCCGATCCCGCCTTTCCCGTAGATGGCGATTTGCTTCAGTTTGTTGGCCATGGTCGGCTCCTATCCAAAGGTTCCAATGACTGTGGGGCGGCGTCAGCCGTGCGAAAAGGTCGGCTCGGCGAGCAGATCGTTGCCATAGAGCGTGGCTGTGTAATCGCTGATCCCGAGTACGCCGCAGGCGTCGGCGCGGCAGGGTTGGCAATCGTGGAACACGCGCAAATGACGCTCGGCGTCGGCGCGGGCGACGTAGCGTCGCATCAGACTTGGCGCTGGAAGATTGGAGAAGCGATGCTGTGGGATCAGCGGGATGATGTTGATCATCCGCGCGCCGGCGGCTGCGACCTCGGCTGCGATGTCCCCGATGTGATCCTCGTTGACGGTGGGGATCAGCACGGTGTTCACCTTGATGGTGAGGCCGAGCGCGGCGGCAAGCGCGATACCTTCGAGCTGGTTGCCGATCAGACGCTCGGCCGCTGCCCGGCCATCGAGGCGTCGTCGTCGCCATGCGATCTTGGGCGTGATCGTGGCCTGGATGTCGGGATCGACGGCGTTGACCGTCACCGTGAGGGTTTCGATCCCCACCGCGGCGATCTCCTCGATCCGTGATGGCAGCATCAGCCCGTTGGTCGAGAGGCACAGCGTCAGTTGCGGCCAACGGGCGCGAATTCGCACGAAAGTATCGAGCGCATGATCGGTTGCCAGCGGTTCGCCGGGGCCCGAGATCCCGACCACGGCAAGGGAGGGGCAGAGTTCGAGCGCGCGTTCGACCACTGCCTCGGCGTCCTCCGGGGACAACAGCCGCGTCGCGACGCCCGGGCGCTGATCGCGGTGGTCAAAATCGCGTTTGCAGAACGAGCAGTCGATATTGCAACCGGGGCTGACGGGAAGGTGGAGCCGCTCCGCTGCGGCATGGCCTTCCGACGTGGTGCTGAAACATGGATGCCGGCCTTCCAGCGCCGGGAACGCAGGTGTCGCGTGCTGCAAAGCATCGGCATTTGCGTTCAACGATATCGTCATGCGGGGCAGCGCTCCCGCAGCAAGCTGCTCTCCGCCAGCTCGCGCAACACGCTGTCGACGGTATCGTCGGTCTCGAACGCGAGGATGTTGAGTTCAGCCAGGCGATTGACACCGCATTCGCCGATCTTGGCGACCACGACGGCACGGCAGTCGGCTACGAGATCGACCGAGACGTCGAGCGGATCGCGCTGCTGCGCCGCACTGCGGTCGGCACCGCAGCCGGGGATGTTGCGGCGGGTCTCAAGCAGCCGCGGAGTCGATGTCGAGACATCCCAGATCTGGAAGTCGGTCGCATAGCCGAAATGCTCGGTGACGCCGACCCCGTTCCCGGTGGCAATTGCAACCTTGATCGGTTCGGACTCCGATGATGGCGATCCCATATGGCCCCACGCAGCTCATCAGCGTATATCCGCGCGAAATGCGGATGATCGATTAGGTAGCTGATCGGCCGGAGCAATGGCTTTCGTTGTCGCTCGCCGAAGATGATACGCGTTCTGTCGAAATCGCCCGGCAATCAAATCGATGCTACGTCGCGTCGTGGCCGGTACGGCGTTGCCTCTCTGGCACCGCGCTTGTTCCAGCTTGGTACGGCAGATTGATTCCGGAACGCGATCCATCGCGGTTCATTGCTGTCAGCAAGCGATGCGTCGCTGAACAGGGCAGAAGCAAGATCTCCGTCCGCATGGCTGCGCGATACAAATCTGCTGCGGATGATGCGCTTGAGATCGCGTTCTTGCTGAACTGTTGCGTGCATATTGACGCCGCGGAGCCACGCGGCCCACTTTGATCAGCATCCGCGGCGGTGACGTCATTCCGCAGCTGCAATCGCGGAAGATCGAGAGAATACATCGTGAGCCTGGCCCGTCTTGCCACACCCAAGGATCGCTCGCCCAAGGCGTTGATCGATCTGATTGGGAACACGCCCCTGGTGCCACTGACACGGCTGGATGCCGGCCCGTGCCGGTTGTTCGCCAAACTCGAAGGCCAGAATCCAGGGGGGTCGATCAAGGATCGCCCGGCGCTGGCGATGATCGAGGCGTTCGAGCGCAGCGGCGAGCTGCGGCCGGGAGGGACCCTGGTCGAAGCGACCGCCGGCAACACCGGCCTCGGTCTGGCACTGATCGCCGCGCTCAAAGGCTATCGGCTGGTTCTGGTCATCCCGGACAAAATGAGCCGCGAAAAGGTGCTGCACCTGAAGGCGATGGGCGCCGAGGTGGTGATGACCCGCTCCGACGTTGGTAAGGGACACCCGGCTTACTATCAGGATCTCGCCGAGAAGATCACCGCGGAAACCCCGGGCGCGGTGTTCGTCAATCAGTTCGCCAATCCGGCCAATCCGCTCGCCCACGAATACGGCACCGCGCCGGAAATCTGGGAGCAGATGGATCGCCGCGTCGACGCGGTGGTATGCGGCATCGGCTCCGGGGGCACGCTGACCGGAATCGGGCGGTTCTTTCAGCGCGCCTCGCCGACGACCGAGATCATTCTGGCCGATCCGAAAGGCTCGGTGCTGGTCGACGTTGTCGAAGGGCGTGAGCCCGGCCCGGTCGGAAGCTGGCTGGTCGAAGGCATCGGCGAGGATTTCGTACCGAGCAATGCCGAGCTGAAGCTGGTGGCGCGTGGCTACACGGTCACCGATGCCGAATCCTTCCACGCCGCGCGTGAACTGCTGCGACGAGAGGGGATTCTCGCCGGCTCGTCGTCTGGCACGCTGCTGGCGGCTGCGCTGCGCTATTGCCGCGAGCAGACCAGGCCGAAGCGGGTGGTGACGCTGCTGCCGGACGGCGGCAACAAATATCTGTCGAAGATGTTCAACGACACCTGGATGGCCGATCAAGGCTTCGTCCCGCGCCGGCACGACGGCGATCTGCGCGACCTGATCGTACGCCGCCACGACGAAGGCGCTTCGATCACGGTCGCTCCCGAGGATACGCTGAATTTCGCCTATTCGCGGATGAAGCTCTACGAGGTGTCGCAACTGCCGGTGCTGGTCGACGACCGCGTCGTTGGCATCATCGACGAGTCCGATCTGCTGATGGCGACGATCGGCGATCCGGCCAAATTCGCCGAACCGGTACATTCGGCGATGAGCAAGCGGGTCGAAACCGTCGAGGCGTCGGCACCGTTCGAAAGCCTGATGCCAGTGTTCGACCGTGGTCACGTCGTCGTGGTCGTCGACGGCTCGCGCTTCCTCGGTCTGATCACCCGGATCGACCTGATCAATCATTTGCGTAGCAAGGTGCACTGACATGGATAAGACCACCAACCTGCGGCAGCGCGGGGCCAACACCCGTGCGGTGCACGGCGGCCAGCATTTCGATCCGTCGACCGGCGCGGTGACGACGCCGATCTACGCCACGTCGACATTCGTTCAGTCGGCGCCCGGCGTGCACAAGGGCTACGAATACGCGCGCTCGCAGAACCCGACGCGTGCCGCGTTCGAGGCCGCGATTGCCGATGCCGAACGCGGCCATGCCGGCTTCGCTTTCGCCTCCGGGCTTGCAGCCGAGGCGGCGCTGTTGGAGATCGCCGGGCAGGGCAGCCACATCGTCGCGTCGGACGATCTTTATGGCGGAAGCTGGCGGCTGTTCCATCGGGTGCGCAGCCATTCGGCCGGGCTGACCATCACCCATGTCGATCCGGCCAATCTCGATGCGCTGCGCGATGCGATCCAGCCGAACACCGCTTTCATCTGGATCGAGACGCCCAGCAATCCGACGCTGCGCTTGGCCGATCTGGAAGCGATCGCCGCGATCGGCCGCGAGCGCGGCGTCCTCACCGTGGTCGACAACACCTTCGCGTCGCCGGCGGTACAGCGCCCGCTGGAGCACGGCATCGACATCGTGGTGCATTCGGTGACCAAGTACATCGGCGGCCATTCCGACATCGTTGGCGGTGCGATTGTCGTTCGCGATCCGGAGCTGGCGCAGAAGCTGCAGTTCCTGCAGAACGCCACCGGCGGCATCCTCGATCCGTTCTCCAGCTTCCTGGCGCTGCGCGGCATCAAGACGTTGCCTCTTCGGGTGCACCGCCATAGTTCGAATGCACTGGCGGTGGCGCGCTGGCTCGATGCCCATCCGAAGATCGAGCGGGTGGTCTATCCCGGGCTCAACAGCCATCCGCAGCACGCACTTGCGGTGCGCCAGATGGACGGCGGCGGTGGCATGGTGGCTGCCTATCTGAAGGCCGACGAACAGCAGGTCGTGGACGTGCTGAGCCGCTTCAGGCTGTTCGCGTTAGCGGAGAGCCTGGGCGCCGTGGAGAGCCTGGTTGGGCAGCCGTGGACCATGAGCCACGGCTCGCTGCCGGAAGAAGATCGGCTCGCGCGCCAGATCACACCCAATCTGATCCGGCTGTCGATCGGCATCGAAGACGTCGAGGACCTGACCGACGATCTCGAGCAGGCGCTGTCCATCTTGTGACGAGCCCGCTGGACAGGGATATCTGAGCACAGCAAATCAGAGATGCCCGGCATATGCCGGGCATCTTTGTTGTTATCGCGATCCAATGAGGCGGTACGACTGTTGCGGCCTAATAGGCCGCCGCGAGGCCCGGCTTGATCGCATATTCCTCCAGCAGATCGGCATGGTGACGTTCGGCCACGTCCGGGTGCGAGCGCAGACGGCCCTTGAGATAGTTGCGTCCGACCTCGCGGAACAACGGGTTCTGTGGATCCTGAGTAACGCCGCGGGCGTAATCGGTCAGCTCCGGCGGCAGCGTCAGCACCGGCACGGTGGCGTCGAGCCGTGCGCCGAGGAAAAACGCGACCGATAGCCGGTCGGTGTCCGGCGGCGGAGATACCACCCGGTGCACATTGGCGCGCAGGGCACCGTTCGAGGCCAGCTCGAGGATCTCGCCGATATTGACCACGAACGATCCCGGCAGCGGCGGCGCATCGATCCAGCCGTCGGCGGTTTCGACCTGCAAGCCCGCCACGGTGTCCTGCAGCAGGATCGTGACGAAGCCGGAATCCTTGTGGGCGCCGACGCCCTGGTCGCTCTCGTCCGCTGCTCGCCCGGGATAGCGGATGATCTTGATCAGCTGGTTGGGCGAGGGCACGTAGATTGGCTCGAACACGTCTTCGGATTGTCCGAGCGCTGCCGCGAACACCCGCAGCACTTTGATCGCAAGCTCCGTCACCTCCTGCTGATACCGTAGCAGCAGCGGCTTCAACTCCGGCAGTGCATCGGGCCATTGGTTCGGTCCCTGCAGCCGGGTCCAGGCCGGCGCCGACCGGCTGAGCGGGAACGCCTCGCGTTCGGCCCCAACATCGAGCTGTTCGCGCCAATCCGGTTGGCCGCGGGTAAATTCCCGGCCCGCGCGGGTGTAGCCGCGGAAATGCGGCGAGTTGATCATCTCGATCTCGAGCTTGTCCGCCTCCGGAAGCGCAAAGAAGTTGCGCGAGGCGAACAGCACGTCGCGGATCAGCCGGTCAGAGATGCCGTGACCGACAAGGTAGAAGAATCCGGGACCGAAGGCGGCGTTGCGGACATCGCGGAGAAATTCCGCCCGCGCGGCGGTGTCGCTGCGAAATCGGCTGAGGTCGAGGACGGGAAGCTGCGAGGGCGATGCTGTCATCGATTGGCTCCAACTATAGCGGCTGCTTCGAATGATGCGTGCGTGCCGACATGCTGTCGAGGCTTCGGCGAAAATAGCATCGGTCGTGCTGTCGATCAGTGTTGGTCCGTTGGGTTTATTTCCTCGCGGATGCGCTTCGTAGTTGGTCCTGCTTCCGAAAGCATCGGTGTTCTCGAATCCGAAGCGGCGCGCATCGCCTGCGGGCCGATAGCGATCGTTGGCAGCTTAGCTGCAATCAAAATTACCGATTGGATGCCTGATCTCGAATCTCGCATGGATTTCGAAGAAGCTTACCTGCAGAGCAACTAATTTAGATGGCCGTACTACTCACGAAAATTGAAAACGCTGGGAGTGCCATCTAGCATCGGTGATCGTCGATCGGGCGCCGCAGTTGATGTTGGCAGCCACGTGATCGGTTGGGCTGACCTCGGTCGCGAGCATCGCCATGCCCGCAGACCTGCAGGTATCTTTGAAATTGGGAAGGGAATTTAACTTGATGCGACCGCTCGTATTCTCCGTCATTCTCGCCGCCGCGATTGGGGCCGGAATTCCTGCCGGCGCCGAGACCATCCGCGTCGGCGTCACCAGCGGTCCGCATGCGCAGATCACCGAGGCTCTGGTTCCGGTCGCCAAGGCCAAGGGGCTCGACGTCAAGCTGGTGGAGTTCTCCGACGGTGCGCTGATCGATGTTGCCACCCATAATGGCGAGCTCGACGCTAACGCCTTCCAGCATACGCCCTATCTCGATCAGCAAAACCGTGACCGTGGGCTCGACATCGTCTCGATCGGCCGCACTATCCTGCTGCCGATGGCCGGCTATTCCCGCAAGCATAAGTCGCTGGCGGATCTGCCGATCGGCGCCAAGATCTCGATTCCGAACGATCCCACCAATGGCGGACGGGCGCTCAAGTTGCTGGAGGCGGGCGGCGTGATCAAGCTCGCGCCGGGCAGCAATTTCAGCGCGACCGAACTCGACATCGTCGACAATCCGAAGAAGGTGAAGATTCTGGCGATGGAAACCGCGCAGCTGCCGCGGTCGCTGGAAGACGTCGATTTTTCGGTCATCACCTCGTTCTTCGCCCTGAGTGCGGGTCTTGTTCCCAATCGGGATTCGCTGCTGATTGAAAGCCAGCAGTCCGATTACGTCTGCCTGATCGGGGTCGCTCGCAAGGATGCGGACAAGCCTTGGGTCAAGACCTTGGTCGAGAGCTATCAGTCGCCCGAGGTAAAGCAGTTCATCGCGACGAAATTCAACGGCAATATCCTGGCGGCGTGGTGACGGATCGGATGAATGCGCTCCCGCCACCATCCGAATTTCACCTCGTCGCCGGCGGAGCCGACGCCTCCCGGGACGCGGTGATCCGGATCGAGCATCTCAGCAAGACGTTTTCGGACGCCGCCGGGCCGGTGCTCGACGACGTCTCGCTCACGATCCGTCGCGGCGAAATCCACGGCATCATCGGCAGGTCGGGAGCTGGCAAAAGCACGCTGGTCCGCTGCATCAATCTGCTAGAGCGGCCGACCTCAGGGCGGGTGATCGTCTCGGGCCGTGAGATCACCAGCCTGCGCGGCCGTGCTCTGCGCAATGCACGACGTGATATCGGCATGATCTTCCAGCACTTCAACGTGCTGTCGTCGCACACGGTCGCCGGCAACGTCGCGCTGCCATTTAAGGTGGCGGGGCTGCCGCGCGCGGAGATTGCTCGGCGGATTCCGCCGCTGCTCGATCTTGTCGGGCTCGCACATAAGGCGGACGCCTATCCGTCTGAATTGTCAGGCGGTCAGAAACAGCGAGTCGGAATTGCCCGGGCGCTTGCGCTCGATCCGTCAGTGCTGCTGTGTGACGAAGCAACCTCGGCGCTCGATCCGGAGACCACCGACCAAATCTTGGCGCTGCTGCGCGACATCAATCGCAAGCTCGGCCTCACCATCGTGCTGATCACCCACGAGATGCACGTGGTGCGCGACATTGCAACCCGCGTGGCGGTGCTCGATCATGGCCGGGTGGTGGAGGAGGGCGCGACCTTCGACGTTCTGGCGTTTCCGAAATCAGCGGTGGCGCGGTCGTTCCTGTCCGGACTTGTGGCGCACGAATTGCCGCCACCGGTGGCGGCGCAGCTCCTGCCGGAGGCCGTGCCCGGCAGCGATCCGGTGCTGCGCATCGTGTTCACCGGAACCGCGGCGCACGACCCGATCGTTGCTGATCTCGTGTCGGTGTTCGGCGTCCAGCCCAATATTCTGCACGGGCGGATCGATTATGTCGGCGACCGGCCGCTCGGCGTGCTGACGCTGGTGGCGGGCGGGGCCGGCGACAAGCTGCCTGCCGTGCTGTCGCATCTTTCCTCCCTTGGATTAGTCGTGGAAGTCATCGGTCATGCCGTTCGATCTGCTGTCGCCCGCCGTCACAGCTCTGCTCGTTGAGTCGCTCAAACAGACCGCCTACATGGTCTCGGTCGCGGCCGTGGTCTCGACTGCGCTCGGCCTGCCGCTTGGCGTCCTGCTGGTGGTGACGTCGCCGGGCCACATTCTGCCACTGCCGATCTTCAATCGGGTGCTCGGCACTGTGGTCAACCTGGTCCGGTCGACGCCCTTCATCATCCTGATGGTGGCGATCATCCCGTTCACGCGCTTCGTCGCCGGCAGCTCGGTCGGCACCAGTGCCGCGATCGTTCCGCTCACTGTGGCTATCACGCCGCTGTTCGCGCGGCTTGCCGAGACCGCGATGCGTGAGGTCGATCGAGGGCTGATTGAAGC
>NZ_QUML01000179.1:0-418 GCF_010907025.1 Rhodopseudomonas sp. BR0G17 | reverse complement strand
TCGAAAGCGACTCCTGGGATTTCATCGGCGGCGGCACCGTGCTGGGGATCCCGATCAACGCGGCCACGCTGTTCGTGGTCTTGCTGATTTGCCATGTGTTCCTGTCGCGGTCGCGCTATGGCTGGCATCTGACCGCGATCGGCGCCAGCCGCAAGGCCGCGCGACACGCCGGCATTCGCGTTCGGCTGATGCTGTTCATGACCTACGTGCTGTCCGGCACGCTGTGCGCGGCGAGCGGCATTTTCTATGCCGCGCGTCAGGCGTCGACCGACTCGACAACGGGTGTCGGTTGGGAGTTTCAGGCGCTTACTGCCGTGGTTCTCGGAGGCGTCTCGCTGGCCGGCGGCAAGGGCACCGTCTGGCGGGCGATGATCGGCGCGGTGATCATCTTCCTCCTCATCAACGGTCTGGTCCGCAT
>NZ_QUML01000178.1:0-419 GCF_010907025.1 Rhodopseudomonas sp. BR0G17 | reverse complement strand
GGCGCAGATATCCCACCAAACTACAGAATGGGTTCATCTATCAATCCTCGACGATCGAGATGACAGCATGCCGCAAGATGCATCAAATTTCCGCTAACGTATGCTGTCCGGCCGTCTGTCCAGGCTGGAATGGAAGCGATGGCAATTGGAAGATCCTGCTCCCTCGAACGCTCTCGATCTCCCGCGCTCTGCGGCTGAAGGCGCAGAGCGGCTGACAGGCGGATAATTCATTCGTAGTCTACCTGAAAAACGCGACGCGCCGCAGCTTCGCGAGAAATTCAATGCACTTCCAGCGCGCGTCCGACCTTATAGAGCGGAAGTCGAGCTGCGGCAGGTCGATCAAGACCGTGTCATGAAATCGAGCGGGATATCGGCTATAGAAATCCAGGTCATTGGTGACGCTGCAGCCACGATAGCGG
>NZ_QUML01000177.1:0-420 GCF_010907025.1 Rhodopseudomonas sp. BR0G17 | reverse complement strand
GCGCTACTCGGCAGCGACGTAGTCGTCGAGCAGCGCGGTGTTCGTCTGCAGGAAGCGCTGGTCCATGTGCATGCCGATCAGCAGCGCGGCGGCGCTGCCGAGTAGCGCGGCGTCGAGCGTGTAGAGATCGACATCGCGAATGCTGCAGTCGAGACCGGCGAGCCGTTCGGCCCAGGCCGCCGAGGATGTCCTGTGGCCGCAGAATGGGCGAATGATGGTTTTCATGTGCGTGCGTCCAGGTCACAGCCGGTCGAACAGCGTGTCCGGGGCCGCGGCCAGCACGTCGCCAGCAACGCGTCGCTTCAGCGCCGACAGTTCAGCGTTCTCGTCGTCGCTGCGCGCGGCACCGCGGCCGATCAGTTCGAAAAATCGGTCCGGAACCACGCCGGAACGGAGCGCCACGCGGACGCTGCGATCGCC
>NZ_QUML01000176.1:0-420 GCF_010907025.1 Rhodopseudomonas sp. BR0G17 | reverse complement strand
GTACATGTCCTTGGTGCGGTCGACGACGAGGGCTTCTACTACATCGTCGACCGCACCAAGGACATGTACATCTCGGGCGGCGAGAACGTCTATCCGGCCGAGGTCGAGGACGTGCTGTATCAATTGCCGGAGATCGCCGAGGCCGCGGTGATCGGTGCGCCCGATCCGCAATGGGGCGAGACCGGAGTGGCCGTCGTGGCGCTGAAGCCCGGCTTCGAACTGAGCGAGGCCAAGCTGCTGGCACATTGCCGCGAGCGCCTGGCGCGGTTCAAATGTCCGCAGCGCGTCACGTTTGTTGATGCGTTGCCGCGCAACGCCACCGGCGAGGTGCACAAGCCGACGCTGCGCGAACGCATCCTGGTGCGCGAGACGGCCGATGCCTGACCCAGATCCTCAGCGGATGCCGGCGCGCAGGAAACT
>NZ_QUML01000175.1:0-421 GCF_010907025.1 Rhodopseudomonas sp. BR0G17 | reverse complement strand
GTGGTGATGGTGCCCCAGTCCACCTTGACGCCGGCTTCTTGCTGCTTCGACTTGTAGGGCGCAAGGATCGCACCGGCATTGGTGTAGCCGCCGGTCAAGGGCACCACCTGCCCCGGTGAAAGGCCTTCAGCATAATTCGCGTAGAGCGAGACGTTGTGCCACGGCTTGACCACGAGGCCGGCCAGTGGAGTCGTCGCTGACGCATCGTAGGGCGCCCCAGTCAGAAGTCCGCTCGTTGGATCGAACCCTTCCTGTCTAATCTTCTGGTGACGCACACCAAGCGTGAACAGCACCGCGTCGTTGAGGAATGACAGTGTGTCCGAAATTGCGACGCTCGAAAGTGTCAGATCACCGCTCTTGCCCAATGCAGGACGCCCTGCTTCGATACCAGGGAGCGGCGCCGGATTATAGACATTCCATG
>NZ_QUML01000174.1:0-421 GCF_010907025.1 Rhodopseudomonas sp. BR0G17 | reverse complement strand
GAGACAGGTATTGGGGCTTCCTCGACGCCTCGCGGCAGCCGAAATTCGCCTGGACCGGGCCGGTGGTCGACCCGAACTACTGGAAACTCGCCGGCATCGCCCTGCTCGTCGGCATCCTGCAGTCGCTGCCGATTCTTCAGCTCGCCGCGCCGCCCGCGATGCAGACGCTGCTGCTGTCGGCGGCCGCCCATGGCGCCGGCGCCTGGGCCGCAACTGTGTTCGCCTTTTGGAACGGCCACTACTTCCTGTTCGGTTCAGCCTTCGCGCTGACGCTGGGCATCATTTTGCTGGTGCCGCTGGTCGCGATCGCCCTGGCGCGAATCGAGGAAATCTCGGCCGTGGCCTTCGGCCGCAAGCCGCGGCGGCTGATCACCCGCGCCCTGACCGACGCCCAGGAAGCCAAGCGCGCCGCCGCGATTGC
>NZ_QUML01000173.1:0-423 GCF_010907025.1 Rhodopseudomonas sp. BR0G17 | reverse complement strand
CCGGGGCGATCGAGCGCGCGTTCCACTCGGCGTGCACGGGAGAAACCGCCCGTGTCGACCTCGAACTGCCGCTCTCTGCCGGCGCGCGCCACATCGATTTCTCGCTGCGGCCGGTCTCGGACGCGCAGGGCGGCATCATGGCCGTGCTGGCAGAAGGCATCGACTCGACCGAGCGCCGACGCAACGAGGAAGCGCTCCGACAGGCGCAGAAGATGGAAGCCGTCGGGCAGCTCACCGGCGGCGTCGCGCACGACTTCAACAACCTGCTCACCATCATCCGCTCCGCAGTTGATTTCCTGCGGCGGCGCGATTTGCCGGAGGAGCGTCGCCGTCGCTATGTCGATGCGATTTCCGATACGGCCGATCGCGCTTCGAAGCTGACCGGCCAGTTGCTGGCATTCGCGCGCCGGCAGCCGTTGTCGC
>NZ_QUML01000172.1:0-423 GCF_010907025.1 Rhodopseudomonas sp. BR0G17 | reverse complement strand
ATCCCGACGAACCCAAGGCGCGTTACTACCTCGGCCTTGCCGCCGAGCAGGACGGCCGCCCGAAGGACGCCGCGACGATCTGGCGCGCGATGCTCGAGAAGGCGCCGGCCGACGCGCCTTGGCGGCCGATGCTGCAGGCCGAGCTCGCGCGGCTCGACGGCACCGCCAAGCAGCCGGCGTTGCCGGACGGCGCCGCCGCTGCCGCGCAGACCATGAGCGAGGCCGACCGCGCTGCGATGATCCAGGGCATGGTCGCCAAGCTCGCCGCCAAGCTGAAGCAGAACGGCGACGACGTCGACGGCTGGCTGCGGCTGGTGCGCGCCTATATGGTGCTCGGCGAAACCGACAAGGCCAAGAGCGCGCAGTCCGAAGCGCGCCAGGCGATGGCCGACAAGCCCGACCGGCTGAAGCAACGCAACGAGG
>NZ_QUML01000171.1:0-423 GCF_010907025.1 Rhodopseudomonas sp. BR0G17 | reverse complement strand
AAGCCCGACGACGCGATCGGCCAGCTCGTGCATCGGCGTTCCGAGCAATCGGCGCAGCGTGGCCAGCGGCAGGTAGATGTGAACGCCGGCCTGTGCACCGGATGAATGCGACAGCGCCGGCCGCAGATGTGCGCCCGCGACGAAGGCCTCGCCGGCCTTCAGCGACAGCACGGCGCCGTCACCTCCGGTAATCGAGATCGGATCGCCGAGATTGACGATGAACACGCCTTCCGCGTGCGGTAGTTCGCGGCGTGTGGTGAACCCGCCGGTGTGTTCCCGATAATCGCAGTAACCTTGGATGAGATCGGCGATATCCGAAGGGGCCGAGATGCTGGCCATGGTCCAGCTGTTGATGCCGTCGTCATGGATGCACTCGTGCGTGCAACGGTCGAGGCTCATGGGTGGCGCCGCTACCAAAATGGC
>NZ_QUML01000170.1:0-423 GCF_010907025.1 Rhodopseudomonas sp. BR0G17 | reverse complement strand
GACCCGGATCGACTGATTGGCGACGCCGCCGCCGGCTCCGCCCTCGGTCGCGCCTTCAGCTTCGCCGCCGGACTTCTTGGCCGCGGGCTTGGCGGTCTTCGGCTTGGCGGCCGACTTCGGCTCGGGCTGCGCGGCTTCGGCCACAGCTTGCGCCTCCTCGGCCACCGGCTGCAGCGGCGGCGAGGCCATCTCGATCTCGGTCTCGCGGAAGGCGCGCTCCAGCTCGTCGAGCGACACTTCGCCCGGCCGCAGCGGACGCTCCAGCGTCTGCTCCACCAGCGTGCCTGCGGTCGAATTGGAATTGGCCGCCACCACCGCGGCAGGCAAGTCGGCTTCGGTCTCGGCTTCCTCTTCGGCCTCGGCCACAGCTTCCGGCGCCGCGCCGAGCTCGGCTGCGATCTCCTCCGCGCTGCGCATCGACAG
>NZ_QUML01000016.1:0-116715 GCF_010907025.1 Rhodopseudomonas sp. BR0G17 | reverse complement strand
ACCGGGTCGCGTTTCTCCTATGGGCGTCTGAGGCTCAGCGCTGCTTCGCGCTGGCGGTTGCGATTGCCGGGCGGCCGTCGCCGAGTGCGACCCAGGCATTCGGATCGCTCTGCGACTGCCGCTTGACGAAGCGGTAGCCGGTCTCGGTCCAGGCGACGACTTCCTCGTTCTGGTTATCGAGGATGAACTCGCCCTTGTCGGTCTTCACCGTCAGCACCGCGTGGCCTTCATTCTTCTTGTCGCGGACCACGGTGATCAGCAGCGCTTCGCGCGGCCAGCCGGCGTCGATCAGCATCTTGCGCTTCAGCAGCACGTAGTCTTCGCAATCGCCGTAACCATCGTTGGGCAGCGACCACTTTTCGATCACACCCCAGTGGTCCATGTCGGTCAGCGGCTTGATGGTGTCGTTGACCCAGCGATTGACCTTCAGTAGATCCTGCCAAGCAGTCTGCGTCAGCACGATGTCCCGTGCCTGGCTGCGGCTGCCGCGGCACTCCACCGGATTGTCCGAGCAGAACTCGATCCAACCGATCGGTGCACGCGTCTCGTCGCCGACGCTGGCGTAGCGAACTCTGTCTTCGGCTTGCGCCGTCGCGGTCAGTGCGACGACGGCGGCAATCGCCGCAAGCCCCCGAAATCCCCTGTTGCCCGACATTGTGGCCCCCGTTTCTTGTTGGGACCATCATTTGCACAAACGCTTTGCAGGGCCGCTAAGTCGTCGAAGTAAAGTCGAGACGAATGCAAGTAAAACTGTCGGTGCATTCGATCTATACTTGAATCGAATTTGCGTAAAATCCGAGATATCGGCAATTGATTCAAATTTGAGCTATTAACGCGTGCATCGCTGCGGCACACGCAGTTTCGCGTCGTTGCGCAGCGCGCATTAACCGGCCGGAGCGTCCGGCTCCAAGCGATGTTGAGGCGAAAAAGGGTGGCAAGCGCCGGGAAAGTGAGGCGCTACGCGGCTGTGGATCGCTGCGTTCTGTTCACCGCGCGGTAACGCTGTCTTCGAGCGTTTCTTCGAGTTGCTCGTGCACGAACTCCAGCGCGAAGCCATCGTCGAGGTGACGAACGACGCGGGAGGCAACGCGGCCGAGCAGCACCTGCGAGTTCAGCGGGGGGCGCTGCTCTGCGGCAATCGCGGCGCCGGAGCGCGACATGTCGATGATGCGGCAACTCATCCGGCTGCCGTCGTCGAGCGTCAGCACGGCGATCGGGTTGCGTGGCACGATACGGTCGTGGCGGCGATCTTCCGGCAGATTGAGAATGTCGCGATTGGCGAGCCAGGTAAGCTGGGCCGCGAGCTTGTCGCGCTTACGCGGCGTTGCGGCCAAAGTCATCGCAAAGCCATTGTCGATGATACGGGTGATCTTGCCTTCGACGCGACCGACATGGTCGAGATAGGCGATCACGCGGTCACCGACGTTGCCGATCCCCGGCGCCAACAGGGCCAGCCCGCCGGGCGACATGTTGATCACCTGGCACGGAAATTCACGGCGGTCGGGCAGCATGTAGCGTCCGAGCAGGTGAACTTTCACCCGCTGGAAACGACGACGCTCGAGCGTCGCCGGCTGGCTTTTGGGGTTCTGCAACAACAAAACTGGATTTCCGCTGGCCGGCGCGCTGCCGTAGCCTTCAGCCTAAGGCCGGCACGGTTAACGGCTCGTTAGCAGATCGCCGTCCTTGGTTGTGCCGACTGTTCACGCCGCAGATTGGGTTGTGGGCGCAACGGTTGCGATGACATGCGATCGGCAGATCGCTTTGCAGGGTCTTGCAAGTAACAACTCGCCTCCATCTGAAAGGCCATGTGGCGAGGCCAATGGGTGCTTCAGGCCGCGCCCGATCGCGCTGAAATCCGCGTTGTTCGATCCTGTTTCGTCGTTGGCCCGGTGTTTGCCGCGTAGTCGTACGAAGTGGACTTTGCACGGAGGGCGAAGGATTAAAGTTCTCGGGGAGCCGCAATTGCAGCGGCTTATTTAAAGGGGCCGGGGCGTAGCCAGCTGCGCTATGCCGCGCCAATTTGCGGGGCGGAGCCATGGCCTGCAGTCAATCAGCCAACGACCTGCTTGCGGCTTTGCCGGCGGCGGATTTTGAACTGCTGCGTCCCCATCTTCGCACGATCGACCTGAAATTCGGTCAGGTTCTGGTCGAGGCGGGGGCGCCGCTCGAACAGGCGATTTTCCCTCACGGCGGCATCATCTCCAGCGTGATCGGCCTCGGCAAGGACGAGGCAATCGAGCTCGCAGCGATCGGCCGGGACGGTGCGGTCGGGGCTGAGGCGGCGCACGAGACGGTAGCTACTGCCGGCGCCGTGGTTCGCTATCCGACGACCGCCTCCGCGATCGAGGTGATGCACTTCCGCTACGCCGTCGACCACAGTTCGTCGCTGCGCAGTCTGCTGCTCCGCTATCAATGGATCCGCGCCGTGAGGGCCGAACGGGTGGCGGCATGTAACGCCGCTCACTCTGCCGAAGCGCGCCTGTGCCGCCGCCTGCTGCAATCGCGCGATATGGCTGGTAGCGACTGCATGCAGCTCGGTCAGGATCTGATGGCGCAGATGCTCGGCGTCAAGCGCAACACGATTTCGCTGATCGCTCACGCCCTGCAGCAGCAGGGATTGATCCGCTACAGCCGTGGGCGGCTTGCGATCACCGATGTCGACGGCCTGACGCTGCGTGCTTGCGCCTGCTACAAGACCGACCGCGGTGGCTTCGCTGCAACGGCGGTCGAGCGCCAGCCGAACCTGACTATCCCGCGGCTCTCGCCGGATTATTCCGAGTCGCCGCGACTGCCCTCGTAGACCGTCAGTCCTCGGATCACCTGAAACTTCCGCAGCTTGCGTGGTGGGAAGCGGCGTGGCTGCTGGCCGACCGTTCGCCATGAGGTCAGCCGGAGGTTCGTCAGCGGCCCGATCATTCGGGTGGCGAGGGGGGTTAGGAGGCCGGTGGCGCTTAGGGGCGTGTGGGGGCGTTGGGCGAATGGGAGGAGCAGCAGCTCCAGCGTGACCGGCGTTGCGTTCGGCGCGGTGGCGAGGATACCGGCGACCACCGCGACGGTATCCCCTGATACGATGTCCAGCACCTGCTCAATCGAGCGACGCTGTTCCAGCATGAACTGGTTGGTCAGCTTCTCGCCCTTGAGGTCATGGCCGAGCAGGGCGTTCAGCCGGGTACCGGCGAACCGGAACGGGTATCCAGGCGCATCG
This sequence comes from Rhodopseudomonas sp. BR0G17, assembly GCF_010907025.1. Classification (NCBI taxonomy): domain Bacteria; kingdom Pseudomonadati; phylum Pseudomonadota; class Alphaproteobacteria; order Hyphomicrobiales; family Nitrobacteraceae; genus Rhodopseudomonas; species Rhodopseudomonas sp. BR0G17. Next base: position 113,510 of record NZ_QUML01000016.1, on the reverse strand, counting down.
CACGACACCACGAACATGTCGCCGAGCAGGCTGCGCAACGCATCCGGCTCGATCGCGCTGCGATCGGGGGCAGCGGCGCCGTCGCGTTGCTTGTCCCAATAGGCGAAGAACGCCTGGCTCGACGGATGCTTCATGGACGACCTTGGTTCGCGGTCGTCGCGCGCAGGCGGCATTGGGACAGGACTGTCCCGAAAACGCCCGGCGCGACGCTCCCAGAGTGTTGTGCAGGACCCCTGGTGCAGCGTCCATGCCGCGCAGCTCGAATGGCCGCGCCATACCCGGCTTTGCGTCGTTAAGGTTAAATTAACTATGGCGTTGCGCGCGCGGGAACCACCGCTACGCTGTCGGCATTCCAACGTTGGCGACTCCAGACCGCCCGCGTTGGTCGAGTTACAGGGTGGCTGAAAAACAGGCCGGCCGACGGATTGGACACGCGGGCTCGTCCGATTCGAACGCTGCTGGCACGGACCGGGGGAGGGCTTTCTCAGGGCCCTCCCTTTCCGTTCGGGCGGGCGGTCCTTTGCCCCCGGCACCGGCCGAACGGGCGCTGCCGCGGCTCCCCGAATTCCACTTTGCCGGAAAATGCTCTAAGGGTGCGGATCGCTCGCCCGAGCCGCTCGCAGCAGGTCGCAAGCCGTTGGATTCTCCGCTCGTATCGTCGTCGTTGCCGCCGGAGCCGCCGCAGCCGCAGCGCGAGCCGATTCTGACGCTGCCCGGGGCGGTGACCGCCTACGTTGCGCTATTGGCTGTGATCCATCTGCGCACACTGCTGTCACCGGAGTTCGAATACTGGACCATCGAGATGTTCGGCTTCATCCCGATGCGCTACGAGCAGACGCTGCTCGACTCGCCGTTCCCCGGCGGCACCGGGGCGAAGATCTGGACCTTCGTCACTTATTCGCTGCTGCACGCCAATCTCAGCCACATCGTGTTCAACGTGCTGTGGTTGCTGCCGTTTGGTAGCGCGCTGGCGCGGCGGTTCGGCAGCCTGCGGTTCTTCGTTTTCATGGCGGTGACGGCGGCGGCCGGCGCGTTCGCGCATCTGCTCACCCATTCCCATGACGTCGCCCCGATGATCGGCGCGTCGGCCTCGGTGTCCGGCGCGATGGCGGCGGCGATCCGTTTCGCCTTCGTCCGCGGCAGCTTCCTGTCGCTGCGCCGCGGCGATGCCGATGCGGCGGCGAAGGTACCGGCGCAGCCGCTGCTGAGGGCGCTGCGCGATCCGCGGGTGCTGGCGTTCCTCGGGATCTGGTTCGGCATCAACATCATCTTCGGGATCGGCTCGATCGCGATCGGCAACGAGGGCGCCAGTGTCGCCTGGCAGGCGCATATCGGTGGCTTCTTCGCCGGGCTGCTGCTGTTCTCGTTGTTCGATCCGGTGCCGCGCGTCCCTGAGGCGCGCGCCTGACGCGCCGCAGCAGTTGTTCGCAGTTGCGAACTGTTAGCATCTACCGCTGAATCGCCGCATTGTTGCGGTGTCATCGCACCTGGTGCTGATTTGCGCAGGGCTGGGAATGGGAGTCGGCGCCGCGCTGTGCCCGCCGATTCTGTCGAGCGTCCATTCCACGCATCGCCGTGACTGATCCGCTGCAAGTGTCACAACAACAGCCGCCGGGCTCGGCAGGCGGCGTTATGGGAGGCGACCATGACCGTGCGTGCGATTCTGGAATCCAAGGGCCGTTACATCCACACCGTCGAAGCCGCGGCGCGGCTCGCGTCCGCGGTGAAGACACTTGCCGAACGCCGGATCGGCGCGGTGCTGGTGATGCACGGCACGCGGCTCGAAGGCATCCTGTCGGAACGCGACGTTGTTCGTGTGCTCGCCGACCGCGGACCGGCTGCGCTGGATGAGCCGATCGGCGCGGTGATGACGCGCGACGTGTTCACCTGCCGTCAGGACGACACCGTCGGTGAGATCATGGAGCGGATGACCGCGGGCAAATTTCGGCATCTGCCGGTGATGGAGCATGACCGCGTGGTCGGCCTGATCTCGATCGGCGACATCGTCAAATCGCGGCTGTCCGAATACGAGCACGAGCAGCAGGCGCTGCACGACTACATCAAGTCGGCCTGAGGTTGGCGGCCGAACCGACGATCAGGCGCCGGCGCCGCCCAGAAACAGCGCCCAGGCCTTGTCGAAATAGGCGTTCTGGGCGCGGGTCGACGCGTAGGTCGTCCCGCCCAGCATCGCCTCGATCATCGGTCCCATTGCGATGCTGTTGAGAAGCTGGCCCGCGAGAAAACGTGCGTCGCCACGGGTGAGGGCGCCGGCCTTCTGCGCCTCGCTGATCAGCGACAGCAGCCGGTCCATGATCGGATCGTCGGCACGGTTGGCAACGGCCTGACCGACCACGATCGCTTCGCTGAAGGCGATGCGCTTGAATGCGATCAGTGTGGGATCGACGTTGGTGGCGAGCAGCCAGCGCGCCGCCGCGCGAAGTTGCGTCAGCGCATCCCCGGTCTGGCTCGCCATCGTGGTCTGGAAGTGCGCGAGCGTCTGCGCCCGCGCGTGCTCGACGACGCCTTCGAACAACGCCAGCTTCGATGGGAACCGTCGATACACCGTGTCCTTGCCGACGCCGCATGCCGCTACGACCTGCTCGACCGAGGTCGCAGCGAAGCCCTGCTGCGCGAACAGGCGCGACGCCGTTTCGATGATGTGAAGCGACTTCGCCTCGACATCGCTTTTGCGCGGACGTCCGCCTTTGGAAGCGGTGGTCAGGGTCGGCATGCAGGTCCTTGATCGTCGCTTTGGCGACGCAGCTGTTTCGAGCAATTCCAATCCCAGATTTGCAATCGCTTGGCAATCTGTCTGGACAGGACGGTCCCGTCCCGTTTATTTCCCGCCCGCCTCGAGACGAGGTATCTGGGGGAAATCGGATGGGAAGCGAGAACAAGATTGTCGTCGGCGTCGCGATTGCGTTGTCGCTGAGTGGCGGCTCCGAAGCGCTGGCGCAGAGCGCGAGCGAAGCATCAGTGGCGCTGCCGCCGGTCACCGTGCAGTCCGCCGAGCGGCGAGCAGTGCGCCGTGCGCAGCCGGCCCCCGCAGCTCAACGCGCCGTGCCGGCGCGGACCCCGGCCCGCGAACAGGCGACGCCGGCCGCGCGTCCGGTCACACCCAGCAACACCTCGGATCGGTACGTCGCCCGTACGTCCGCAACGGCGACCAAGACCGATACCCCCGTGCTGGAAACGCCGCAGTCGATCTCGACTGTCACGCGGCGCCAGATGGACGATCAGAACGTTCAGACCGTTGCCAATGCGCTGCGCTACAGCGCCGGCGTGCTGTCGGATGCCGACACCAATTCGCGCTTTGACAGCGTCTTCATCCGCGGCTTCGGCGCGTTCGGCACCGCGACCAACTACGTCAGCTTCCTCGACGGCTTGAAGCTGCCGCGCGGCCAGGCCTTCGCCAACACCGCGATCGATCCGTTCCTGCTCGACCGCGTCGAAGTGCTGAAGGGACCCTCGGCGGTGCTGTATGGGCAGACCAGCCCGGGTGGCCTGGTCAACCAGATCAGCCGGATGCCGAGCGCAGTGCCTTACAATGAAGTCCGCGTCGAGGGTGGCAGCTATGGCCGCTTCCAGTCCGGCGTCACCAGCCAGGGCGCGCTCGATAAGGACGGCCATTGGCTCTACAGCCTGAGTGCGATCGGCCGCACCTCCGGCACGCGCTACGACAATGTCGACGAGCAGCGCTTCGCCGTCGCGCCGGCTTTGACCTGGGCGCCCGATGCGGACACGCGCTTCACCGTTCAGAGTTACTACCAGAAAGACCCGAAGGGCGGCTATTTCAACTCGCTGTATCCGACATCGCTGGCGCCGCTGCAGTACCGGCCGTACCTGAACTCCAAGCTCAATGTCGGAGATCCCGGCTTCGACTCGTTCGAGCGTGAGCAGTACGGCATCGGCTATCAGTTCGACAAACGGCTCAACGAGGTCGTCAGCGTCAAATCGAGCCTGCGCTATTCCCACGTCGACGTCGACTTCAAGTCGCTGCAGATGAACGCGCCGCTCACCGCCACCGGCACGATCCCGCGCTGGGCATTGCGCTCGATCGAAGATGTCGGCGGGCTGTCGACCGACAATCGCGTTCAGTTCGATTTCGGCACCGGCGCGCTGCAGCACAAGGTCATCACCGGCGTCGATTATCAGAACACGCTCAGCAACTGGACCTACCAGCTCGGTGCAGCGACCGCCATCAATGTCGTTAGTCCGGTGTATAATCAGCTGGTCGGCTCGCTCGCCTCGCTGATCGACAACGGCCAGAAGCTGTCGCAGACTGGCCTCTATGCGCAGGATCAGATCAGCCTGGGCGGATGGCGCGCGACGCTCGGCGTCCGCCACGATTGGGCCGAGCAGAGCACCGACAGCCGGCTCGCCGGATCGCGCTCCAATCAGTCGGACGACAAGACCACCTATCGGGCCGGCCTGCTGTATCTGTTCGACAGCGGCGTTGCGCCCTATGTCAGCTATTCGACGTCGTTCGAGCCCGTCACCGGCGTCGGTGTCGACGGCCAGCCGTTCATCCCGACCACGGCCGAGCAGTACGAGGGCGGCATCAAGTATCAGCCGACCTTCCTGCCGATGCTGTTCACCGCGTCGGTGTTCGACATCCGTCAGCAGAATGTGCTGAGCCCGTCATCGGTGCCGGGCTTCAACGTGCAGCAGGGCGAGGTCCGGTCCAAGGGCGTCGAATTGGAAGCCCGCGGCAACGTTACCGGCGGCCTCGAGCTGATCGGCGCGTTGACGTTCCTCGACACAAGGGTGGCGCGATCATCGAATGCCCTGATCGTCGGCAACCGGCCGCAGGCCGTTCCGGACTTCTTTGGCTCGATGTGGGCGAATTACACGTTCCAGTCCGGTCCGGTCACCGGTCTGACATTCGGTGGCGGCATCCGCCATGTCGGCGCCAGCTACGGCGACGATGCCAACACGCTGCGCGCGCCGGCCTACACGGTGGTCGATGCGGCCCTGAAATACGATCTCGCGAATGTGGCGCCGAGCCTGAAGGGCACGACGCTGACGCTCAACGTCAACAACCTGTTCGACAAGGAATACTATTCGAGCTGTTCGTCGGGGTTCTACTGTCAGTTCGGCAACCGCCGCACCGTGCTGGCCGGGATCAGGTACCGGTGGTGATGATCGACCTGAAAAGGGCACGCCGCCGATGACGCGGCGTGCCGTTCGACTGTGGGTGTGGGTGCATCGCTGGAGCAGCCTTGTCTGCACGGTGTTCGCACTGCTGCTTTGCCTCACCGGGCTGCCGCTGATCTTCAAGGAGGAGCTTGGTCCCGACCTGCAGCTCGCAGCGACGACTGCGCCGCCGGGCAGTGCATCGGTGGACTCGATGGTCGCGCGCGCCCTCGCGGCGCGGCCGGGCGAGGTGGTGCCATATCTGTTCTACGATCGGGAGCATCCGATTCTGAAGGTGCCGACGGCAGCCTCGATGACTGCCGATCCGGCTTCATTTCACTATCAGGTGTTCGACACCCGCACCGGGCAGCAGATCGAGATCCCGCAGCCGAACGAGGGATTCCTGTATGTGATGACGCGGCTGCATCTCGACCTATTCGGCGGCGTGCCGGGCACGCTGTTTCTTGGATTCATGGGGCTGCTGCTGGTCGTTGCGATCGTATCCGGCGTGGTGCTGTACGGTCCGTTCACGCGGCGCCTTGCGTTCGGCGTGGTGCGGACCGACGGCAGCCGCTGGCGTACCTGGCTCGACCTGCACAACCTGCTCGGCATCGTGACGCTGGCTTGGTTCGGTGTGGTCAGCTTCACCGGCGTCATCAACACGCTGGCAGCGCCGATCGAACTCGCTTGGCAGGCCAATCAGCTCGTCGAAATGGCGGCGCAGGCGAAGCCTGCCGAGATCGAGGGACAACGTGCGTCGACCGATGCCGTGCTGCGCGATGTCCGTGCCGCGGTGCCGGGGATGAACGTGATGACGGTGGCGTTTCCGGGGACGCCGTTCGCCACCCCGTCGCACGTCGCGATCTTTCTCACCGGCAATACGCCGATTACCAGCCGCATCCTCAAGCCGGCGCTCGCCGACGCGTCGACCGGGCAGGTGGTCTCGGTGCGCGACATGCCGTGGTACGCGACCGCGCTGTTCATGTCGCAGCCGCTGCATTTCGGTGACTATGGCGGGCTGCCGCTGAAAATCATCTGGGCGCTGCTCGACATCGCGACCATCGTCGTTCTGATCAGCGGCCTCTATCTGTGGTGGACGAAGCGCCCGCACCGCCGCGGTGCTGTGGAAGCCGAAGGCCTTGCATCATGAGCGCGCTGCGACGGCAATGGCTGTGGCCGATCGTGTTGGCGCTCTCGACCCTGTTCGGATTGTTGGCGGCGCTGATCGGTGAGGGCGGGATTTGGCGCGGCCTATGTTGGGTCGCGCTGGCCCTGCCGCTGGGCGCGATCGTGCTGCATCTGGCGCGCGTTCGTCGCGGGCCGCCCTCGGCGGAGACGTCCCGCGATCTCGACTGATGGTCGGACCCGCGCTTGCTCAGGTTTCGACCGGCACCGTCGCCTTGGGCTGCGGTGCGACCTCTTCGATCGCCTCGCGGATCGAATCGATGGCACGCTCGGCGGCGCGGGCGCCGTGGGCGATGATCTCGTCGGCGCGGTGGAAGTCGAACCAGCCGATCCGGCCCACCCGCGGCGAAATCAGCAGGTCGGGGGGATCGCCGGCGAGCCGCGCCCGGGTGATGCGGTCCTGCATGATGTTGAAGGCGTCGGTCATCACCTTGGAGATGCCGGGGCGCTCCGGGCTGCCGAACAGCTCCTGTTTGACGAAGCGCTCAGGGGAGAAGAATCGCGTGAAGCCGCGTCTCTGTGCCGGAGGTTCCTCGGTTTCGGGTTCCACAACCGCGGCGGCGGCGCTGCCGTGGGAGAAGATCGTGGTGCCATGGCCAAACACGTCGCTGGAGACGTTGGCGGCGATCACGATTTCGGCTCCGAGCGCCCGCGCGGCCGACACCGGCACCGGATTGACCAGCGCGCCGTCGACCAGCCAGCGATCGCCGATCAGCACCGGCGAGAAGATGCCGGGCAGGGCGTAGGAGGCGCGGACGGCGTCGACGATGCGTCCATGGGTCAGCCAGATCTCGTGACCGGTTGCCACCTCGGTGGCGACGCTGGCGAACTTCTGGGTGAGATCCTGGATCAGGATCGGCCCAAGCGTGGCGTCGAGCTGCGCGGCGAGCTTGCTGCCGCCGATCAGGCCGGAGCCATTGAGCCGAATATCCAGATAGCCGAAGATGTTGCGGGGCTGCAGTCGTCGCGCCCACTCTTCGAGGGTGTCGAGATGACCGGACACATAGGCGCCGCCCACCACCGCACCGATCGAGGTGCCGACCACGACATCGGGCGTGATGCCGTGCGACAGCAGCGTGCGCAGGATGCCGATATGGGCAAAGCCACGCGCCGCGCCGCCGCCCAGCGCCAGCCCGATGATCGGCCGGCGAATGGTGTCGAGGCCGACCTTGTCCGCTGCCGGCGGGTTTGCGTGCCCGCGTCCGATCAGATTCTCCAGCACGGTGGTCTCCTCAACTCGTCAGCCACAGCAGATGTGCCGGCCCGGTCTCGACTCGCGTTTTCGGATCGTGCCACATCGCTTCAAATGCATGATTAATGCCTTGGGCGGCCGGGACTAGGGGAAAATCGTGACGCAATCACGAACAACACGCCCATACCGTTGGGTTTTCGGCCGTTTTCGCCCGGTGTGGCACCGGCTTGAATTTGCCGCGTTTTCAGTGAAAACCATCGCGATGATTTTCAGGGGTAACATCGTCGGGAGCCGGCCGCGGGGGGCGGCTCGGTGGGCGCTGGTTGCGGTATGTGCGCTTGCGCTCACCCAGCCCGCTGCTGCGCAATTGTTCAGCGATCGGCCGCCGCCGGTGCCGCCGGCTTCGGTGCCGGAGCCGCCGGCCGGCGGAGCGATCAGTCTGGCGCCGCAGTCCGGTCCCGCAGCTGCCCCGAATCTGCCCGGCGCACTGACCCAGCCGCCCGTTGCCGCGGTGACGCCGCCGACGATGTCGCCATTGCCGCCGGCCGCTGCGCCGGCTCCGCCGCAGGGGATGCTGGCACTGGCCGCGCGCTACGGCAAAGACCAGCCGGTGATCAATAGCGGCCTGGTGTGGCGGGTGTACTCCGACAAGCCGGACGAAGGCGGCGCGATCAAACTGATCCGTGAGGACCACGGCGCGACGCCGAACATTCCGCTGCCGCCCGGCAACTACGTGGTGCATGTGGCGCTGGGTCTGGTCAGCGCAGTGCGGCCGGTGACCGTGAAGTCCGACGCCGAGCGCGAGAATTTCGTGTTGCCCGCCGGCGGCCTGCGGATCGAAGGCAAGGTCGGCAGTTCGCGTATTCCCTCCAACCAGATCTCGTTCACGATCTACAAGGGCAGTCAGTTCGACAACGCGCAGCGCGCGCCGCTGCTGCCGAGCGTTGCGGCCGGTGACGTCGCGCTGGTGCCGGAAGGCACCTATTACATCGTCTCAAATTACGGCGACGCCAACTCGGTGGTGCGCTCCGACATCCGCGTCCAGGCCGGAAAGCTTACCGATGTCACCATCACGCATCGCGCTGCGGTGATCACCTTGAAGCTGGTCAGCGAGAAGGGCGGCGAAGCGCTCGCCAATACCTCCTGGTCGGTCCTGACCCCGGGCGGCGACGTCATCAAGGAGTCGATCGGCGCCTTCCCCCGCGTTGTGCTGTCCGAAGGCGAGTACCGCGCCATCGCCAAGAACGAAGGCAAAGTGTTCGAGCGCGGCTTTAACGTCGTCAACGGCGTCGACGGCGAAGTCGAAGTTCTGGCGCGCTGATATCCCGCGCCGGATGCACGCGTAAAGTGATGGAGTTCGTCATTCGCGGCGGCCGTGTGCGGACTGTCACAATGGTGAACGCGAAATAACCATCGGGCGACTTAAAACCTTCATATTCAAGCCTTTGCGCCCTGTCGGCGGCTGCGTTTACATCGTCTTAATCGGGAATAGTTCGACTGCACCGCAGTTCTCATCCGCGGGGCGCTTCTCGTGTCGGCTGCCGTCACACAAGTTTCCGAAAATTCGACCAGTCAGCTTGCTGCCGACTTAACCGTCCTGCAGCGCAAGTGGTACGCGGCGATTCAGCCGGGACAGTCGCTGCCGAGCTACGAAGAGGTGATGTTGGGGAGCCTGGGGCGGCTTGCCGATCATCTGGTGCTGCTGGAGATCGACGGCGAAACGCCGGAGGTGTCGCGCACCGGCCGGTATGCGCAGCAATGGCTCGGCGACGAGCGCTGGGACATTCCGCTCGACGCGCTGTCGCCGGACTGCGGCACCGCGCTGGCGCAGGCTGCCTCGGGCGCACTGCAGAACAAGCGTCCGCATCTCGGCACCGCGCATTGCGTCCGCGACGGGATTGTCCAGCGTTACACGCTGCTGGCGCTGCCGACCGCCTCGCGCTGGGGCGGTACGCTGGTCGGCGTCTACGTCAATGAAGAGGCGCAGCGCTACAATCTGCTCGACGCGATCTTCTCCTCGACCGACGACGGCATTGTCGCGCTGACTGCGATCCGCGGCCCCGATCGCCGGCCGTTTGATTTCCAGATTGTCCACGTCAACCACGGCGCCTCGCAGCTGCTGCGGCACTCGGTGTCCGAGCTGCGCTGGAGCCGGCTGTCGGTCGGGCATCATTTGCTGTGCCGCGCCGAGGTCGCCAATCGCCTGATCGAGTTGGTCGACTCCGACGCCAGCATCACCTTCGCCGTCGACAGCGGCGACCGCAATCTCAGCCTCAGCGCCACCGCGTTCGGCGACGTCGTTTCCGTCACCATCTCCGACGTTACCTCGCTGAAGAAGCGCGAGGAGTCGTTCCGACTGCTGTTCGACGGCAATCCAATGCCGATGTGGGTGTTCGACGCCCAGACCTTCGAATTCCTCAGCGTCAACGACGCCGCGGTGGCGCATTACGGCTATCCGCGCGAGCGGTTCGTGCGGATGTCGCTGCGCGAGATCTGGCCGCGCGAAGAGTGGATCGCGCACGGCCAGACGCTGCTGGAGATGCGCGACAGCTATCAGTCCGAAGGCAATTGGCGTCACGTCAAAGCCGACGGCTCCGAGATCCACGTGCTGACCTTCGGCCGCCGGGTGGTGTTCGACGGCCGCGACGGCTTCCTGGTCGCGGTGGTCGACATCACCGAGCGCCGCAAGGCCGAGGCCAAGATCGCCCACATGGCGCACCACGACGGGCTGACCAATCTGCCGAACCGCGCGCTGTATCAGCAGCGGCTGGAGCAGGCGCTGGCGCAGGCCCGCGGCAGCGGCACCATGGTGGCGGTGATGTGCGTCGACCTCGACTTGTTCAAGAACGTCAACGACTCGTTCGGCCACCCGATGGGCGACCGGCTGCTGCAATGCGTCGCCGAACGGCTGCGGCAGCAGATCGGCGACGGCGATCTGGTGGCGCGGCTCGGCGGCGACGAATTCGCAATCGTGCTGACCTCGCTGGCGACTCCGAACGAGGCCAGCAGCTTCGCGGCGCGGCTGATCGAGATCCTGAGCGCGCCCTACGACATGGACGGGCTCGAAGTGGTGATCGGCGCCTCGATCGGCATCGCACTGGCGCCGTCCGACGGTGACGAATGCGAGGCGCTGTCGCGCAACGCCGACATGGCGCTGTACCGCGCCAAGGCTGCGGGTGGCGGCTGCCACCATTTCTTCGAGAAGGAGATGGACCGCCAGGCGCAGATCCGCCGCGACATGGAGCTCGACCTGCGGCAGGCGTTCGCGCGCGGCGAATTCGAGCTGCACTATCAGCCGCTGATCGATCTTGCCGAAGACCGCATCGGCGGCTTCGAAACGCTGCTACGCTGGCGCCATCCCGAGCGCGGGATGATCTCGCCGTCCGATTTCATTCCGGTTGCCGAAGACATCGGCCTGATCGTCGGCCTCGGCGAATGGGTGTTGCGGCAGGCGTGCCTCGAGGCTTCGTCCTGGCCGTCCGACGTCAAGGTCGCGGTCAATCTGTCGCCGGTGCAATTCCGCAGCCGCAACCTGGTGCAGGTGGTGATCTCGGCGCTGGCGCAGTCGAGCCTGGTGCCGCACCGGCTCGAACTCGAAATCACCGAGTCACTGTTTCTTGCCGACAGCGAAGCCAATCTCGCCACGCTGCATCAGCTCCGCAGCCTTGGGGTGCGGATCTCGATGGACGACTTCGGCACCGGTTACTCCTCGCTGAGCTATCTGCGCAGCTTCCCGTTCGACAAGATCAAGATCGACCGCTCGTTCGTGAAGGATTTGACGCAGCGACCGGACTGCCTCGCGATCGTGCGGGCGATCGCCGGGCTCGGCCGCAGTCTCGACATCACCACGCTGGCCGAAGGCGTCGAGAGCGTCGAGCAGCTCGATGTGCTCCGCGCCGAAGGTTGCCACGAGGTGCAGGGATTCCTGTTCAGCCCGGCGCGACCGGCCTCGGAGATTTGCGGGCTGTTGATGCGGTTCGGGCGCCAGGCCTCACAGGCCGCGTGACCAGGCGCGACCAAGGTCCGGGGCGCTGAGTTCCCGACTCGCGTGTTAGGCTGTTTGCAGGACAACTAACTGCCTCGGTCCTGGAGCACGCGCGATGTGCATTGCCTGCAATCCCGGTTTTCAATTCGCCGTCCGCTCGCTGTCGCTGCCGTCGCGACGCAAGGTCCTGAAGGGCGCTGTCGCGCTCAGCGCGGGCGTGCCGTTCGTGGCCGAGGGGGTGGTATCGAGGTCGGCAAAAGCCGACGGTGGTATCAATGCGCGGCTGGCGAGCGGGCTCGGTGGTGATCAGACGGCCGGCGCAGCGCAGCCGGTGACGATCTTCACCGCCAAGAAGTTCATCACGATGGAGCGCGGCGCGCCGGAAGCGACTGCGGTTGCCGTCGCCGGCAAGCGGATCGTCGCGGCCGGCTCGCTCGATCAGGTCAAGGCGGCGCTGGGTAGTCGGCCGTTCACCGTGGACGAGACCTTTGCGGGCAAGATCGTGATGCCGGGGCTGATCGATCAGCATCTGCATCCGGTGCTCGGCGCGCTGACGCTGGCGGTCGACGTGATCGCGCCGGAGGATTGGGTGCTTCCCGGCGGCACCCACAAAGCGGCCGGCAGCGCCGAGGCTTACCAGGCGCGGCTGAAGGCGGCCGACGCCAAGCTCGATAAGCCGGACGCGTGGCTGCTGACCTGGGGCTATCACGCGCTGTGGCACGGCAAGCTCGACCGCGCCGCGCTCGACGCGATCAATCCGACCCGGCCGATCGCGGTGTGGCATCGCTCCTGCCACGAATTCTATCTGAACACGCCGGCGCTGGCGGCGCTCGGCATCACCGAGGCGATGACGCAGAACCAGGGCAGGGCGAGCACCCAGGCCAACTGGCGCGACGGCCATTTCTGGGAAGACGGCCTGAATCTGATGATCACGCCGATGCTCAAGGTGCTGGCGACGCCGGAGCGGTTGGCCTTCGGGCTGAAGCAGATGGTGAGCTATCTGCATGCCAACGGCGTCACCGCCTATATGGAGCCGGGCGCGCTGTACACGCCGGACATGTGGAAGCTGTACGAGCAAATCCTCGGGGCGCCCGAGACGCCGATGTATTCGACCTTCATCGCCGACGGCCGCGGCATCGTCGACCGGGTCGGGCTCGACGGTGCGCTCGATGCGGTGGAGGAGCAGATCGCGGTGGCGCCGGAGGCACCGGGCCGCAAGCTGATGTTCTTCCCCGGCCAGATCAAGCTGTTCGCCGACGGCGCCATCATCTCGCAGCTGATGCAGATGAAGGACGGCTATCTCGACGGCCACCAGGGCGAATGGATCATTCCGCCGGACGAGCTGGAGCGCCGCGCCCGGCTGTTCTGGAATGCCGGCTATCAGATCCACACCCACGTCAACGGCGATCTGGGGCTTGAGAAGCTGCTCGACATTCTGGAGAGGCTCAACGCCGAGCATCCGCGTGCCGATCATCGCAGCGTGATCGTGCATTTCGCCAACTCGACCGAGGACCAGATCGCGCGGATCAAGCGGCTCGGTGCGCTCGTCAGCGCCAATCCGTACTACACGACCGGCTTTGCCGATAAATACAGCGCGGTTGGGTTGGGGCCGGAGCGGGCGGACGCGATGGTGCGGGCCAAGTCGGTGCTCGATCAGGGCGTGCCGCTGTCCTACCACTCTGACCTGCCGATGGCGCCGAGCGCGCCGCTGTATTTGGCGTGGTGCGGCGTTAACCGGCTGACGCCGTCCGGACGTGTCGCCGGTCCCGAGCAACGCGTGTCGGTCGATGCAGCGCTACGCGCGGTCACGATCGAGGCGGCGTATTCCTGGCGCCACGAGGACCGGCTCGGCAGCATCGCGCCGGGCAAGATCGCCAATTTCACCGTGCTCGAGCAGGACCCCTACGCCGTGCCGCCGGAGCAGCTCAAGGACGTGCCGATCTGGGGCACGGTGTTCGAAGGCCGGGTATTTCCAGTCGGCCGCGCTTAGCGCGCAGGCGGCTGCGGCGCGCTCAGCGGACCGCAGCCGGGGCATGCTTAGAACCGCGTCACGATCGCGTTCAGCTCCGGTCGCGGCCGGTCTTCGATCTCCTTCGGCCGGGTGCCGATATGGATGAAGCCGGCGAGCTTCTCGTCGCCGCGCAGGCCGAGGCCGCTCAGCACTTCGGGATCGAACGCGATCCAGCCGGTCAGCCAGTTGGCGCCGTAGCCGAGCGCGGTCGCGGCCGAGACGATGTTCATGCAGCTCGCGCCGGCCGACAATTCCTGCTCCCACACCGGCACCTTGGGGTGCGGCTTCGGTGACGACACCACCGCGATCACCAGCGGCGCTTCGGACAGCCGCGCCTTCTCGGCGGCGATCTGCTCGGCGGTCGCTTCGGGATGCTTGCGGGCGAACACCGCGCCGATCACCTCGCCGGCGCGGGCGCGCGCGTCGCCTTCGAACACGATGAACCGCCACGGCGCGATTTTGCCGTGGTCCGGCACCCGCGCGCCGATCGTCAGGATGGTTTCCAACTCGTCCGGCGTCGGGCCGGGCCCGGTCATCTCGCGCGGCTTCACCGAGCGGCGGGTCTTGAAGAATTCGATAGGGTCGGAAATGGCTGTTCTCCATCAGGTCCTGCGCCGCCCGCAGACGTGATCCGCAAGGCGCGCGCGTCGGCCGGCAATCTACCGCATGTCGGCGCGAGGTTCGATCAGAACCGTACCAAATGCATCAGCCGCGGAATCGACCTTCGGCATAGGAAAAGCTTGCCGGCATCGGCAATTATCGCCGTCTTTCCGGCCCGCGCGTTTCACGATCGCATTGATCGGCAAGGCTTCTTTGTGGCGCGAAGTTTGCAATCCCACCACTCGGACGGATTTGGAGTGGGGGCACATCATGAATATCACCGACCGCCAAGGCCTCGGGCTGACGCCGTATATGCACGTGACCAAGGCGGATTCGGAGAAGTCCACCGACAAGAACGGCCTCGCTTTCGAAGGCGACGTGTACAGCTTCGCGGACTTGATGAAAGCGCATCCCGAAGCGGTGCGCAAAGTGACGTCCCCCGAAGTCGACGAGATCGCGCGGGTCTGGCTGCAGCAGCAGGATGTCGCACCGACCGGCGCCTCCGACAACGAACCCAATGACGTCTATGCCACCGTCAAGGTCGGCAACGAGGTAGTGGCGACGCTCTACAACAGCGGCCTCGTGAAAATGAGTAATTCCACCGCGGCATCCGTGGATGGCATCGACGAGCCGTCGCTGACCGGGCCGGCGCTGGCGCAGTGGCGGGCGGAGACCTACGCCAAGCTGCTCGGCGGCAAGGTCGAGATCGCCGACACCGCCAAGTCGCAAAGCGAATGGACGCCGCGCGCCGGCAGCGAACGCCAGTACAGCCGCGCCGAACTCGACGCCGCGATCGCCGCCATGCAGAAGGGCACCACCCAATCCCCCGGCGTCGACCGCAGCGCGTAAGCGCGCGTACGCAAATCTTCGCAAGGTCAGCGACCGCGTAGTTGGGCGCGGGTTAGCATACTTGCTGGCCATGACCGGGTTGTCCTGACCATCTATGTCATTGTCGCACGGTCCACTAAAACGAGAATGCCCGGGACCAGCCCGGGCATCACGTGGAAGGATCGGTGTCGAGGTTTTTGAGCTGAACTCTGCAACAGAGTAGAGCTTAGCTTCTTCCATCAGCCCGCCGGCGAGTATCTGGCTTTTTAGGCACGACACTCGCCGTTGGCTGACGGTGGTTATGCCGCTCCCCGCATCCGCTTCACGTCCGGCGGGGTCGCCTCGTCCACCAGCGCGGCGATGGCTTCGTCGGTGGGCATCACCTTCTGGCCTTCGCTGCCGAGGCGGCGGACGGAAACCGAGTGGCTCTCGGCTTCCTTCTTGCCGACCACCAACAGGGCAGGGACCTTGGCGAGCGAATGCTCGCGCACCTTGAAGTTGATCTTCTCGTTGCGCAGATCGATGTCGGCACGCAGGCCGGCCTTGCGCAGCGCTGCCAGCACCTTCTTGGCGTAGTCGTCGCCTTCAGACGTAATCGTGGTGACGACGACCTGCACCGGCGCCAGCCACAGCGGGAAGTTGCCGGCGTAGTGCTCGATCAGGATGCCGGTGAAGCGCTCCATCGAGCCGCAGATCGCGCGATGCACCATCACCGGCGCCTTCTTGGCGCCGTCGGCGTCGATATAGAACGCGCCGAACCGCTCCGGCAGGTTGAAGTCGACCTGCGTGGTGCCGCACTGCCAGTCGCGGCCGATCGCGTCGCGCAGCACATATTCGAACTTCGGTCCGTAGAACGCGCCTTCGCCTGGGTTGATCTCGGTCTTGATGCGATTGCCGCCCTTGGCCTTGATCTCGGACAGCACCGTGGCCATCACGCGCTCGGCGTGATCCCACATCTCGTCGGTGCCGACGCGCTTCTCCGGCCGGGTCGACAGCTTCACCGTCAATTCGCCTTCGAAGCCGAAGTCGGAGTAGGTCGACAGGATCAGGTCGTTGATCTTGATGCATTCCTCGGCGAGCTGCGCCTCGGTGCAGAACACGTGGGCGTCGTCCTGGGTGAAGCCGCGCACCCGCATCAGGCCGTGCATGGCGCCCGACGGCTCGTAGCGATGCACCACGCCGAACTCGGCGAGCCGCAGCGGCAGATCGCGGTAGCTCTTCAAACCATGCTTGAAGATCTGCACATGGCCGGGGCAGTTCATCGGCTTCAGCGCAAACCAGCGCTTGTCCTCGGCGTCGTCGCCGGCCGACTGCGCCGCGAACATGTTCTCGCGGTACCACTCCCAGTGGCCCGAGGTCTCCCACAGCACCTTGTCGAGGATCTGCGGCGCGTTGACCTCGTCATAGTCGCCGGCGAGGCGGCGGCGCATATAGCCGACCAGCGACTGGAACAGGCTCCAGCCCTTGGCGTGCCAGAACACCACGCCCGGACCTTCTTCCTGGAAGTGGAACAGGTCGAGTTCACGGCCGAGCTTGCGGTGGTCGCGCTTCTCGGCTTCCTCGATCTGATGCAGGTAGGCGTCGAGGTCTTCCTGCTTGGCCCAGGCGGTGCCGTAGATGCGGGTCAGCATCGGGTTGTTGCTGTCGCCGCGCCAATACGCGCCGGCCACCTTCATCAGCTTGAAGGCGGTGCCGATCTTGCCGGTCGAGGTCATGTGCGGGCCGCGGCACAGATCGAACCACTCGCCCTGCTTGTAGATCTTGATCGTCTGGTCTTCCGGAATGGCGTCGACCAGCTCGACCTTGAACGCCTCGCCGTTGTCGGCGAACACCTTCTTGGCTTCGTCGCGGGTCCAGACTTCCTTGGTGAACGGTTTGTCGCGCGCGATGATCTCGCGCATCTTCTTCTCGATCGCAGCGAAGTCTTCCGGGGTGAACGGCTCGTTGCGGAAGAAGTCGTAGTAGAAGCCGTTCTCGATGGTCGGGCCGATGGTCACCTGGGTGCCCGGCCACAGGCTCTGCACCGCTTCGGCGAGCACGTGGGCGCAGTCGTGCCGGATCAACTCCAGCGCGCGCGCATCGTCACGGGCGACGAAGTCGATCTGGGCATTGTCTTCGATCGGATCGGCGAGATCGGTCAGCGTGCCGTTCAGCGCCATCACGACGGTGCGCTTGGCGAGCGAGGGCGAAATGCCCTTGGCGATGTCGAGCCCGGTGGTGCCGCGGGGATATTCGCGGGTCTTGCCGTCGGGGAAGGTGATGGTGATCTGGTCCATGGGGGCTACCGGCTTGAGGTTGGAGAGCGTGTATTGGAAGCCGGAGGTGGACGCGGAAGGCTTGTCGCCCGAAGTCTTTTCGGTCATCGGAAGGCTCCTCTGGCTCACTCCTGCGTACGAGCGCAGGTAAGCGGAAAGGGGCTGTATAGCAGCCGATTTTGGCGATGCAATATGCGTCCAATGCAAAGAGGATTTCTTATCCGCGGTCATTGAACAGGATATTTGTGTTCTCTATTTGTTCTGATATATTGAGCTGTCGCCTCTAATGTCTTTGCGAGTTCGAAATGCTGAGTACGATTGCGCGCCTCATTCTCACTGCAACAGCGATCGCTCCAGTGAGTTTTACGTACGCTTGGGTTGCTTACATGCAGGGCGAGAGACTTATTGCATTGATGGCTCTCGCCGTTGGTGCGGTGGCGGTGCTTGCTTGTCTATTCGTGCTTGGCTACTCGAGGAAGCAGCTTGAGGCATTGCCTTTCGAAGCAAAAGAAATTGAGCCCGCTGATGCCGAAAATATCGGTTTCATGTTGTTGTATCTTTTGCCGCTGTTCACCAACAAGATCGACACTTTGAGTTGGGATCTGTGGGTCCCCGTTATTGCGATATTCGGGGTAGTGGTGGCGACTGGCTATGGGTACCACTTCAATCCGTTGTTGGGGATTTTGCAGTGGCACTTCTATAAAATCACATCGCGAGATGGGGTGACGTACGTACTTATCACCAAAAAACACATTCGAACTGCAGCCAACCGTCTAACTGTCGGGCAGCTTACTGAGTACATTCTTCTTGATATCGGAGACGAGTCTTAATGGCCAATTTATTCGCGATTTGCCGTGTCGGCGATCAACTTGTGACAAAGCACATTATTCTCAGTCGGCCAGTTCAGCAAAAAGTCGTTGCTGTGTTCGAAGAGCAGTCCAGGGTTTTCCTGGATGGAATCGAAGAGGAGGTTGCATTCGGAAGTGACTGGAAGCCAGACGACGATCAAATACTGGTTATGGATGCTCCAGTTCAGGCGAATGCCGTCATCGATGCTATTGCGAATCCAATGGGTCTCGCAGCGCTTAGTGCTGGCGCTTTTACCGAGGAGAAGGTCGTTGCCTTAGCAGTGCCCGTTGAGGCGGCCGGAGGTGTTAGAGTTCTCTTTCAGCTCTTTACGCTTCAGCAGGTGTTATCGCGCAAGGCGCTCACGCTTATGCTTAGCGGAGACACGTTCAACGAATTGACGAATACTGCCTTCACTCTGGCTGGAAATCTGGTCGCGATAATTGAAGGCGGTAAGCTGAAGTTCAAGAGTTTCGCCGTTGTTCGTCGGATATTTCCACTTAACGAGTATTATGAGGCTGCTACGGACCAGCAGATTGAGGAATTTTGCTCGCATGAAAGTCTTGCGGTTGCTGATGTAGAGCTCTTTAAGCGGCTTGCTGACCAAACGGTTCGCAAGCTTGTTCATGCTCTTTCAAAGACAAATGTTCTAAGCCAATACCAAGTCGATGACATCGTAGCAAAAGCCGGTTCAATCGGGCTTCAGCTTGAAGTTGTCGACGGAAAGATCAGAGTTCCAGGTGATAAGAAGGCTACCAAGCAGCTGCTCCGCTTCCTGGACGACAGTATCTATGAGGCTCCATTGTCGGCCCTGCGATATGAATCGAATTCTAAGCGACGTCTCGGTTAGATTTTACGTTTGAGGAGGATTTTTGCTCCTCTATCTGTTTCAGGATCCGTCCTGGGTGAAGCCTTACTCTTTGCGCAGAATTCTCTTTGCGCAGAATTTTAATGCACTTGCATGAAAATCCTGCTAGCGTTCGGGAGTGTCCCGCTCGTTCGCCCCCACCGCCCTAATGCTCGGCAATTTCGTCACCGGAACCTCGGTTCTGGCGCCCGCCGGCATGTTGCCGGATCTGGCGGCCGGGCTCGGGGTGACGATCCGCGACGCCGGCCTGCTGATCACCTTCGGGGCGATCGTGCTGTGCATCGGCTCGCCGCTCACCGCCTGGTTGACCAGCCGGATTGATCGCCGGCTGCTGCTGACGACGACGCTGGCGGTGATGGCGCTCGGCAATCTCGCCTCCGCCTTTGCGCCGAACTATGCCGTGCTGCTGGTGCTGCGGCTGGCGATGCTGTCGGTCGGCGCGCTGTACACGCCGCAGGCCGCTGGCGCGGTGGCGCTGATCGTGCCGCCGGAAAGCCGCGGCGGCACCATGGCCTATGTGTTTCTCGGCTGGTCGCTGGCGGTGGCGCTCGGCGTCCCGCTGGTCACCTTCGCGGCCGATCATGCCGGCTGGCGCGGCGCCTATCTCACCGTCGGCGGCATCGGCCTGATCAGTTTCATCCTGCTCTGGCTGCGGCTGCCGGGCGGCCTGACTGCGGCGCCGGTGAGCCTGCGCACCTGGGCCGCGGTGGGGCGCAACCGCCGCATCCTGACGCTGCTCGGGGTGTCGTCACTGCAGACCTCCGGACAGTTCGTGGTGTTCACCTTTTTCGGGCCGCTGCTCACCGGCCTGACCGGCGCCGGGCCGCGCGAGATCGCGCTGGTGTTTGCGATCTACGGCGTCTGCGGCTTCGTCGGCAACGTCATCGCCAGTCGCATCGTGGACGGCTGGGGCGCATACCGCACTTCGGCGCTGTTCACCTCGCTGATGCTGGCCGGCATCCTCGGCTGGACCTTCGGGGCCGGGCATTTCGGCGTGATGGCCGCTGCGGTGGCGGTGTGGGGGCTCGGCTTTGCGGCCTCGAACTCGATGCAGCAGGTGCGCCTCGTGACGGCCGATCCGACGCTCGCCGGCGCGACGGTGTCGCTGAATACGTCGGTGCTATATGTCGGCCAGGCGATCGGCTCGGCGATCGGCGGCACGCTGTTCGCGGCCGGGCTGCTGCATGTCAACGGCTACGTCTCCACCGCGGTGCTGGGTCTGGCGCTGTGCATGGTGGTGGCCGCGACCCGCGACCGCAGCGCTTGAGCGCGCCGCAGCCGCATCGCGCTGCGCTGCGACGTCTCACATAGTTGATCACGCCCAGCAGCAGCCGCGTGCCGATCAGCAGCGGCGCGTGGGTCGGCGAGGCGTGCGGCGGGATCAGCACCGCGATGGCGGTGAAGGCGAGGCAGGTGTGCAGCGCCAGACGGCGGCGCAGCGACAGGGCGGGGGCAGGCGAGGCATCGATCGAACGGACGGCCATGGGAGTCTCCAGGCTGATCCGCGATCGGCGGCGTCATCAGAGCACGCCGACCGCGATGGATCGGGACGTGCGTTGATTGACGTTGAACGCTTACGGCCGGCGCTGCCGGCGGCAGACCGCGGGGCGCAGGCCCCGTCTGTAGTATCAGCCGAGCCGCATCGACAGCTCGACCTCGTCGGCGAACGGCACCGACAGATAGCCGTTCGCCGGATCGCGCACCCTGGCGAGATAGTCCGGGCAGTGATCGGCGTTGTCGGCGACGATCAGCGCGCCGGGCGAAAGCCGGCTTTCGAGCAGGTCGAGAATATCCGCATACAGCGCTTTGGCACCGTCGAGCAGCACGAGATCGATGCGGTCGGGCAGATCCTTGCTGAGAGTTTGCAGCGCATCGCCTTCGCGGAATTCGACCAGATCGGCGAGATCGCCGGCTTCGAGATTGGCCTCGGCGCGGACCAGCTTGGCGTGCTCGAACTCGGTGGTGATCAGCCGGCCGCCGCCATTGTCGCGCAGCGCTGCGGCCAGATGCAGCGTCGAAATGCCGAACGAGGTGCCGAACTCGACGATGCTCCGGGCTCGGCAGCCTCGCGCCAGCATGTAGAGCAGCACGCCGGTCTCAGGCGACACCGCGAGGGCGTAGTCTTTCAACCGGCCGTATAGCGTCGCGTAGTCGGTCTTGCTACGCATCAGCCGCATCGTGTCGGGTGCGAGCTGATCGAGCTGCGGCTGTGTGGCTTCGGCTTCGTCGAACAGCCGCGTCAGCAGCGGGGCCAGCGGTGAGGTGGTGAGGGTGGTCATGGCGAACTCCAAAAGGGAGTGATCAGCGCGATGTTGCGCGTCCTCAGAAATACGAATAAATATTCGCATTCGCTAATCGCATTCCCCGAGGCGCCGATGACCGAACTCCGAAGTGGCTCAATTTCCTCGCGAAAACAGCCGCAGCAGGCGCGCTCGACCGAGCTGGTCGCGGCCATTCTGGAGGCGGCTGTTCAGGTTTTGGCGAAAGAGGGCGCGCAGCGCTTCACCACCGCGCGGGTCGCCGACAAAGCCGGCGTCAGTGTCGGCTCGCTGTATCAGTACTTCCCCAACAAGGCTGCGATCCTGTTCCGGCTGCAGAGCGACGAGTGGCGGCAGACCTCGGAGATGCTGCGCGACATCCTCGAGGATCGGCGCGATCCGCCGCCGCAGCGGCTGCGGCGGCTGGTGCATGCCTTCATCCAATCGGAATGCGACGAAGCCGAAGTGCGCGGCGCGCTCGATGATGCTGCGCCTTTGTATCGCGACGCGCCTGAAGCCCGTGCGGCCCGCAAGGCAATGGACGGCACCATGGCGGCGTTTCTGCAGGAGGCGGCGCCGAACAGCTCCGAGGCCGCGCGCCTGCGGGCGGCGGAGCTGATCAGCCGCACGATCGCCGCGCTCGGCAAGGACTTCTCCAGCCGCCCGCGCACGGCGGCCGAGATCACCGCGTATGCGGACGCGGTCGGCGACATGCTATGCGCTTATCTGAAGACGCTGCGACGAGGTTGAGAGAAGATGCCGAAGCCGGTCCTGACACGGCTGCTGATAGCCTGCTTTGCTGCGGCGTCGCTCGGCGGTTGCGCGACGTTGCCGGCGCCGGCGTGTCTGCCGCCATCGCAGCCGATGCTGAGTGCCGAACTGGCATTCGGCCGCAATATCGGCGACCGGCTCGGCGTCAGCGATGCCGAGTTCAAGCGTTTCACCGCGGAAGAAATCACGCCGCGGTTTCCGGATGGGCTGACGGTGGTGGATAGCGTCGGGCAGTGGCGCGACAGCGAGCGCGGCCACATCGTTCGGGAAAAGGCCAAGCTGGTGACGCTGGTGTTCGCCGAGGATCCGGCCAAGCGCGCGGCGCTGAGCGCCATCGCCGACGCCTATAAGCAGCGTTTCAAGCAGCAGGCGGTGATGATCTCGGTGCGGCCGAGCTGCGTCAGCTTCTGAGCGCAGCGGCGGTGCCGCGCTCGGTGATCTGATAGTGCGTCGACCGGGGATCGACCGAGGAGCGCTTCAGCCAGCCGAGCTCGACGAGATTTTCGAACGGCTTCTGCTCGCGCGCGCCGAACACCTGGCGGCGGCCGCCGTTGGTCTGAATATCGCGGATCAGCTTGAAATCGTCGGCGGTCGCCATCGTCGTCTCCAGCCGGGACCGCGCAAGCAGCACTCCGCACGCGTCAGCTTACGGACGTCTTGCGCGCCCGCTTCTTCGGCGTGGCCGCCGATGGATCTGCCGAAGCCGCCGCAGCGGCCTGTTCGGCCTCGCGGGCGAGCCGCAGCGCGCGCAGCCGCTCCATGTTCTTGCGAAGCGCGACGCCTTCGCGTGCGACCTCCGCCATCCGCTGCGCGCCTTCCTGCTGTTCGAGCGCCTTGCGGCGAGCCCGTTCGATGCTGGTCGGGGAGGGAGTGGTGGTCTTCTTGTCAGTCATATCCGTCTCCTTCGGCACGCGCGGCAAAACCCGCTCGATCGCAGGGATCGAACGGGCCCATCTGCCGTTTCAGTACATCCGTGAAACGGAGACGCCGGATCAAGCCAGCGCGAGATTTTCCGCGCTGCTCTTGCCGCGCATTCTGTCAACCTTCACCTCGAACGAGACCTGCTGGCCTTCGGCGAGGCCGGACAGCCCGGCGCGCTCAACCGCGCTGATGTGCACGAACACGTCGTTGCCGCCGTCGTTCGGCGCGATGAAGCCAAAACCCTTTTGGCCGTTGAACCACTTTACGGTACCAGTCGTCATTTCCATTCTCCAAAGCACATCGTCCGCGCCAACGTGGCACGTGACGTTTCAACTAATCGATGACTTTGGGAAGGAGCCCGCGGGCGCATTCAGAAAGGCACAGCGGCTAATCGAATAACCAAACCGTATAGCATCTGCCCCTGTCATACAAGGACTATATTGTCGCGCGCTGCCTGCAGGGACTGCAACCGTACCGATAGAGACAATCGCAGCATCATCGCTTATCGATTAGTTCCGCTTCCTTCAGCTTGATGTTCCACTTCGCAATGCCAAGTTTCATGCTCTCCCACGATTCTGTTCTGACCTGGAGTATCGTCGCCCTCGCCACCGCAGGGGTTATCATTCGGCCGCTGCGCTGGCCCGAAGCGGTATGGGCGGTCGCGGGCGCGGTGGCGCTAGTCGTGCTCGGTTTGCTGTCGTGGCAGGACGCGCTCGCCGGCGTGCGCAACGGCATCGACGTATATCTGTTCCTGATCGGCATGATGCTGATCGCCGAACTGGCTCAGCGCGAGGGGCTGTTCGATTATCTCGCGGCGTTCGCGGTCCAACACGCGCACGGTTCGCCGCAGCGGCTGTTCCTTTTGGTGTATGTCGTCGGCGTGTTCGTGACGGCGCTGCTCTCGAACGACGCCACCGCGATCGTATTGACCCCGGCGGTGTATGCGGCGACGCGTGCGGCAGGCGCTGCGCCGCTGCCGTATCTGTTCGTCTGCGCCTTCATCGCCAATGCGGCGAGCTTCGTGCTGCCGATCGCCAACCCGGCCAACCTGGTGGTGTTCGGCGAGCACATGCCGCATCTCGGCGGCTGGCTGCAGCAATTCACGCTGCCGTCGCTGGCGGCGATCGTCGCGACCTATCTGGTGCTGCGTCTGGCGCTGCGCCGTTCGCTCGCCGCGCAGAGGATCGAGATGCGAGTCGAGACGCCGCATCTGTCGCGCGGCGGCAAGCTCGCCGCCGTCGGCATCGGCGCGATCGCGATCGTGCTGCTGACGGCTTCGGCGCTCGATGTCGCGCTCGGGCTGCCGACCTTCGTGTGCGGCCTCGTCACTACTGCGGTGGTGTTGGCGGTCGCTCGGCAGTCGCCGGTTCCCGTACTGAAGGGCGTATCGTGGAGCGTGGTGCCGCTGGTTGCTGGCCTGTTTGTGATGGTCGAGGCGCTGAGCCGCACCGGCGTGATCGGAGCGCTCGGCGGCCTGCTGCGCGAGGCGGTGGCGGATGCGCCGCGGCTCGGTTCGTGGGCGGCCGGCATCGTCACCGCGATCGCCTGCAACATCGGCAACAATCTGCCGGTCGGCCTCGTCGCCGGCTCGGTCGCAGCCGACAATCACCTGCCGCGTGAGACCATCGCGGCGCTGCTGATCGGCGTCGATTTGGGGCCGAACTTCTCGGTCACCGGCTCGCTCGCCACCATCCTGTGGCTGGTGGTGCTGCGCCGGAACCAGATCGAAGTCTCGGCCTGGCGGTTCCTTAAGCTCGGCCTCGTGGTGACGCCGCCGGCGCTGATCGCAGCGCTCGCAGCGGCAGTGTGGTGATCCTCTCGGCGCTGCTAACAACGCGCCGTTCCTGCACGTCCGCGTGATCGGTTCTGGCGAGCGCAGGGGTGCCGTCTATATTCTTCGGTGTCCTCCTTCGCATTGACCATCCCCACGTGAGACGTTTTGTGCTGATCCTGTTGTTGTTGCTGATCGTGCCGATCGCCGTGTCGGCCGGAAAATACTGGCTGGGCGATCGCAGCGTCGACTGGCAGAGCGCCGACCGTTCCAGCGCCGGGCTGTTGCCGCCAGCGGCGCAGAATCCCGATGCGGTGGTGCGGGTGTTTGCCGCGCGTACGGTGCGCTGGCGCGGCATCTTCGCCGTGCACAGCTGGATCGTGGTGAAGCAGGCGAACGCATCGCGCTACACCCGCTACGACTACACCGCGTGGGGCACACCGATCCGCGTCAACGGTTTCGTCGCCGACGGTCGCTGGTTTGGCGACGAGCCACAGCTGATCGCGGCCGCCGACGGCGAGGCCGCCGCGGCGATGATCCCGAAGATCGAGGCCGCGGTGAAAGGCTACAAGCTCGCCGCGTACGGCGACTATCGCGCCTGGCCGGGACCGAACTCCAATACCTTCGTGGCTGCGGTGATCGCGGCGGTCCCGGAACTGCGCACCACGCTGCCGCCGACCGCCATCGGCAAGGACTATCCATGGGACGGCGGCTGGGTTGCCGTGACGCCGTCCGGCACCGGTGTCCGCGCCACGCTCGGCGGTTATCTCGGCCTGACGCTCGGCTGGATCGAGGGTCTCGAACTCAACGTGCTCGGCGCCGTCATCGGCCTCGACCTGCGCCGGCCGGCGGTCAAACTGCCGGGTCTCGGCCGCATCGGTGTCAGTGCGGCGTAAGCTGCGAATGTGAGCCGCAGCCGCATGGCGCGGCAACATCCGGCGGCGGCGCGTTGACGCCGCGCCAGCGGGCGTAGCGCCACGGCAGATACCAATGTGCGCCGGGCGGCGGGACTTGCGGAACCAGATCGATCCCGGACGTGCCCCACGGCTGGCAGCGCAACAGTCGCGCCAGCGTCATCCAGCCGCCCGCCCACAGTCCGAATCTGCTGATCGCTTCGTCCCCGTACATCGAGCAGGTCGGATAGTGCCGGCAGTTGTAGCCAACCAGCGGCGAAAGCGTGTGACGATACAGCCATATCAGTCCACGCCCGATGTTCCGCGGCAGTCGCAGCACCGCTGCGATCCAATCAGTTCCGTGACTTGGTAGTTGCATGAGCAGATGCCGTTTCGATGAGCGGCGGTTTGCGCGGTTCCGTTGCGGGGAACCGCGAGGCGCCGACATTTGCGCAACACTTCACCCGAAACTCGCGCGCTGTTGAGCGCATCGCAGCAAAACGCGGTGGTGTTTGCGGTTGATCAAAGTTAGCTTTTTCACAACGGTTAAGTAACAGACACGTGACAGATTCGCGTTGGAACTTGTGACGCAGTTGCTGCCGGAGCGAAGGAAGCCAGGTTGGGACGCGCAGTTCTTTCTTGTCTGAACGGTGGGGCGCTGGGGCTGGTCGCAACGCTCGGCATCGTTCTACTCGGGTTCGCAGCCGACAGCAGCATTCCTGTCACGGCCGGCGCCGCCAGTCTCGAAGCGCGGCGGCAGCCGATGAAGTTCGGCTGGGTCGCCTGTGATCCGGATTGCGGCGGCTGGATCAGCGCCATCGGCATTGTCACCACCGACACCCCGAAGGATTTCGAGGACTTCGCCCGCGATCGCAAGCTCGGCGGCGCCACCGTTGTGCTGGATTCGAGCGGTGGCTCGGTCAACGACGCCATCACGCTCGGCCGGCGCTGGCGCAAGCTCGGGCTGGCCACCACGGTCGGCACCAGCGTGCCGTCGGCGTCGCCGCTCGGCAGCCGCGCCCGGATCGAGCCCGGCGCCTACTGCGAATCGATGTGCGTGTTCCTGCTGCTCGCCGGCAACTCCCGCTATGTGCCGGAAGGCGCCCATGTCCGGGTTCACCAGATCTGGATGGGCGACCGCGCCGAGGATGCCCGCGCCGCCAGCTACACCGCACAGGACATGTCGATCGTCGAGCGCGACATCGGCCGGTTGGCGAAGTTTACGTTCGAGATGGGCGGCACCGGCGATCTGCTGTCGCTCGCCCTCAGCGTGCCGCCGTGGGAAGACCTGCACGAGCTGTCACGGCAGGAGTTGCGTGACACCAACCTGATCACCACCCAGGCGATCGCCGATCTGTTGCCCGGCCTCGCCGGTGCATCGGCCAAGACCGTGGCATCGGCCGAGCCGAAGCCGGTCCAGGACCGCTTCACCCCGCAGCCGGCGGCCGCCACCAAGACCGCCGAAGCGCTCCCGACCGGCGGCACCGCCGCGGCGCAGCCGGGGCACTGAACCAAGCAACGTCATTCCGGGGCGCTCGCGACAGCGAGCGAACCCGGAATCCCGAGATTGCTGTGCGTTGTCTTTCACAAAGTCGAGATTCCGGGTTCACGCGCTCCGCGCGTGCCCCGGAATGACTCGTGGAGGGGTGCTTAGGCTGTCGCCTTGGCGCCGTCGTTTTGCGCTTCGATCTGTCCGATCGCGTCGACCACCGCGTCGAAGGTCAGCAGCGTCGAGGCGTGGCGGGCCTTGTAGTCGCGGACCGGCTCAAGCATCGCGATGTCGGCCCATTTGCCGTCGGGTGGGGCGCCGTTCTCTTTTAGCATCTTGCGCACGGTCTCGCGCAACGCTTTGAGTTCGCTGGCGGTCGAGCCGACCACGTGGCTCGCCATGATCGACGACGAGGCTTGGCCGAGCGCGCAGGCTTTGACGATGTGGGCGAAGTCGGTGACGGTGTCGCCGTCCATCTTGAGGTCGATCGTCACGGTCGAGCCGCACAGTTTGGAATGCGCGGTGGCGCTGGCGTCGGGATGCTCCAGTCGCCCGATCCGCGGAATATTGCCGGCCAGTTCGATGATGCGCTTGTTGTAGACGTCGTTGAGCATGCCGCGAATTCCGATGCCGGCGCTGGGCACGCCGGTCGCCCGGAGGCGGCGACCTTGGCGGTTCCGGCTTGCCGTCTTATATAGGAAGCGTGGCTTTCGAAATGAAGCCTCGCCGTGCGGCTGACTGTGCCGCGCGGAGGCCGCGAGCCGAAATCGGTCAAACACTTGGCCGGCCGGGCTCGCCGAAGGGATCAAGACGACCGGCTGTTGTCCGCCCGTCTGCCCGGTGACACATCCGGCCCAACAAGGCCGGTCGAACGGAGAGAAGATGGACGCCAAAATCAAGCCGATCCGCGGCACCAAGCCGGCCGAAGGCCGCCCCGAATTCCAGCCCGCCGAGCTCGATCCGTCCGAGTTCCTCGAAGTCGCGGTGCAGCCCGATCAGCCGCGCCCGTCGCGCGCCGAGGCGGAAGCCGCGGTGAAGACGCTGCTGTCCTATATCGGCGAGAACACCGAGCGCGAGGGCCTGCTCGACACCCCGCGCCGGGTGGTCGAAGCCTATGACGAACTGTTCCAGGGCTATCACCAGTGTCCGAAGGAAGTGCTGGAGCGCACCTTCGGCGAGACCGCCGGCTATGACGACTTCGTCCTGGTCCGCAACATCAGCTTCACCTCGCACTGCGAACACCACGTGATGCCGTTCTACGGCAAGGCGCACATCGCCTATACGCCGGTGGAGCGCGTGGTCGGGCTGTCGAAGCTGGCGCGACTGGTCGACATCTTCGCCCGCCGCCTGCAGACTCAGGAGCATCTAACCGCGCAGATCGCCGCCGCGATCGACGAGGTGCTGAAGCCGCGTGGCGTCGCGGTGCTGCTCGAAGCCGAGCACACCTGCATGTCGGTGCGCGGCATCGCCAAGAAGGGCGCCACCACCTTCACCAGCCGCTACACCGGCGTGTTCCGCGACAATCCGGCGGAGCAGGCGCGGTTCATGTCGATGGTCAGGGACCGCGGCTAACGCGCGAGTCCTGCAAGGCAATTCAATCGTGTCCAGCGAATCGCGTTCAAGTTCTTCACCCGTTGCGCCCGATGATGTCGAGGAAGGCGTTGTGCTGCGCCCGAAATTCGACGCGCACGGGCTCGTCACCTGCGTCGCCACCGATGCGCGGACCGGCGACGTGCTGATGGTCGCGTTTATGAACGACGAAGCGCTCGACCGCACCATCCAGACCGGCGAGGCCTGGTACTACAGCCGCTCGCGCAAGCGGCTGTGGAAGAAGGGCGAGACCTCCGGCCACATCCAGAAGGTGCTGGAGATGCGGGTCGACTGCGACCAGGACGCGGTGTGGATCAAGGTCGACCAGACCGGCGGCGCCGCCTGTCACACCGGCCGCCACTCCTGCTTCTACCGCCGCATCGACCGCGGCGGCGACGGCGCGCCGGTGCTGATCGAAACCGACTCCGAGCGCAAGTTCGACCCGGACAAGGTCTACGGCAAATAGCCCTGCGGATCAGGCCAGCCGGCTGGCGACCTCACGCTGCTGCTGCACCAAGTCCGGACCGGCCTTCGCGCCGGTCGGATCTGCAATGCTGTCGATGTAATCCAGCGCGGCCGATCGCAATTGGCCATCCTTCAGGCTGATCACACCCGACAGCGTCTGAATATTCATCGAGCGGGCGTTGTAGTTGCTCCAGGCGGTTTGCTGCTGCTTGCTGCCCGGGGCGCTGGAGCCCTTTTCCTTGTTGTAGAGCTCGAGCGCGGCGTTTGCCGCCTTCAGCGCGTTCAGCCCGGAGATTTCCTTCAGCTCCTTGGCGACGTCAGGATTGTCGGCGAAGTACTTCTCGATCTTCGCTTTCCAGGGCCCTTCGGCGGTGACGTTGCCGAATTTGTCGACCTGCAGCCTGACGGCGTCATCGAGATTGACGTTCAATTTCTTGAACGCGTCGGTGAGCTTGGCGGTCAAGGCATCGGTACGCTTCTGCAGGCTCTCGTCGAACGACAGCGCGAGCTGTTCGGTGGCCGCCTTGTCGGCTTTGGCCTTGTCGAGAATCGCTTTGGCGCGGTCGGACAGCGTGACGGTGTCGACCGCACCCGTGGCCGCGGTGGTGGCCGATTGCGATGTTGTCGATGCGGTGGCGGATGGAATCGCGCCGGCCTGCGCCTGGCTCGCCAAAAAGGCCGAGGTCCCAGCGGTGGTGGAGTTGGTGATCGCGGTCATGGCTTTCTCCCGATGACTCTGCGCCCCGGTCAAACTCCGAGCGGACTGGCATGAGGCTAGCCATCTTAGGTTAAGCGGGCGTCAAAACGCCCGCCTAGGCTGTATCGGGTTTCGGTCGTTAATACTGCGTTAACCATAATCCCGCAGGGTCGCCGTCACGGAAGGGCGCTCGCAGCGGAGAGCGGGCAGGGGCTATGACGGTCGAGATTTCAAATCCGGCGGTGATGATCGTCGATCCGGCGCGGACCAAGGTCGCCGGCGCGATCAAGCAGGCTGCCGGCGCCACCGGCACCAGCTTCCAGTATCTGCTCGCCACCGCCAAGATGGAGTCGGACTTCAACCCGACCGCTCAGGCCAGCACTTCATCGGCACAGGGCTTGTTCCAGTTCATCGAGCAGACCTGGCTCGGCACCGTGAAGGAAGCCGGCGCGCAGCTCGGCTACGGCCAATATGCCGATTCCATCACCCGCTCGGCTTCGGGCAGCTATTCGGTCAGCGACCCGTCGGCGCGCGCCGCGATCATGAATCTGCGCAACGATCCGGTGGTGTCCTCGGCGATGGCCGGGGTGCTGACGCAGTCGAACAGCTTCAAGCTCACCGGCGAGATTGGCCGCCGCCCGTCGGATGCCGAACTCTACATGGCGCACTTCATGGGCGTGGCCGGTGCCGCCAAGCTGATCAACGCCGCGAGCGACACCCCCAACGTCGCCGGTGCCGCACTGTTTCCCTCGGCGGCGGCGGCCAACCAGTCGATCTTCTACGACCGCTCCGGCAACGCCCGCAGCGTCTCCGAGGTGTATTCCAATCTCGCGACGCGCTACGAGGCGGCCGCCAATGCACCCGCAACGCAGAGCGCGATCGCCTCGGTCGCCGGCCTGCCGGTGACGCTGGCTTCGGCCGCACCGCAAGTGCCGGTCGACAACGCCGCGTATCTGGCGAGCTTCCCGGACGTACGCAACGTCACGCCCGCGCAAGGCAGCGACGCAACGCGCACCGCGACATCACAGCGCGGCAACGAGCCGATGTTCCGTTCGCTGTTCCTCGGCGGCGACCGCGCCGAACCTGTATCGCCCGCGGTGCAATCGCTGTGGACCTCTCCGTCGCAGACGGCCATGCCGTCACAGACGACGATTCCGTCACAGACCGCGCTACCGGATCTGCCGCGGACTCCCGAAGTCCGCACGCCGACTCCGCTCGATCTGTTCAGCGATCGCAACGGCACGTTCGCGAGCTGAGCTTAGTTCAGCCATTCCGCTTGCGGCGACTGCGCTGATTTTGCACCGAGTTCAGGAACGCCTTGTCGGCTTCGATCCGCTTTTCAAGAAACGTCGTGACCGCCTTGATCCGCGCGACGTGAAGCAGGTCTTCGTGGACCGACAGCCAGATGTCGCGCGTGGTGAACAGTTCGGGCATCACCGGAATTAGCTCGGTATTGCCGGACGCCACGTAGGATGGCAGCATTGCGATCCCTTGGCCGGCCGACACGGCGATCGACTGTGCCACCAGGCTGGTGCTGCGGAAGATCGTGTGCGGCGGCCGTAGCACGTCGGACAGCCAGCGGTTTTCCTTGCTGTAGATGTAGTCCTCGATGAAATCGATGAAGGCGTGGGTTTCCAGATCCTTCACCGTTGTCGGTGGGCTTCGGCCTCCGAAATACGCATCCGTCGCGTACAGCGAGATCCGGAATTCGCCGACCTTCTTGATCGACAGTCGCTTTCCGTGCGGCCGGAAGAAGCTGACGAAGATATCCGCTTCGCGCCGGCTGAGGTCGAGCAGCCGCGTGTCGGTGATCAGCTCGATCTGGATCGACGGGTAGATCCGGTTGAAGTCGGCGATGCAGCGCGTGAGATAAAAGCTGCCGATCCCCTCCATCGCGGCGATCCGCACCGCACCGCCGGCATCGGCGGTATCGGTCCCGATCGCCTCGACGATCGAGTTCGCCTGGCTTTCCATGCCCTCGGCATATTGCAGCAGCCGCATCCCGATCTCGGTCAGCGTGAAGCCCGACTTGCTGCGCTTGAACAGTGTCGAATTGAGGCTGCGCTCCAGCTCGCGGACGCGGCGGCTGACGGTGGTGTGGTCGACCTTGAGCTTGGCGGCGGCGCGGACCAGACTGCGCTGCCGCGCCACTTCGAGGAAATAGACGACGTCGTTCCAGTCGTACCTGATGGTGCGCTGAGTCTTCGCCACGCCCGCTGCGGTCTCCCCGGCACGGCCGGCGCCGATGCGCCGACCTTCCGTTTGTGTCCGGACAGCCACCGAACGGGACTACGCCGCGACGATGGGAGCGTACGTCTCCACCAGCCGGTTTGCAAACATGTCGACCTTCGGGATCATCATCTTCTGGCGGCAGACCGCCAGATCGATGTGCTTGGGCATCACCGCGCCGAGCTTCATGACGCGCGGCGCTGCGATGTTGATGTCCCACTGCGGGAAGCCAGTCGGCGGGATCACCACGCTGCCGCCGGGGTAGGGGCTGTCGACCCGGTTGGCGAGCACGATCGCGACCCGATTGTCCTCGGCACGCGGTACAGCGAGCAGTTCGCGTTCGAACGGCTCACGCAGCGCCGCCGGCCATAGGATGATGTCGGCCGCGCCGATCGCGAGGCAGCGCGAGGTTTCCGGAAACACCGCGTCATAGCCCGACATCACGCCGATGCGGCCGAACGGCGTGTCGAACACCGGATAGTCGAAGCCGGCGACGGCCCATTTGCGCTCCTCGGCGGTGAGATGCGTCTTGCGATAGCGGCCGATCTCCTTGCCGTCCGGGCCGATCAGCACGGTGGTGACATAGAGCCCCGCAGCGGCACGCTCGACGATCGGCGCGGCGATCAGGCAGCCGTAGCGCGCGCTGATCTTTGCCACTGCGGCAAGGTTGGCCGCGGCCTGATCGGCGGCCGCAGCCGCTTCCGCGGGCGTCAGGATGTACTGCGCACTGAACGCGTATTCGGGCAGGGTGATCACCTTGGCACCGAGCTTGGCGGTGTGGTCGACCATGTCGAGCACCTCCGCGACGCTGCACTCGGGCGTCACGTGCATCTGCACCGCCGCCACCTTGGTCACCGATTTCGACGGGATCAGCGGACGATCGGCGACGCCATAGACCGGGGTCTTCTCATAGGGCAGCGCCATGATGCCGTAGGTCTCGGGGCGGCGATCGGCGATCTTGTCGTTGGCGGTGTAGATCGACTTGTCGGCAGCGGCGTCGAGATCGATGGTAGCGATCGATAGGCCGTGGGTGTCGTACGGCACCTTGGAGAGCACGCGGCCGTTCGGATCGACGATCATGCTGCCGCCCGGATAGTAGATCGAACGCTCATAGCCGGCCTTGGTGGCGGCCACCAGCCAGACGCCGTTTTCGTAAGAGCGCGCCGGGCCCCACATGTCGGCCTGGTCCATCGCGAAGAAGTTCGCCATGTCGACGATCACCTCGGCGCCCTGCATCGTCATGGCGCGGAAGATCTCGGGGATGCGGCCGTCGAAGCAGATCAAGAGGCCGATCTTGCCGAGGTCGGTGTCGACCACCGGGCAGCCGCGCTCACCGAACGCGAACCAGTTCTGGTCGTGGGTGGCGAGGAACTGCTTGTGATAGTGGCAGGCGACCTCGCCCTTGCGATCGAACATGATGCCGGTGTTGAAGATCTTCTCTTTGGCCGGATCCCATTCGGTGATGCCGCTGGCGATATAGACGCCGTGCTTGCGGCTGAGCGCCGCCAGCGCTTTCACAAACGGACCGTCGGTCAGCGTCTCGGCCAGTTCGCGGCAATGCTCCGGCGAGTCGAACAGATAGCCGGTGTCCATGCATTCCGGGAACACGATCAGCTCGGCACCCTGCCGGACCGCGTCCTCGACGTAAGCCGTCGCGAGCGCAATGTTGAAATCGAAATCGCCCAACTTGGCGAGTGTCTGCACCGCAGCGGCGCGAAACCGGCGCTTCGTCATGTCAGTCTCCAGATTGTAGGGGTGGTTCGGATCTTTCAGGCCCGGCTCAGCCGGCGCCCGTCATTTCTTCACTTCCTGCCAGAAGCGATCGAGGCAGTGACGCTTGAGCGTCATGAACGCATCGCCGGTGGTGACGGCGCGGTCGCGCGGCCACGGCAGACCGATCTCGACGATTTCGGCGACCTTGGTGGGGCGCCGCGTCAGCAGCACCAGCTTGTCGGCCTGCTCGATCGCCTCGTCGAGGTCGTGCGACACCAGCAGCATCGTGGTCTTCGTCTTCATGAAGATCTTCTGCAGCTGCTCGCGCATCGACATCGTCATCTCGTAGTCGAGCGCCGAGAACGGCTCGTCGAGAAACAACACCTCCGGCTCGGTCACCAATGCGCGCAGGATCGACACCGTCTGCTGCTGCCCGCCCGACAGCGTGTAGGGATAGGCATTGAGATCGATGCGGATCTCGAACTCGGCCAGCAGCTTCTCGATCCGCCGCTTGCGCTCGGCGCGCGGCACGCCCATCACCTTGAGCGGGTAGTGGATGTTGTCGATCGCCTTCAGCCAGGGAAACAGCGCCTCGCGATAGTTCTGGAATACGTAGGAGATCCGCGTCTCGCTGATGCGCTGGCCGTCGTACAGCACCTCACCAGCGTCCATCGGCATCAAGCCCGAGATCATGTTGATCAGCGTGCTCTTGCCACAGCCGTTGGGACCGAACACCGAGATGAACTGGCCGAGCGGCAAGTCCAGATCGAAGCCGTCGTAGATGACGGCGTCGTTGAACGTCTTGCGCAGGCCGCGGATCGTCATCTTCGCCTGCCGACCGGGCTTCGCGGCGGGGGGCGTCGGTGCAGTTTCGGTCATCGGCTCCGGCCGCAATTGGAGGACGCTGCTCGGCCTCATTCGCCGAGATCCGCCTTGGTCAGCAGCTTCTCGCGAACGTTGATCGGCCCCGGCACCACGCCTTCGGCGATGAACACATCGACCAGCGCCTGATAAGATTTGACGTCCGTGTCGTTGAGATCCTTGAAGCCGCGCAAGTAAGGCTGCGCCACCAGATCGAGCTGATCGGCCTTGATCGGCGTGTAGGCCGGCAGCACCGCTTTGTATTTGTTGAAGTCGGCGTTGACGAGGTCGGTGGCCTGATCGATCACCGCAACGACGCGGCGGGCGACGTCGGGGCGCTCTGTCATGAACTTGGTCGTCATCACCGAGGCGCCGGAATAGAACGGATCGGCGATCACGCTGGCAACCGGATTGGTCATCGCGCGCTTGGCCTTGCCGGACGCGACCGCGATCGAGCCGACCGGCTCCAGCGACAGCGTGGCGTCGGCCGTGCCGCCGACGACCGCCGGCACCTGCATCGAGACCGCGAGATCGACCAGCTTGACGTCCTTATCCGGATCGAGGCCCGCCGCCTTCACCATATGACGGGAGATCGTTCGCCACTGGATGCCGGGCACGTGGCCGAGCGTCT
Organism: Rhodopseudomonas sp. BR0G17; assembly: GCF_010907025.1. Classification (NCBI taxonomy): domain Bacteria; kingdom Pseudomonadati; phylum Pseudomonadota; class Alphaproteobacteria; order Hyphomicrobiales; family Nitrobacteraceae; genus Rhodopseudomonas; species Rhodopseudomonas sp. BR0G17. Next base: position 78,315 of record NZ_QUML01000016.1, on the reverse strand, counting down.
TGCCCTTGAGATCGGCGAAGCTCTTGATGGTGCTGTCCGGCTTGACGATCAGCCCGTCGTTGATGCGGTCGACCTTGATGCCGCCGCCCTGCAGTCCGAAGACCTTCAGCTTGCCGGGAAATTTCGACTCCGCGATCATCGCGATGCCGGCGGCAGCGCCGGGCGGACCGAAATCGGCGCGGCCGGCGATCAGCGCGTCGATGATCTGGTTCGGCGATTCCATCTTGGCGGAGTCGATCTCGATGCAGGCCTTCTCGAACAGCTTCTGATCGAGCGCGACGTAGTACGCGGTGGTCTGCATGATCGGCAGCCAGGCCGCAGTGACCTTGTCCATCTTGTCGCAGGCCGCGTGCGCGCCGCCGACGGTCGAGAGCGCAGCCGTGAGCGTGGCGGCCAGCAGGAATGATTTGGACATCGTCGTCTCCTTGTGAACGAGGGCAGCGGTGCGGATCATTTGCCCGACCAGTGGATGATCGAGCGCTCGATAAACAGCAGGATCAGATTGAGGCCGTAGCCCATCGCGCCGGCGATCAGGATCGAGCCGTACATGTCGGTGAGCGAGTAGGAGATCTGCGCATCGATGATGCGGTGGCCCATGCCGTCGGTGGCGCCGATGAACATCTCGGCGACGATGATCACCACCAGCGCTAGCGACACCGCCGTGCGGAGCCCGATGAAGGTCTGCGGCAAGGTCTCGAAGAAGATGACGTCGCGGAAGATGCGCAGCGAGGACGCGCCCATCGAGCGCGCGGCGAGGATGCGGGTCTGCCGCGCATTCATCACGCCGTAGGCGACATTGAACACGATCACCAGCCACGCTGCGAATGCCGCCACAGCGATCTTGGCGAGATCGCCGAGCCCGAACAGCAGCAGGAACAGTGGAAACATCGCGGTCGCCGGCGTCGAGCGGAAGAAGTCGACGATGAATTCGACCGAGCGATACACCGCTGCCTTGGCACCGAGCACGATGCCGACCGGTACGCCCGCGACGATCGCAATCGCGATCGAGTAAGCGACGCGGACCATGGTGTGCCAGAAATCCTTGGTCATGCTGCCGGACCAGATCGCAGCAGCGGTGTCGCGAAGGGTGTCGACCGGGGAGGGCAGCAGATCCTTGTTGACCCAGCCGCCACGCGCGGCGAGCCACCAGACGCCGAACAGCAGCAGCGGACCGACAGCGAGTTCGGTCGCGCGTCGCAACCTTGCTGTGGTGGCTTTCGAGATGGCTGTTTGCACGGCGCTCTCCTGCTGATCAGGTCGAAGTCGTTAGTTAGTTCGCTCATCATCGCTGACGGCGGCGCGATGAAAATGACGAATTGTGCAACGCAATGTGCAAAACTGCATATTCAAATCGGCAGGATGAGCGATCAATCTGTAATCATACACTGTCGAGATTGTGGGCAGTCTGGCGCCTTCCGCGGCTTCGCAAGCTGCTGGTTGCCGAGCTCGGAGACGACGAGACATCGCGTGCGGAGCTATTCGTTCGCGGAGCGGCTTCAAGTTCGCGGTGGCACGCGGACGTCTGTGGTTGGGCAAGTTTCCGCCCCACGGTGGAGCCTTAACGAAACGTCAACGAACTCAGCCGGTTATGGTGAACCCTTTGTTAAGGGGCATGGTTTATTGATCGTTTATGAGAGGCGCCGAACAGGCGTGAGGTGAAGTTGCGTCGGCCGGAAGTGTCATGATTGTTCGGCAGTTCATCAGTTGGATCCGTCACGCACCGGCCGGCGAACGCGCCGAAGCCACCCGCGCTCTCGCCCGCGCCTGGTTGATTTCCGATCTCACGATCGACGACCGCATCGCCGCCGAAGGCGCACTGCTGCTGATGCTGGATGATCCCGCTGCCCAGGTGCGGCAGGCGATCGCCGAAGTGTTCGCATCCCATCCCGACGCCCCGCCGACGATCGTGCGCGCGCTCGCCTCCGATCAGGCCTCGGTGGCGCTGCCGGTGCTGGAGTTCTCGCCGCTCTTGCTCGACGCCGATCTGGTCGACATCGTCGCCACCGGCGACAACGCCGTCCAATGCGCGGTGGCGCGCCGTTTCCAACTGCCCGCCGCGGTGTGCGCGGCGATCGCCGAGGTCGGCTCACCCGCCGCGGCGCTGGAGCTGATCGAAAATCCGCACGCCGAACTGGCGCCGTTCTCCTGGGACCGCATCGTCGAGCGTCACGGCCATCTCGCCGCGATCCGCGAGTCGATGCTGGCGCTGCCCGACCTGCCGGCGGCGACGCGGCTCGCGCTTGTGGCGAAGCTGTCCGACACCTTGCAGCAATTCGTGGTGGCACGCGGCTGGCTCAGCGCCGACCGCGCCGCGCGCGCGACCGGCGAGGCGATGGATCGCTCCACCATCGCGATCGCGTCGCGCGCCCGCGGCGCCGACATGGCGGCGTTGATGCGGCACCTGTGCGAGACCCGCACGCTGACTGCGGGACTGATCCTGCGCGCGCTGCTATCCGGCAATCTCCTGCTGGTCGAACACGCGCTCGCCGAACTCTCCGGCACCGCGCCGGCGCGGGTTGCGGCGTTGCTCGCCGACGGCGGCCGCGCGTCGCTCAACGCGCTGCTCGGCCGCGCCGGGCTGCCGGAAACCGTCTTCCCGGCGTTCCGCGCCGCGCTTGCCGCCGAGCGCGAGATCGGCTTCGTCGCCAACGAATCCAGCGCCGCACGGCTGCGCCGCCGTATGGTCGAGCGGGTGCTGACCCAGTGCGAGACCGATCCGGATGCCGCGGGCCCGCTGTTGATCCTGCTGCGCCGCTTCGCCACCGAATTCGCCCGCGAAGAAGCCGCCGCGCTGCGCGACGAAGTGATCGCCGAAGAAGCCAGCTGGCGCTATACGCCGGTCGCGGCGTAGCACAGCCCTGCAAGCCAACGATGAGTCATTCCGGGGCGCTTGCGTAGCAAGCGAACCCGGAATCTCGCGCTGTTGAGAGCTCGGCGTCGTCACAGCCTCTGGATTCCGGTTTCGCCGCTACGCGGCGTCCCGGAATGACGAGCCATCGGCGACCTACTCGTCCGGTGCGATGCTCGGGGCGAGGATGGCTTCGAGGTGTTCGGGGCGATCGCGGTTGACGGCGGCGAGGTAGTCGTCGGCGACGCCGCGCAGCTTGCGGTTCAGCGCCCGCTGCACCTCGGACTTCTGGCCGCCGGCGCCTTCGCGGACGATCGCCTGGATCGCGGCGACATGGTTGGCGATCAGTTCGGCCGGGACTTTGGCGAGATCGGGCGCGTGCTCGATGATCCGGCACAGGCTGGCGGCGGTCGCGGCCGCGGCCGGAAAGCCGAAGGTGGCGGCGTCGCCCTTGATGTCGTGGGCGGCGCGAAACAGCGCGGCGCGGCTGTCCTTGGTGACGCCATCGCGCACCAGATCGGCATGAGCGGCGGCGAGCCGCTGGCATTCCTCGGCCATCCAGTCGCCGAACTCGCCGGACAGCGAGGCCAGCGCGGCTTCGGCGCGCGCCACCGGATCGTCGGCGGTCTCAACCGGGGCGTCCTCGGCCAGCCGCCGCATCGCGCGGCGCAGCGGGTTGGCCTGGGTGATCACCTGATGGGTCGGGAAGGTCGCGACCTGAATGTCGCCGGGGCGTGGCTTGCTCATGGCTCTCGAAACGCCTGCTAGGTGTTGACCCGGGCCTTATCGAGCAGCGAGGGCTGCTGGATGATGTCCGCTTCGCCGCCGTGGCGCCGCTCCGGGCCGATATAGCCGGCGGTGGTGTTGCGGCGGCGGTCGGGGCCGAAGTAATTGCGGGTGCGGATGAACGGGCGCGGGCTCGCCACCACGTTGAGGATGCGCTGATACAGGCCCTTCGACGAGATCGGCTTGGCGAGGAATTCGGTGACGCCGGCATCGCGCGCCAGCGTCACGCGGCGCTTTTCCGAATGCGCGGTCAGCATGATGATCGGCGCATACGGATTGCCCTTGGCTTCCGGCTGCCGGATCATCTGCGCCAGCTCCAGCCCGTCGAAGATTGGCATTTCCCAATCGGTGATCAGGATGTCGGGCGAATAGTGGCTGTACATTTCCAGCGCGGTGGCGCCGTCTTCGGCCTCATAGACCTCGCGGGTGCCGAACGAGTGCAGCAGCGTGCGCAGGATGCGCCGCATATGCGGATTGTCGTCGCAAATCAGGAAGCGCAGCTTGTTGAAGTCGATCCGATACATGGCCCGGCCCGGGAGCGCTGTGCGCCGATAAACGTTGCGTTAACGATAGCGGCGCGTCGTTAAGGAAGGGTTGAGGGCTCCGGTGGCCGGCAGGCAGGCGGCGAGGGGCGACTTTCGGCTGCGACCGGATATCGCACCTTTGGCGAATCCGGCGGCGCGAGATCGCAGTGGCGGTGGAACCCGAAATCGTGCCGACTAGGGAGTGTACTGATTCGGATGGCGCGCATGACCACGACCACCCCGCATTGCCCGACCTGCAACCTTCCGCTGGAGCTGATCGGCAATCGGCCGCTGGTGCAGGGCTATCAGGTGCGCGAATACAAATGCTCGACCTGCGAGACGGTGACCCACCGCGCGATGCCGTGGGACCATTCGCTGACCGAGCCGCACGGGCCATTCTATCACGAGTAGCTTCGATGCGATCACGCCCCGCACCGGCCGGACCGTCCGCGGCACGATCGCTCCCCGACATCCCGCTTGCTGATAGAGGTCGCCGCGGCGCACGTCGCTCGCGCCGCTTAGCAGTGCGTCACGCTTGCCGTGTGCGCCCTCGTTGCGCTGCACTGCACAACAGATCGCTTAATCAGCGATTATCCATTGCACACGACAGACGCATCGGAGCGGCGATCGGTTGTTCCCGGTCATTCATGATTATGACTCCGGCGCCTAGCATCATGTATCGTTCATGCAGCGACGCAGCCGGCTGTCCCAGCCGGCCTGCGCGCCACGCGGCCCGCCCGCCAGCGGCCGTGCTCATCAAGGAAAGGGACGACCATGGGTGACGACGTCGTAGCGTTCGCAGTGTTCACGCTGATCTGCAGCGCGTTCCTCGCCGGACTGATGTTCAACTACACCCGCCGCATCAACCGCCTGCGTAGCACCGTCTCCGCCCTGACCACCCTGACCGAGCTCGTCCCGCAACCTGTGCCGGTGCGCAGCAAGAAGGGCTGAGCGCCCGACCGGCGTTTTTCGCGCGGCGCGGACAACCTCTTCCCAAGTCATTCCGGGGCGCGCGCAAAGCGCGCGAACCCGGAATCTCACGTCGCGTACCGCATGGCCATGCGTCCCGTCGCATCGTAAAGCCCTACATCCTTCGTCTCTGATTGCTTTGTGATCGCGCCACCGCCGCGCCGCCGTTCGCTCGGCGCGCCGTTGCTGCTATCACGCGCGGGGCAGGCCGGTGCCGGCCCGCAGCAGCAGACGGAGGCAAGCATGGCAGTCGACAAAGTAGCCCTGATCACCGCGGGCGGTAGCGGCATGGGAGCTGCGGCGGCGCGCCGGCTGGCCGCGGACGGCTTCCGCGTCGGAGTGCTGTCGTCGTCGGGAAAGGGTGAAGCGCTGGCGCGCGAGCTCGGCGGCCTCGGCGTCACCGGATCGAACCAGTCGAACGACGATTTGAAGCGCCTGGTCGATCAGGCGATGGCGCAGTGGGGCCGCATCGACGTGCTGGTCAACAGCGCCGGCCACGGCCCGCGCGCGCCGATCCTCGAGATCACCGACGAGCAATGGCATCAGGGCCTCGACGTCTATTTCCTCAACGTCGTCCGCGCGACGCGGCTGGTGGCGCCGATCATGCAGCAGCAGAAGGCCGGCGCCATCATCAACATCTCGACCGCCTGGGCGTTCGAGCCGAGCGCGATGTTTCCGACCTCGGCGGTGGCGCGGGCCGGGCTCGCCGCCTACACCAAGATCTTCGCCGACCAATACGCCGCCGACAATGTCCGGATGAACAACGTGCTGCCCGGCTGGATCGACAGCCTGCCGGCCACCGAACAGCGCCGCGACACCGTGCCGATGAAGCGCTACGGCACCAGCGCCGAAATCGCCGCCACCATCGCTTTCTTGGCTTCCGACGGCGCCGCTTACATCACGGGGCAGAACATCCGGGTGGATGGGGGCCTGACGCGGGCGGTGTGACGGCGAGCCACCTGCGGACCGCAGGCCATTCAAGGGCGACAACACAAGCCACACCTCGCGGCCTCGCCCCACGTCATTCCGGGGCGCGAGCAAGGCTCGCGAACCCGGAATTTCGCAGCGACGGGAGGCATCTCGTCGGATGGCTTGATTGTGCGCGAAAAGCGATTCGCGTAAGGCTGGCAGCGGCTTGGGGAGGCCTACCCGCGAATGAACCAAATCTTGATTCAGAACTACCTCAACGAACTTTCCGACCTTCGCAGGGTCTCCGGCTCCAATCGGGAAAGTGTCGTCAGCGAAGCCTTCAAGGACTTGCTGAAGGGCTATGCCAAGTCGCACGATCTGATCTTCCTGCCGCAATACGAGCTCCCGAGACAGGAAGGAGCTCGGCGTATCGTCGACGGAGCGCTCGTCTACAATCTTCGGGTGCCGTTCGGCTATTGGGAGGCCAAGGACGAGGAAGACGACCTCGACCAGGAGATCGAGAAGAAATTCCGCCGCGGCTATCCGCGGGACAACATCATCTTTGAGGATTCCCGCACTGCCGTCCTGATTCAGCGTGGCAACGAAATCATGCGTTGCGCGGTGGACGACACCGAGAAACTGCTGCGCCTGCTCGAACTATTCTTCGATTACGAGCGCCCGGAAGTTGCAGACTTCCGCAAAGCGGTCTCTCAGTTTCAGGAAGACCTGCCGGCTGTGCTCGCGGCGCTGCGCGATATGATCGACACTGCGCAAAAGGACAACGCGCCGTTCCGAAAGGCCGCGACGAAGTTCCTTAAGCATGCGCAAGAGACTATCAATCCGATGGTGACGGCGGACGATGTCCGCGAAATGCTGATCCAGCACATCCTGACTGAGGAGATCTTCTCCAAGGTATTTGATGAAGATGATTTCCACCGACTGAACAACGTTGCGAAGGAACTATATGCGTTAGAGGGGCTTTTTTTCACCGGCGCAGTGAAGAAGAACACCATGAGGGCGCTAGACTCTTACTATAATGCAATTCGTAGAAATGCGCATGAAGTTCCAAATCACACTGAGAAACAGAGGTTTCTCAAGGTAATCTACGAAGGCTTCTATAAGGTCTACAACAAGAAGGCCGCCGACCGGCTCGGTGTGGTCTACACCCCGAACGAGATCGTGCGTTTCATGGTCGAGAGCGCGGACTGGCTGTGCCAGAAGCATTTCTCGAAATCGCTGATCGATCGCGATGTCCAGATTCTCGATCCGGCGACCGGCACCGGCACTTTCATCTGCGAACTGCTTGAGCATTTCCGCGGCCAGAAGGACAAGCTCGCCTACAAATACAAGGAAGAGCTGCACGCCAACGAGGTTGCGATCCTGCCTTACTACGTCGCCAACCTGAACATCGAGGCGACCTATGCGGCGATCACCGGGCAATATGCCGAGTTTCCCAATCTGTGCTTCGTCGACACGCTCGACAATGTCGGCGGTCTCGGCATCAAGGCGGGCCATCAGCACGATCTGTTCGGCGCGATGTCGGAGGAGAATGTCGCCCGCATCAAGCGGCAGAATTCACGCAAGATTTCCGTTGTGATCGGCAATCCGCCTTACAACGCCAACCAGCAGAACGAGAACGACAACAACAAGAACCGCACCTATCCGCGGATCGACGCACGGATCAAGGACACCTACATCAAGCTCAGCACGGCGCAGAAGACCAAGGCCTACGACATGTACACGCGGTTCTTCCGCTGGGCCTCGGATCGGCTGCACGACGACGGTATCCTGGCATTCATCACCAACCGAAATTTCGTCGACAGCCGCACCATGGACGGCTTCCGCAGGGCGGTCGCGGCGGAATATTCAGACATCTACGTGGTCGATCTCGGAGGCGACGTTCGCGCCAATCCGAAACTGTCCGGCACGCGCAATAATGTGTTTGGCATCCAGACCGGCATCGCCATCTCGTTTCTGGTCAAGCGCCGATTGAAGAAAGGCGAGAAGCATCTCTGCGCGGTTCACTATGTGCGGCGGCCGGAGATGGAGACAGCAGACGACAAACTCTCTTGGCTGGCGCACGCGCGGTTGTCCGGCCTGCCGCTCGAGACGCTGCATCCAGATGCGAAGGCGAACTGGATCAATCAGACCGACAATGATTTCGAGACGTTCATTCCGATTGCCGACAAGAAATCAAAGATGGCGCTGAACAAGAGCCATGAAAGATCGATCTTCAAACTCTATTCGCTAGGAATTTCCACAAACAGAGACGAATGGTTGTACGATGTCGAGCAGACGAGCCTCGTCAAGAAAGTTGAGTACTTGGTCGAGCAGTACGATCGCACGAAGCCGACTTCGAGCGAGTTTACTGAGACAATAAAATGGTCAGAGACTTTGAAGCGCCGAAAGCGTGCGGATCAAAGCGAAGCTTTTGATCAGAGTAGAATCCGTAGCGCGGCGTATCGTCCGTTCTATAATGTAGCTTTGTATCAATCGCTCCTTTTTATCGATCGACCGGGGCTTGCCGCAGATCTGTTTCCGCTCGGTTCGGAAAATCTAGCGATTTGCTTCAGCGATATCGGTTCGAGAACGAACTACTGTGTTCTAGCTGTAGATGGCTTGGCTGATTTGCACTTTGGCGCTGCCGTTGATGCCTATCAACAGGTGTCGCGCTTCCGTTTCATCGACGGAGAACCGTTTGACAACATAACGGACTGGTCTTTGAAGCAGTTCCGCTCGCATTATGCGTCCGGCAAAAACCCGAGGCGTCCGATTACAAAGGACGACATCTTTCAATATGTCTATGCCGTCCTTCACGATCCGATCTATCGCGAGAAATACGCCCAGAATCTGAAGCGCGAATTTCCACGGATTCCGTTCCACGACAACTTCACCAAGTGGGCGAACTGGGGCGAGGCGCTGCTCGGTCTGCACATCGGCTACGAGATGGCGAGTCCGTGGGAGCTGCAGCGGATCGACGTGCCCGACGCGAAGTCTCGTAGTGCCGGGCTTTCGCCGAAGCCACTGCTGAAGGCCGACAAGGACAACGGCATCATCATTCTGGATTCCGAAACCGAGCTCAGCGGAGTCCCGCCGCAAGCCTGGACCTATCGGCTCGGCAATCGGTCGGCGCTGGAATGGATTCTGGATCAGTACAAAGAGAAGACGCCGAAGGACCCGACCATCCGCGAGAAGTTCAATACCTATCGCTTTGCCCATCACAAGGAGAAGGTGATCGACCTGCTGACGAAGGTCACGCGGGTCAGCGTCGAGACGATGAAGATTGTGGAAGCGATGCGACAGGAAGAGAGATAGCTGGCGTAGCTCCACGCTAGGCGGGGCCATCACAAATCGTTCCATTGTTCAGCCGGCGCCTCCGCCCCGAGTCGTCCCCGCCTGCGCGGGGACGACAAGCTGATATGTCGTGCCTGCGGGATGACCATCCACGTCTTTGGTCTTGCATGGTGGTCAAGACGTGGATGCCCGCGACAAGCGCGGGCATGACGGGGTGAATGTTGAGGCGGTTAGTCCCACGTTCAAATCGCAGGTCGATCGCGAGGCGCGAAGAGAGGAGTGACGGTCGCTCTCCACAAAATCCCTCAATACCCAAACTGCTCGCTCAAGATCCGCTCTTCCAGGCTGTGCCCCGGATCGAACAGCATCCGCATCGCGATGGTCTTGTCGGAGATCACTTCGACGCGGCGGACGTCGCGGGCTTCGTCGTGGTCGGCGACGGCGGCGACCGGGCGCTTGTCGACTTCGAGCACGTCGATCACCACGTAGGCGGTGTCGGGCAAGAGCGCGCCGCGCCAGCGGCGCGGGCGGAATGGCGAGATCGGGGTCAGCGCCAAGAGCTGGGCGTTCATCGGCAGGATCGGGCCCTGCGCCGACAGATTGTAGGCGGTGGAGCCCGCCGGGGTTGCGACCATGATGCCGTCGGCGACCAGCTCACTCATCCGCTCGCGCTCGTCGATGCTGATGCGCAGCCGCGCCGCCTGGTGGCTCTGGCGAAACAGCGAGACCTCGTTGATGGCGTGATGGATGTGCACCTCGCCGTAAATGTCGGTGGCGCGCATCAAGAGCGGATGGATCACGGTCTCGCGCGCGGCGGCGAGGCGGGCGCGCAGATCCACCGTCGAATACTCGTTCATCAGGAAGCCGACGGTGCCGCGATGCATGCCGTAGATCGGTTTGCCGCTGCGCATCTGCTGATGCAGCGTCTGCAGCATCAAGCCGTCGCCGCCGAGCGCGACCACGACGTCGGCCTCGTGGGGCTCGGCGTTGCCATAGAGCTGCACCAACTGCGCCAGCGCGGCCTGCGCCTCGGCGCTGGTCGAGGCGACGAAGGCGATGCGGTCGGTCGCGATGCGCGGCGAAACGGGACGGGAAGAAGCGGTGCGGTCTTGCCGCGCGGACGTGCTCATCGAAGGCGGCCTCTGACGGCGGCGGACGGCTGCCAGGCCATCGTGGTGCCGGCCGCCTCTCACCGTCGCCGGTCTATACGACCTGCCCGGGGGTGTCGAGGCGAGCGGGCCGGGAGGCGAGGGCACGGCAATCCGTGCATGACCAACAATTCATGCTGATGAACGGAAGCCATCGGCGGCCGTCAGGTGCGGTTCAGTGCCGCGGCTCTAGGGTCGGCACCGTGATCGAGCACCCGGCCGCTCCGGCCCCGCGTTCGGATCAAGCGAATTTCGAACCGCCTCTTGAAGGAGACCCACCATGATCAAGACCCTGTCCGCCGCGCTCGTTGCCGTTTCGATGCTGGCCGCCCCGGCGCTCGCCGCCTCCGCCGACAAGACCCCGGCCGCGCCGGCTACCACCCAGACCGCGCCGGCCGGCAAGACCGCGCAGGCCGCTCCAGTGCAGAAGCAGGCCGGCAAGCATCACGCTCAGCGCCACGTCGGCAAGCACCACGCCTCCAAGCATCACGCCAAGCACCAGGCGATGAAGCAGCCGGTCGCCAAGCAGCATCTGTCCAAGGCGTCGATCCGCCACATCGCGCCGAAGCGCGGCTGATCTTCAGCCGCCCCAACGCCCGCCGTGCCGCGCTTCCCCTCGCGGCACGGCGGGCGATTGATTTCGCCGCCCGGCGCGCTATTGCATGAGGCATGCGCCGTCCCGCGATCCCATTGCCGACCTTCCTGCGCCCGCTGCGCGCTGCTTTGGCGCTGCCGCTCGCGGCGCTGCTCGGTGCTTGCGCGATCGGCGGCTCGATGTCGTTCGATACCGATCCGCCGCAGCCGTTTCCGGTGAACTATCGCAGCGAGATCCCGGCCTTCCTGCGGACCTATCTCAACAACCCCTCGGGCCTGCGCGATGCCGCGATGGCCGAGCCGGTGCAGCGGCCGGTCGACGGCCGGGTGCGCTGGGTGTCGTGCCTGCGCTTCACCCCGCGCGGCGGCACGCTGCAGGATATGGCGATCGTGCATGTCGACGGCCGGCTCGACCGCGTCGCGCCGCACGCCGGCGAGCTGTGCACCGGCGTCGTTTATGCGCCATTTCCCGAACTGGAAAAATTGTCGCGCTGATCCCGACCGGATCGCAATCTGCCGCGACTAATCTGACGCCGGCCTGGCAGGGACGGGTTCCCGAGTGTTGCGGCGTCGTCACAGTCCTGCTGAATGATTGCTACGCCGTCGCCACCGGGCAACCAAACGATTGCCATGCTGTTTTGAGCACATCGGAACGCATCGAAAGAGGGACGACGATGAAGACGATGAAGAACACTCTGCTCGGCGCAGCGGCGGTGATCGCGCTCTCCGCTCCCGCCTTTGCCGCCGACCTGCCGCCGCGGCCCTACACCAAGGCCGCGCCCGCCTATACGGCGCCCGAGGTGGTTTACAACTGGACCGGCTTCTATGTCGGCGGCCACGTCGGTGGCGCCTGGGCCGGCGATAACAACATCACCGGCAACTCCGGCCGCTTCTTCGGCGGTGTCCAGGGCGGCGCGGACTATCAGTTCGCCACCAACTGGGTGATCGGTATCGAAGCCCAGTATAGCTGGATGTCGTCAAACAACACCGGCGTGATCTTCCCGGGTGGCAGCACCGCGACCGAAGACACCCGCGGCCTCGGCTCGGTCACTGGCCGACTGGGTTACGCCTGGGGTCCGACGCTGGTTTATGCCAAGGGCGGTTACGCTTGGCGCGACAGCGATCTCAGCGTCGCCGCGCTCGGCGGCGTGCCGTCCGGCTACACCACCAGCGGCAGCCGCAACGACGGCTACACGGTCGGCGCCGGCCTGGAATACATGTTCGCGCCGAGCTGGTCGGCCAAGGTCGAGTACCAGTACTACAAGTTCGGCGACACCACCTTCACCGGTGGCCCGGCGGACGTGGTCGGCACCTCGTTCCGCAACGACGAGCACACCGTCAAGGCCGGTATCAATTACCGCTTCGGCTGGGGTGGTCCGGCGGTCGCCAAATACTGATCGGCGATCCGCTAAGTATCGATCCCGCCTCGCGAATCGCAGCTTCAAGGCCGGCCTCAGCGCCGGCCTTTTTGCGTCAGCCGGAAGGGGGGCGGGAGTCGGGAATCGAAGGTTAACGAGGGTTAAATCCGGCGAAAAATATCGCTTGGGACTCCAAGGCTAGAATCACCCGATGGTCCGGTCATGACATCGGGTTCCAACATGACGACGATCCTGAAAACCCGCATCGATAGCGCTCCGTTCGGCCTCACCCTGGCGTTGCTGGGGGCCTGCGCGGTCAATCTCACTGTTCTGGTGCGGTGGCTGTGAGCGCTGGAATGCCTGCCGCCGCCGCGGTTGACCGGCATCAAAGCCGGCCCGCGCCGTGCAGCAATAATCGCGCAAGAGTTGCGGCGCCGCGAATGCGACGCCGCCGATCGTAGCAGCCCTTTGGGCTACTACCCCGTCCTTGCGGAGGACTGATCCGATGAGCGAGACCGACCTACTGGTAGTGGCTGCGGCCGGCCTGTCGACCTTGGTGATCTGGCTCGGCGTCGTGATCCAGGGCCGTATCGCCGCGGCACTCGCCTCGCGGCACTGATCCCTGAGTAACGCCAGCCCGCGCTCTTGGGCTGGCTCTGAAACCGAACCGGCGCCACGCGGGCGCCGGGCGTGATCGGCTGGCTTGGATCGAGCTGCGGCGATGCGTGCCGTGTCAGGCGGCGCGTACCGTGCTGAGAAACTTCGCGACCTCGCTGCGCAGCCGCTCGCTGTCGCGCGACAGCCCTTGGGCGGCCGACAGCACTTGGCTCGACGCCGAGCCAGTCTCGGTGACGCCGTGCTGCACCTCGACGATGTTCGACGACACCTGCTGGGTACCTTGCGCAGCCTGCTGCACGTTGCGGGAGATTTCCTGCGTAGCAGCGCCTTGCTGTTCGACTGCCGCCGCAATCGTCGAGGAGATCTCCGACATCTTGGCGATGGTCTCGCCGATCTCTCGGATCGCCCGCACCGACTGATCGGTCGCGCTCTGGATGCCGCCGATCTGGGCGCTGATTTCGCCGGTCGCCTTGGCAGTCTGCTCGGCCAGCGCCTTCACTTCGCTCGCGACGACCGCGAAGCCGCGGCCGGCCTCGCCGGCGCGGGCCGCTTCGATCGTGGCGTTCAGCGCCAGCAGGTTGGTCTGGCCGGCGATGGTGTTGATCAGTTCGACGACGTCGCCGATCCGCGCCGCGGCCGCCGACAATTCGCCGACGCTGGAATTGGTGGTGCGGGCCTGCTCGACCGCCTCGGTGGCGATCCGGGCCGAGTCCTGCACCTGGCGGCTGATCTCGGAAATCGATGAGCTCATCTCCTCGGTCGCCGAAGCCACCGACTGCACATTGGTGGATGCCTGTTCGGAGGCCACCGCAACGCGGGTGGTGCGTTCCTGCGAACGTTCGGAGGTGCCCGCGAGCGTGCGCGCCGAGGCTTCCAGTTCGGTCGACGCCGACGACACCGTCTCGACGATCTCGCCGACCGCGGCTTCGAACGAGTTCGCCAGATTCATCATCACCGTCTTGCGCTCGGCTTCGGTCTTGCGGTCGGCGACGAGCTTGTCATCCGCCTCGCGCCGCGCCTTCTCGGCAAGCATCAGATGAATGTCGTTGACGGCATTGGCGATCTGGCCGATCTCGTCGCCGCGCTCGGTGCCGCTGACATCGACATCCTGACCGCGCGCCATCGCCTGCAGATCGCCGACCAGCCGTGCGATCGGGCGGGCGACACCGAACTGCACCAGCGCGAACGCCGCCGCCAGCACCGCCAGGAATGCGCCGCCGACGATCACCACCGTCGATGTCACGGCGTTCTTCACATCGGCTGCTGCTTCATGCGAGCGCTTTGCCAGCGAGTCGTCGAGGCGTGTGGTGATGGTGCGGACGTGGTCGCGCAGCGCGTCGGTCTGCGGGATCATCGCGCGGTTGAGGCGCGAGGCTTCCTCGTTGTTGTTGGCGAGCGCTTCCTTCTCGAGCTTCGGATAGCTCTTGGTCATGATCTCGTCGAACATCGCCGCCGCCTTGTCGAAATCGGCGGCGAATTGCGGCAGCGCTTTGCGGCCGATCGCAATCTGATCCTGGAAATCCTTGTAGTTGGCGCGGACCTCCTGGACGACCTCATTCATCATCACCGGGTCGGTCTCGGCGGTGAGCCGCCAGATCAGCCGGCCGAAATTGTAAACGCGGGAGTTGACGCGAAGATTTGCCTTCATCCCGGCGACGTCCTTGTCGATCATCTCCGAATAGATGCCGACCGCCTCGGTGGTCTTCGACGACGAGTGCCACAAACCGAACGCCGTCACCAAACCGAGCAGCAGGAAGCAGGCGAGGATCTTGTAGAGCAGTTTGATGTCCGAGAGTTTCATGGGACGGTCCGTTCGAAAATACGGGCGGGATCTTGAAAATCGGGGAAGATGCCGGGCGGACAGGCATCGCTGGCGCGATCGGCGAGGAGAGTGGCCGCCGGGCGGCCGTTCGGCCGGGCGGCGTGCCGAAGTGTGCCGGGCAGGGCACCGAAGCGCGGACTCATGCGAAGACGCTCCGTTGCGAAGCACGAGTGATTTCGCGGTCCGTTTTAACGGAGTGGAACTATTCGATGGTTAATTCGGGAGCTGGTACATCTACCAGTGATACGCGGCGGGGCTGATCTCCGCGGAGGAGGCGGCGCCAATGTCCACCATCCGCATCATCGTCCTAGCACCCGGTATGAATGAGCTCGCGGTGTGCGCGCGGTGGCGGGCTGAGACGTTCTCGGTACTCAACGCCAGCGCGGCAGACGAACTGGCTTCGCTCGAGGCGTTCGTGGCAGATCCATCTGATCAGGTCGGGCTGATGGCGATGCATGATGGCGAGCCGGCCGGGACCGCGCTGCTGGTTCGGTCCGAGATCGCCCCGGTGCACGATGTCACGCCCTGGCTCGCAGGGCTTTACGTGGCGCCGGCCCATCGTCGCCATGGCGTCGGCGCGACATTGGTCGGCGCGATCGAGGACCTGGCGCGGCAGCGCGGCCACCGCCGGCTATTTCTCTACACAACGGATGCGGCGGATTACTATCAGCGGCTGGGATGGGGCATCGTCGATCGCACACGCTGGAATGGCGCCGACACGGTACTGATGGCGATCGATCTCTAATTTTGAGGGGAGCGGTTCAGCTTGCGCCGCTGCCGCCACCTGCCGCCTCCAACTCGGCCGAGCCGATCACCGTCCAGGGCCTGCTGGCGTCCGGTCCGACCCCGAACAGGTCGATATGGCCGCACCGCCGGCATTCGTAGGTGCGATGCTCGCAGCCGTCGGCCGCGGGCGTGTTGCGCGTCAGGTTGGCCACGGCTCCGCACATCCGGCACGGATGGAAGAAGTAGTCGCGGTGTTGAAACGATCGCATGCCGGATGATTCCCTTCTGGGCGATGAAACTCAGCTTTGCAGCTCTGGCGGGAACGGTATTGCGTTACATCAAGCTTCGCGTAGTTCCAGCTGCGGAGCTTCCAGGGAGCCAAGGCTCGGTTCAGATGTCCGTGGTCTCAGCGCGCTGCGCGACGGCAGCTCCTTGCTCCGCAAACCGGTCACATGCGCATACGGAAAATTTGGCATTCCGCTGAAAAGCGGGCTGCGCCTCGTAGCGTCCCGAGGGTGGTCGGGCCGCTGATTTATGCGAATGATTTGCATGGTGCTGTGAGCTGCCGCGGGGAGGCTCACGATCCGAGCGACGCATGGACGCGGCGCACGAGCGGCCGACCCCATTCTTTCATCAACTGACAATGCCCGCGACGGCACGTCGAGGAAACAACGCATCATGTTCGCGAACCGGAGCAGCCCGGAGGTCGTCAGGCACGTTCCGCACCGCTGGCTGATCAGCCAGTGGACCCGGATGGGCGCGCTGCCTGATCCGACCATGGCGGCGTTCGGATTCGAGCCGGCGAGCATCGACCTGACCCGCTCTGTGATCACGCGCGTCGTTCCGATCGGCGAAGCGGCGCGTTTCCTGATCCTGCATTTCGGCGCGCAGTTGGCGGAAGCCGTCAGCGTCGATGACGCCCAGGGGCGGCATCTCGACGAGATCCTGTCGCTTTCGACCCGCGATCATATCCTCGCCCAGTATGAGCTGTGCCGCCGCAGCCGCAAGCCGGTGTATTCGATCGCCTGTACCACCGATGCCCACGACGTGCCGGTCGACTACGAAAAGCTGCTGTTGCCGTTCATCAACAGCCATGGCGAGGTGGTGTCGATCCTCGCCACCACCTTGCTGATCAGCACCGAGGGCCGGTTCGAGCGCGACGGCATTTTTGCCCACGGTGATTTCCCGCCGCCAAGCGCGGTGGTGGTGTACTCGATCGATGTGCCGCGTGAGGATCAGCCGCACGCCGCAGCCTCGGTCTGACCGAGCGAGCGGCCGAGATCCGATCCGCGCCTGTGGATTTGCGTTCGAACAAGTCCTTCACCCGGCGTCTCCGTATGATTTTGAACTGAGCGCACTGCGCGCCGACAGTATTCAAGATCAGGGATTCCCGCGGGGGAAAGGGGTTCGATGCAGGATGAGCTGTTTCGCGTTCTCTATGTCAGCCGAAACCGGATCGAAGGACCGCTCGATCGGCTGTCGTCGGAAATCGCCGGCATCCTGGCTACCTCCCGCATCAACAACGCCCGTGCCGGCATCACCGGGGCGCTGATCGTCAACAGCGGCTTCTTTGCCCAGGTTCTCGAAGGACCGCGCAGCGCGGTCGAGAAAGTGTTTGAGACCATCCAGCAGGACCACCGGCACAGCGACGTCCAGGTGCTGCTCGCCAGCCCGATCACCGTTCGCGCATTCCCGAACTGGGCGATGGCGTTCGTCGGGCAGTCGCCGCTCCACCAGCACGCGCTGGCCTGGCTGCAGACCGAAACCGGCTTCCAAACCGGCCATCTGATCGGCGAGCGGCTCTACACCATCGTGATGGAGATGGCCTATTCCCAAGAAGCGGGGGACGTCGCGTAGGGACGAAGCTTGCTTGCGGGGGGAGATGGTGCCGGCGGAGAGGATCGAACTCCCGACCTTCGGTTTACAAAACCGCTGCACTACCGCTGTGCTACGCCGGCATCGGCCAGACAGCTAGCAGCGCCGCCGCGGATCGACAAGACCGCCGCAGGTGGTTTCCAAACTGGCATGCGGCGTGCGGATCGAAAGAGCGCGTTAACGACGTTGCGGCGGAACGCAGCAGGCGGACCCGAAACCGCGCTCGCGCGTTAGGCTTACCGGTCGCGAGCGGCCGTGCCTTAACCCATCTGCCAGGCTTTTCCCTTACCGTTGGCGCATGTCTGATCCTTTCACCCTTCGGCGTCTGGCCCAGGCGCTCGCGCTGCTGACCGTGACCGCGGCTCCGGCTTTTGCCGAGAGCGGCGGGCGGGCCATCGTGATTCCCGGCCGGCCCGGCGTGCCGATCATCATCAACGGGCGCGACGCGTCCTATGCGACGATCGAAGGCGACTGGGGGCTTGAGAGCGGCAACCACGTGCAGCCGACGATCTATGGCAGCCGGCCGGTGGTGTATCCGGAGGTCGGCCACTATTACCCGGGCTCGAACCGGCTGCCCGGCTACGGCCGGCTGGAGGTCGAGCCGCCGGCGGACCGCAAGCTGCCGAAGCCGGCCGAGAGCTTCCATCAATCCTGGGAAGTGGAATCGCGGCCGCCGCAGCCGGCGCCGCCGACCCCGATGATCGAACCCCAGGTGCTGATCGCGCCGCCGTTTGACGAGCCGCGGCCCGGTCCGCGGCCGTACCGTTGATGGCCGCCCCCACGATCCCGACGACGACATCGAACAGGAGCGTAGTATGCGTACGATGATTTCCGGACTGGTCGCGGCGGTTGCCGTGGTGACCGCGAGCGCCGCACCGGCGCTGGCCTGCGGAGGAGGGCTGTTCGGCAATGGCTGCGGGCCGTGCGGCCCGGTGGTCAGCCCGTGCGGCAACGGCTACGCCACGTTCGAAACCGGCTACGGCTATGGCTACGGTACCGCGTCGTTTGAACGCCTGCCGGACCCGACCCGCTATTATTACGTCAACCAGGGCCCGGCTTATACCGGCCCCGGCCAGTTCGCGCCGCGCCCCTATTATGACGAGCGCGCCGTCTCGGTGTATCGCACCGGCACCGCCTACACCGGGGGCGCCTACGCGCACGCCATGACCCATCAGTTGATCGGCGAGCCGTCCTGGGGCCCGGCGGTGGTGCGCTATCACGGCCGCCATCACGCGCGCTCTTGGGCGCATCGCCACCATGCCGGCTGGCACCACGGCCACCGCAACCACGGCCCGGTGCATCACCCGCGCTATTGATTGATCGGCATTTCGCCGGCCTGAAAGCGCCCGTCCGCAGCCGATGCGGGCGGGCGTTCTGCGTTCAGAACTTTAGCGACGGCCCATCAGGCCGAGCCGGCTGGCGCCGATGTACAGCGCCAGTGCGGCCGCGTTGGAGACGTTGAGGCTCTTGATCTCGCCGGGCATGTCGAGCCGGGCGACGGTGTTGCAGGTCTGCCGCGTCAGCTGCCGCAGGCCCTTGCCCTCGGCGCCGAGCACCAGCGCCAGCGGCTGGCGCAGCTCGACCGCGGCAAGGTCGTCATCGCCCTCGCTGTCGAGACCCACCGTGAGGAAGCCGCGGTCGTTCAGCTCGGTCAGCGCCCGGGCGAGGTTCTGCACCAGCACCAGCGGCACCAGCTCCAGCGCGCCGGAGGCGGATTTGGCGAGCACACCGGTGGCTTCCGGGCTGTGCCGGGCGGTGGTGACGATCGCCTGCACGGCGAACGCGGCCGCCGAGCGCAGGATCGCGCCGACATTGTGCGGATCGGTGATCTGGTCGAGCACCAGCACGATGCCGTGCTGCGGCAGGGTGTCGATTCGCGGCACCTGCAGCGGATCGGCCTCGGCCAGCATGCCTTGATGCACCGCGTCCGGCCCGAGCTGGCGGTCGATCTCCGACGGCCGGACGATCTCCGGCGAGATTCTGGTGTCGATGTGCTCCTCGGCCAGCTTGCGGGCGGCGTTCTCGGTCAGCCACAGCTTGCGAATCTTGCGCCGCGGATTGGCCAGTGCGGCCGTAACAGTGTGCCAGCCGTACAGGATCACGGGCCCGTCGCCGTCGCGTTCGCGGGCTTCGCGGCGGAACCCGCCTTGGCGGGGCTTGCCGCGCGGCGGGCCGTCGCGGCGGGAAAAGCGGGGATTCGGCGGTCTGTCGCTCATGGCGGCGCTTGTCTCACGCTCTCTTGCACAAGGCAATTTCGCTTCCACCGTCCGATATGACGAAGGAGTGTCGAAATCGTCATGGGGTTGGTTGACTTTAGGGGGCCGCATCGCCCATAACCGCGCCGCGTTGCAGGCCCGCCCGCGGGCTCGCTGCGGCTTCCGGTCCCGGTTTTGCCTGCCACAGGCGTTCGGCCGGCGGCACGGGCGGGGGAGTGTCCCGAGTGGCAAAGGGAGCTGACTGTAAATCAGCCGCCTCATGGCTTCGCAGGTTCGAGTCCTGCCTCCCCCACCATCCAGCCGATCGGTTTGCCAACGGCCGATGGTGTTTCCGCAGAGCGAAGAGCGGCGGAACGACTTTCAAAGACGATGGGTTTCGATCCGGCCTCTCAATCCGGCTAACCGATCTTCCGCCCCTGCGGTCTGTCCCTCATTCGGAGAAGCTCTCGTGCGCCCAGTTCTCCTGACGGCCTTGATCCTGATTGCTACGGCTGAAGCCGCTGTTGCCGCTCCCCAATTCGGCGCTGCGATGAATCTGTCCGATGTAACAATCGCCGCACGTACGACGGTAAGTATGGATTTCGGCGCCGCCGTTCGCGATATCCTCAATGCCGAGCAGGTCATTCAGGCCGCGGTGCAAACCGGCAACGAACGGAAACTGGACGAGCAGTCCAGCCGGCTTCTTCAGCTGCAATCGACGCTCGTCAAGGAAACGGAGCAGGGTGACGCGCGTCGCGTATGCTCGCAGGCAGCTGGCGACCTGTCGGCCGTCGCATCCCTGATGCGGCGCGCGACGCGGGGCGATGAGCCGGCGAAGGCGATGCTGGCAGCCGAAAAGACCGGGCAGTCCTACCGCGACCATCTGGCAAGCTGCGACAAGGCGATTGCCGCCGCCAATCTCAGCCGCTGAGGCGGCAATCGGTCTGGAAAGACGTCGGAGCTGCGGCCGGCGCGCAGTAGATTCGAAGGCCGACGGCATCAGCTACCGTTCGATGATGTCCGGCGCATTGCGGAAACTTCAGTCTGGAACAGCCGGCATCCGACCTTATCAACATGCACGGCAATGTCGCGGCTCGCGGATTTGCAACTGCTCTATTCTTAGTTACGCTCGGGGCAGTTGGATCTGGGAGGATCTCATGCGAGCTGTGATCTTGGTGGTTTCTGCCATCCTGTCGATGGCCGGTAGTGCATCCGCACAGAGCGTGGTGCCACAACGCGACATGTACGGAAATCTGGTCCGCGATCGCGGGTCGAATAACATCGGTCCGGCGGAGCGATCTCAGGCCGGCCGAGGAAACGCGAACGATTTTTCGAGCCGTCAGGGCGCGCCGAACAATGCCGGATCGCGGCCGGATAGATAGAAAAGCCTATCCGAACCGCGGTTTGGTCGTGGCAGCGCTTGTTGATTGCGATTTGGGTTTACCACCAAATCATCGCGCGGTCTGGGCTACCGCAAACGAGGACGAACTCACGTCCGTAGCGGCGGCTCTTGCCGACAGTCTTGATGCACGCCGGATGGATCGCCAGGTTGTAGTGGAAGGGCGGGCTGTCGAACGATCCGTGCAGCTTACAGAGGTAGGCGTTGTCCGGACCGCAGGTCGTGACCGGATAGAGCCGGTTTCGCGCAGATGCAGGCTCAGACACTGCGATGGCTGAACTGCCTAAAATCAGCGAAATGATCGCAAGCTTACTCAAGTTCATATCAGGTCTCCGAAACCAGAATCCGAATTTCCATCAAGTATCTGCCCGAAAAGCGGGCTGCACCAGATCACGCTTGTAGCACAAGGATCGAAATCCAAGAGGCCAATCTTATCCCGGAGAGGCCGACTGGCGCTTCGCTGTGCGAGGCTACGTTAGAGGGCACAAGAAGATCGCGGCTACGCCCTAAAGCACCATTCGCGTTCGACGGGACTGGTACAGCGTCTGTGCGAGCAGGCCGAAGAAGTACCCGGCCTGGATGGCCGCCTGCGCTGCGAACACGACCACGATCGTTCTTGTGAAGCTGTATCCAAATCCGATGCAGATGCCGATCGTCAGGAGCAGCACCACGGCGAGGGCTTGAAGCAGTCCCACAAGCCGAAATCTCAGTCCAATCAAGAACCCCGCCGCCGCTAAGCCAATAGCCAAATACGCCATTACGGCCTCCCGCGGCTTCCTCCGTGGGCGTGACTCCAGCTCAGTCGAATGGATTGATAAATCATTGCCGCTCTCCCCCCAAGCGCCTTTCGAGCGCCAGCCCCACTTCAGGTGCAGCGATCAGAGCACCGCTCACTCCTGATTGCATGAACATATGACTGTCGAGCGATACTGGGTGGAACTTTGTTTAATTTGAGGAGGGTAGCTCGGCTGTCGGGCCAGGAAAGTAACTGCGGATAGTATTTCCGAAAATCGCCCAGTCACTTAATGCGTAATCATAGCCCGGAATTTGCACCAGGACTGAGACCCTGGAGGTCGGTGGTGCTCCTCGCCTGGGGGCGATGACCCTCCCCGTGGACGGGTCGGGGTGACCAAAGGGAGGGGGCGGCATAGTTCGTAGCCGGATAGAGCCCGCCGTGCCGGCTCTGGTGACCTTCTGGATCGGCCCGGGTACCGACTATCCAGACAAGAATGAGGGGCTGCGGAGGGCGGAAATGGGCCTTTTCGGTCACGGAAGTAGTGAATAGCACCGTCCAGTGTGGCTCAACTGCAACGTGTTTCCGCAGAATGAGGGCGGACGGGGGGAGCTTCTTCAAAAGCCTGTGCCCTCTAAGTAAGGTTCTGGGAGATATTCGAGGCTCGAATCGGAGGGACCGGTCGTCTCACCTCCCGACAAGGCCGCAGATTGATGTTCGTCCCCTGGACGCGCCGACCGGCACTGGTTGACCGCGGCCCCTGTGGCGCGATTCAATGAGGTTGCGCGTGGTACGCAAGACGTTTCAGGTGCTTGCTGGTCTGCTGTTGCTGATTTCGATGTCAGCATGCTCGGTTTTGCCGGGCACGGGCCCTTCAAGTGAATCAGTTGAAAATTATGCGGCGGCCGGGGTCCGGTCGACCACGGCATTGCCTTACGCGCTGGTGGACGTCTCGGCCGATACCATCGGCTTCCTGTCCCAGCCCAACGTCGTCTCGTTCAAAGGCTCGTTCAAAGACAGGCGTCCGAAGCCTCAGCAGGTGGTCGGCGTCGGCGACGTGCTGAACATCTCGATCTTCGAAGCCGCGCCAGGCGGTCTGTTCACCCCCGGTCAATCTGCCGGTGCTCGCCCCGGTAACTTCGTCGATCTGCCGCCGCAGGCCGTGGACCAGCGCGGCAATATTTCTGTTCCTTACGCGGGCGAAGTGCCGGCGGCCGGGCGGACGCTGCCGGAAGTTCAGCAGGCGGTCGTCGCGCGGCTGCGGAATCGCGCGATTGAGCCCCAGGTCGTGGTGAGCCTCAATCAGCAGCACTCGAGCGTCGTGAGTGTTCTCGGCGACGTCAATGCGCCGGGCGTGTTCGCGCTTAACAGCGTCGGCGAGAAGCTCCTCGCTGTGGTGGCGCGCGCGGGTGGACCGAAATACGAAGCGATCGAAAGCTATGTGACGCTTCAGCGCGACGGCAAGAAGGTCAAAGTCCTCCTGAGCCGGATCGTCCATGATCCGTCCGAGAACATCTTCATCCGTCCCAACGATGTGATCTTCATCACCCGGGAAGCTCCGACCTTCACGGCTCTTGGTGCTCTCAATCAGAACGTGTTCGGGTACAATTCCGAGCTGACCTTCGACGTCGAAACGCTGACGCTGGCTCAGGCGATCGGCAAGGCCGGCGGCCTGAACGATCAGCAGTCGGATCCGGCCGAAGTCTTTGTCTTCCGCTACGAAGATCGGCCGCTGCTCGAGAAGCTCGGCGTCGACACCAACCGCTTCGTCTACGACCGCATTCCGACCATCTATCACGTCAACCTGCGTGATCCGTCCGGTATGCTGCTGGCCTCCGGCTTCCAGATCCGAAGCAAGGACGTCATGTATGTGGCGAATGCGCGGGTGGTCGACTACTACAAGCTCCTGACGCTGATCAACAACACGGCCAACACCACGTCGAACGTGTCGAACGCGGCAATCAATGTGAACGCTGCGACGAAGACTCGTTGGTGACCGATAGGACCTCTCCGATTGCTTCGGCCGTGGGCCCGGGCGTAAAGCCCTCCCACGTCGAAGCTCTCGGAAAGGTTCAGCTAGGGCTCACCCTCGCAGCGTTTGCACTGGCGCCACTGCCATTCGGCTCCGTCGACACGATCTGGGTGCTGGTCTGGGTGGTTGTGCTGTCGCTGACCCTGCTCGGGCGGCCAGTGCGATCGGTTTCCCGCGCCCAATTCTGTATTCTGATTGCATTTTTGGTCGTCTGCGCCGCGTACCTGATTGTGGCGGCGATCCAGATCATTCCCGGCCTATCGTTTGGACCGAACTCGGCCGCGTGGCAGAGGGCAGGGGAGCTCATGCAGCTCCCGATCTCTCCGAGAATATCGGCTCGGGCGGAGATCCCTGTCGTAACTGCCGGGCATTACCTGCTTTTGGTCACCTCGGTCCTGGCGGGATTCTGGATCGGAACCTCGCGAAGCAACGCCGAGACGCTGTTCAAGGTCGCCCGCTATTCGATCCTGCTCTACGCGCTATATGGCTTGCTGGCGCGGGCGTTCACGCCGGGGTTGGTGCTTTGGCAGCCGAAGACCGCCTACCACGGGGATTTGACGGCTACCTTCATCAATCACAATACCGCGGCCGCCTTGCTCGGCGCCGGGGTGATCTTGTGGGCCTGCTCGATCCAGCAGCAGTTCAGGTCCTTCGGCCCGCTTTCGCTTCGGCTGTTGATGCTGAGCCCGTCCAATGAAGCCGTCGGGATCCAGATTGCCACCCGAGCCGCAGCAGGCTTGCTGTGTTTCCTTGCGCTGCTCTCGACGGGCTCGCGCGCAGGCCTTGCCTGTGCCGTTCTGGGGCTTTTCGCGGCGATCCTCCAGATGGTCGCCGGGCAGCTCAGGCTTCGCTTCGTCTACGGCCTATTGATCGCGGCTATAGGCTTGGTCGTGATCGCGCTGTGGCTGGCGCAAAGTCAGAGCGTTATGACCCGCGGCCTGTTCGATGAAGGCCGGTGGATGGCCTACAAGCATGCTCTGCGCGTGATTGCCGAAAGCCCGATCTTGGGCATTGGCGCCGGAGCGTTTGGCGATGTGTTTCCTGCCTTTCGAGGCGGCGATATGTCGATGTGGGGCGTCTGGGACTACGCCCATTCGACACTCGTTGAAATCGCCGTCGAAATGGGCCTCCCAATCGCTCTGCTGGTCTGTATGTCGGCGGTTGGCTCGCTGGTCGTTGTGGCGCGGGCCGGGACGCGTTCGGTCGGGCAAAGTCGGACCTTTCTGTGTGCCATCAGCGGCATCATGGTCATGACCTTCCTGCATTCGCTGATCGACTTTCCGCTGCAGGTCCCCGGCTACTCGATCCCCTTCGGCATCCTGGTCGGCTGTGGCCTCGCTTTGGCAACGCGGGAGCGAGGAGCCGAGAGGGAGGAAGCCGCGGGGCATCGCTGAGCTGGTCACGGCGCGTTCTGGGAGCGCCCGACGCAGCTAGCCGGCAGGCGCTGGGCTACTCGGCGGTTCGCCGAGCGGCGAGCTGAAGGCGAGCGGAGACTTTGAGGTCCGCCGGCTCGGCCATCCTTCTGCCGACGTCAAACCAGAGACGAGCATCAGCGCGAGACTGAATCTTCAGCCATTCGTAGTCGGTATTCTGCCAGGAGCGGATCGATGGCGTCAGATTGTCGAGCACAAGGTCGCCGTCTGTTGTCGAGACCAGGAGCACCAGGTGCCCGATCTGGTCGGGCGTCCGCACCACCGACAGCCGCAGCGCTCGCGCCGGCAGCCCGCTTTCAATCAGGCGATGCCTTTTGGTGACGGCGTAATCGTTGCAGTCCCCCGCCTTTGGCCCGATCGTCCAGCCGATCTTCAAATCCGATCCATAGACTTTCTGGATCGGTACGA
This sequence comes from Rhodopseudomonas sp. BR0G17, assembly GCF_010907025.1. Lineage (NCBI taxonomy): Bacteria > Pseudomonadati > Pseudomonadota > Alphaproteobacteria > Hyphomicrobiales > Nitrobacteraceae > Rhodopseudomonas > Rhodopseudomonas sp. BR0G17. The sequence continues at coordinate 52,644 of NZ_QUML01000016.1, read as the reverse complement.
TCTCGGAATTCACGCTGCGATTGATTGCTTCCAGCAATTTGAGCGTCGATGGGGAAAGCTCGACGCGGTCGGTCGGATCGCGATCGGATGCGCAATCCATCGGATAACGCATGCAGAACCGAACATGCTGAAAGGGAGCCAAAGCCGGGGTCGCCTCGGCCAGCACCTGGACAGCACCGCTCCGGCCAGTGATAGGCCGTGCAACCGAGGGGCTGACAACGACGATGACAGCCGCCAGCGAGAGGATCGGACAGAGCAGCTTCTTCAGCATCGAACGCAACTGATCTTGGGCTTGCCTACGGGAACGGCTGGTCCAGAGGATGCATCTGCGAAGTAAATGAACGGCTACGGATCGAGGTTAACGATCAGTGCTGCTTATAAAGTGTGCTGTCTCAGCGGGGGCGAGCAGGCGAGCCGGGAACGTGGCTGCGGCAGCCGATTGCCTCCAGGAACAGAAGTCTACCAGAAGTCGGCCATAAGGCTACGTCGGCGATGAGGCTCGATGAGGGCCGCTGGAAGCTTCTTTCGCGGGTGACGCTCAAGGCGGGCGCGGGCGGGCCTGTAATAATCCGAGATGACGGCGACGTCGGGGGGGGTGAGTCCGGCGAGCGATCGGGCGAATTGGGTAGGATTCAGTGGTGGCCTGCCGGCGCAAAAACCGAGATGTTGCTTCAGTGCCGAAGCGCCTCTCGCGCGGAAGATAAGCCACAGACTGCACCAGGCGCTCTGAGCGCCCGAGGTGCTTGCAGATAGGCCCTGATGGCCGTCGGTCTAGAGATGCCTATTACAAAAGCATGTCCGCCTTCAGAGATCGTGGTTCACTTGAAGAAGAAGAACCAGACTGCGGCGACCACGTTCTCCAGCGAGAGACCCAAGCCGATGACGAGCAGTCCGATCCATGCCAACAGGGTGGCCGCGTTGAGAGCGACCAGGATCTTAAATACGCTCTTGCGTTTCGGATGAGAGATGAGATCGGTGCTCACGTCTTTGGTCTCGGCGAGTTGTCTGTTGCAGTGTTCCTTTGTCGCTCCAGTTACGCGCTGAGTTCACGTCACAGAACGCTTCACCCTAACTGTCTCAATATGCGCCGTACGCGGTGAGCAGTGTCGGGATGGTGACCAGGATGATCCGTAGATCGAGGCGATGCGACCAGTTGTTCGCATAGTACGAGTCGAGGGCAACGCGGCGATCATAGGTCGTGGTGTTGCGACCGCTGACTTGCCAAAGTCCCGTCAGTCCCGGACGGCACGCCAAATATTCTGCCGCGCAGTGTCCGTAACGGCTGAGCTCTTCCTCAGTGACGGGGCGCGGCCCCACGATGCTCATTTCGCCCTTCAGCACGTTGAAGAGTTGCGGGAGCTCATCCAGGCTTGATTTGCGAAGCGCGGCTCCGACCAACGTAATGCGGGGATCGCGGCGCAGCTTCTGCGTCAATCGCCATTCCTCGGCTGCCTCCGGATCGCTCTCCAACAGCCTTTGAAGCCGCTCATTGGCGTCGGTGGCCATGGTCCGGAATTTGAGGCAGTCAAATCGCTGTCCGTTGAATCCGACTCGTCGGTGGCGGAAAATCGCCGGTCCGGGAGACGAGATCATCGTCGCGAAGTAGCACAGAAGTAACAGCGGAGCCAAAATCAGCAAGCCCGAAAGCGCCAAGAGAAGATCGAGGGTTCTCTTCGATGCGCAACCGACCGGAGTCGGCCGACTCCTGTCGGCGAGATCAAGCTCCGTATCTGTTCTCAGCAATCCATCCATCGTCGCACTCTCAAAGCCGCCCGTAGATGTCCAGATGAACTGTCACTCAAAGTGTTATTGAATTGAATGTTTATCAAATTGCGGATGGTGAATAAACTGTTGATCGCACCATTGCCGATGCAAGTTCGCGTTAAGATAAATTGCGCTGTTGACATATAGAGCAACAAACCGCCTCGGACCGCGAAAGTCGCGTCCCAACAGCCCTTTCAGACATCATTGGAAATGTTTGCTCGTCTCAGAAATGACGCTGGCTCAGGCGTTGCGGTGATGTCGATTCAGTGGATATCGAGCTCGTCAGAGTCGAAAGACTCCGAGTGGCAACGTTCTCGAATTTGCTCTTTGCCAAGTCCCTAACGGGCTGCGCTATTGCGTGCCGAGTGTCTGACAATGCAATTGCTCGACGTGGCATCGGAGTGCCAGAAGTAATAGGTCGTGGCTTTTCACTCTGAATAGTTCGATGGTGTGGGGTGCTGTTTAGGAAATCGCTCGCTCATCCGGCTGCGCGGTGTTCGGCGACCTGGGTCGAGGCGTCCTTGGCAGTCGAGCGGATTGCCAAGGTCACCATGCCGTCTTCGCACTCATGGCTGGAGCGGATGCGGTGAGAGCATTCGGCGTTCCTATCCGCGAACACGCTCTGGGCTGGATTGCAGAGCCAGGATCTTGCTTTGTGTTGCTGGAAGGAGCGAGGGCATTGCCGTCAATGCGCGGCCTGCCGGCTCTCTCAGGCTGTATGCTCTCGGTGTCTGGAGGGCTGAGGAGGGGAAGTCTGCTGTCCCCGCATTTGCCGCGGCATCGAAGCGACGGTTCAGGGCAAGAGTTTCGTCACGGCTGCCTTGAAGCGTAACTGGGTGCGGACGTCGAGCTGCTCGACCTGGGTGTCCAGAAACTCTTTCACCCCCTGGTGAGATCGCGCGTAAGCCTGGGCTGGCAGCTCCACATATCCATCCAGCAGTAGTTGGCGAAACTCGGAGACAATCTTGCTTCGTATTGCATCCGGGGCAAGTGAGGCAACCGGAGCTGCAACTGCGATCCTCCGAACAGCAATCCAGGCCTCTCGCGGAGACGTTTCGTAGGAGCGTTCGAGCAGGGCGAAGGTATCTGCGTCGAGCCGTCCTGCCTGCACTGCCAGGCCAAACAGAACCAGCCAGGCGAAGGACTCGGTCGGCGCGCAGGAGAGGGACTGATAGGCGCGGGTTCTGAGATCCGTGGTCCTGCGATCGAACTCATTCGTCGCCCCGGTCCGGAGTGCGACGTCGGCGAGCGGGATCTCGAGCATGATCAGCGCGCGTTGCGCACGGGTGTCGCAGGCATCAAGCGCATGAGCTGAGCGACTGTTCAGCACCGTGGTGCTGAAGCTGTCGTCGAATGTCTTGAAGCGCAGAAGATGGTCGGTAAATGCCTCGAAGCGATCGATCGCGATTGCGCGGTGAAAATTCGCGACCGCCCAGCCGATACCGATCACACCGATCGCAAAAAATACGAACTTGAGCGTCGTAGACCGACGAGCATCTGAGGACGTCAATTTGCGGTCTGCTCGTTCTCGTGCTTGGGAGCACCATAGTAATAATAACTGTGGCTGCGATACGAGTAGCCCTCGAGACGGCGCATGACGTCTTCGTCCGTCTTGTTGAGGACGGCACCCAGCAGCCGCTCGGACAGGGAGCGAGAGACACCGACCGCGCTACGGACTTCGTCGCTCATGGTCGCTCCCCATTCGACAACCAGGACGAAGGCGTCGAACAGGTGCGCCGCGGCCTTGACGTCGACCACCGGAAGAATGGGGGGCAGGTCGACGATGATGTACTCGTAATTGCCTGCGGCAGACTTCAACATCCGCTTCACGGACGGCGAGGTGAGCACGTCCGCGCTGTTGATCGGCTTCATCTCGGTCGCCGATGGCAGAAAATCGAATTTGTAGACTGGATCCGTGACGACCAGGTCGCTCAATTGGAGCTGATCGGCGACGAGTTCGAGCAGGCCGCGCTTGTTCTTATAACCGAGCGTTCTGCTCAGAGACGGATTGCGCAGGTCGCCGTCGATCAGCAACGTTCGCGCGCCGCTCTTCGACAAGAAGGCTGCAAAGCTGGCACAGATCGTTGTCTTGCCTTCTCCGGGGCGGGCGGACACGATGCCGATCACGCGTCCTCCACCGGGGCTCAGGTCAATCGCAACCTTGATGTGGCGGAGGGCTTCTGCGGTCGCCGAAAACGGCGCAACGTCGTTGATCTTCTCGAAGGCCGCTGAATTCGCCGGGCTTTTCTCGCGAGGCTGCCCCGGGACGTTGTCTCGGCGATGGACGAGCTGCTTCACCGCCCGCGACAGCCGGGAGGAAGTTGTCGCGGTCTGGGACGCGAGAGACGGATCCGCGAAGGAGGGGATGATCGCAAGGCAGCTGGTGCCCAGGATGGTTTCCAGTTGCGCTCGGGTGTGGATCCGGCGGCTCATCCGATCGCGCGCGAAGGCGGCGAGGATACCCAATGCCAAGCCTGATATGGCGGCGAGGGCGAGGGTCAGATTGGTTTTGGGCGAACTGCGGACCGAAGGCGGCGAGGCAAGGGTGACCACTCGTGCCTCGGTCGACGGAAACGATTGCTGCTGAACCGACTGGGTAAACCGCGTCAGGAAGGTCTCATAGATGCCACGGTATGTGGTGGCCGCGGTTTCGAGCTCTCTCAGATGGACCTGCGCCTGGCGCGTTCCGGTCGACAATTGAAAGACCTCGAGCATGCGTTTGTCGATCGAGTCCTCCTGCGTCTTCGCGATCTGGACTTCGCTGCGGTAGCTTTCGGCGATCCGGCTGACTTCATCCCAGATGGCTTGACGAACGTTGGCCATTTCGGACCTGAGATTGCGCGCGGCCTGATGGTCGGGTCCGTAGCGCGAGCTCCATTCGGCTTCCTTGCTCTGGTTGTCGAGGTACTGCTGGCGAAGGCGAGTAATAACCGGGTTGCTGAGGGCGTCGGTCACCACCGGGTCGGGAATCTCATTGCTTCCCTTTTCCTGGCGCAGTTCGAGAACGCGGGTGATCCGCTCCAGCTTGGCTCGGGCTTGACTGGTTTCGGCTCGGGCCTTTGCAAGCGCGATGCCGAGCTGATCGAGCTCCAGGTCGCTCGCGAGTTTGCCGTCGCCATTCACGATGATCGAGTTGCTCGACTTGAAGTCCTGAACCGCCCGATAGGCATCGCTGGCCTGCTGGCGGAGTTCTCCGATCCTCTGCTGCAGCCACTCGCTGGCGCGCCGGGTCGCTTCGAACTTGGCCTGGATCTGGTCCTCGATGTAGGCGTCCGCAAACGCGTTGGCGATGGCGGCCGCTTTCTCCGGCACCAGCGACGTGAACGAAATCTGCTCGATGTAGGATCGCCCGAGCCGGATCACCTTGAGATTGTCTTTCACCCGGCTGAGCGCACGTGCCTCGAGTTCGCTGGGCGTGAGCTGCGGCGAGATCGGGCCATCCAGGTCTAAAAGCTGATAAAGCCGGTTGCGAAGTCCGGTGCCGGACCCGATGAATTCCGGGTCCTCGTTCAGGCGGAGCTTTCGAATGACCTGCAGCGCCACCTTTTCTGACTTTGTCGTCTCGATCTCGCTTTCGACCGACGCGTCCTCGACCATCCGGTTCTCGGTCGCGAACTCCGACTGAGTCCAGGTGACACGTTTGGTGTCGATGATCATGTCGGTTTGGGCGGTGTATCGAGAAGGTGCCGCGGCCAAATAGGCGAGCGCAAGCGCGATCGAGATCACCGTCACCAGGCCGATGAAGCGCCAGTGCCGGGCAACGAAATCGCTGACGTCCAGCAGGGAGAGCGCGTCCTTCCCGGTGCCAATACGAGGCAGGCTACCATCTTGAAGAGGCTGACCGGCGAAGTTCATACGGCAGTCCTAAACCGTCATCGGCGTTGATACGGAGAATGCGAGTGACAGGCGGGGGTCAGCGTGTCGCGCTGACCGATCCGCCGGCCGTGACTGACTTGACGTTGTTATCAGTGCCATCGACGGCAACGATAGCGCGGGCGCCGGCGGTGATCTGGGTCAGCAGCGAAGCCCCACCACCGACAGCGGGATTCAGGGTAACGCGAGCCGAGCGGTTCGGGTTGTTAATGATGACACTCCCTGCGGAGCTGGTTGCGGAGGCGGCCGCCGCCGCTGTGGCCGCAGTCGAAAGATCTCCTGCGATCGCGGCGAATGTAGCCTGGAATTCACCATCCGGGAGCGAGGCGACAGCTTGCTGGATCAGCATGGCGGACTGAGCATCGATCGTCGTGCAGGCGGTGGCCGCTTGCGCAAGGCCAGCCGCGATCGCCGTCTTAAGTCGCGGCGGTGCGCTTGCTGCTAACTTCACGATGTCCATCGCAAGTGTCGCGTCGGTGCCGACCAAGTCTCGAACGGCCGTTTCCACCGCGCGACCGTCCGTCGTGGGATTCAGCACAGCTTTCGGATTTGATCTGAACTGTGCGATCGCCTGATCAGTGAGCGGCGGATTGATACAGGCGGCTGATGCCGACCAGCTATAGAAGGGGATGGAAGAAACAGCCGCTAAAAGCGCTATGCGACCCAGCCTGCTCGCCATCTGACGACTCCAAGGTACTGTTTATGAATATAAATTTTGTAGTTTTTAGATACATTAAACGCCCAATAGGTTCAACAACGGTCGGCGGTTATAGTTGATTGTGATCAACCAGAGGGCTCGCGATCGAGACCAGTATGACTATGAAAGATAAAGGGAGTTTCCTTCGTGTTGACATGTATGTCACCGGAGGCAAATAGGGGGATATGTTGAATCCGAGTAGCGGTACCTGTGGGCGAAAGGCTAAAACGGCGTGAGCAGATGGGGCGGGAAAGCTGAACAGGATCTCGGTTCAGGGAAATTTGAGCGCTGGTTGCCCTTTCTGCCCGACGGATTGCGGATCTATGCGGTCGGTGACGTGCACGGCAGGGCCGATCTCATGGAGCGGCTGTTTCGCCTGATCGATGATGATCTGGCTAAGCGCCCGGTGGTTCGCTCCGTGTGTGTGTTCCTCGGCGACTACATCGATCGTGGGCCAAAATCGCGCGACGTCATCGACAGCCTGATCCGGAGATCGCGTGAGAGAGAGCTTGTCTTTCTCCGCGGCAACCATGAGGCAGTCGCGATCAAATGCCTGTCCGATGAAGGCGTCTTCGAAAACTGGATGCGCCGCCTTGGCGGGGTCGAGACGCTAGTGTCCTACGGCATAGAACCGAAGAAGGTGCTGTCGGAATCGGGGGTTGCAGAACTGCAGTCGGCGTTCCGGGACAGTCTTCCGGATGCGCATCACCGGTTCTTGAAGGGACTGCAGAGCACGTTTTCCTGCGGCAACGTATTCTTTGCCCATGCCGGCGTGAAACCAGGCGTTGCACTCTCCGACCAGACCGAACGCGACCTGCTCTGGATACGCGACGAATTCCTGTCGTCGACGTTGAACTTCGAAAAACTGGTTGTGCACGGTCACACGCCGGTTCAGCGGATCGATGTGCGATCGAACAGGATCAATATCGACACCGGCGCCTTCGCCACGGGGCATCTGACGTGCCTGGTGGTGGATCGCGACGCTCTTAAGGTGCTGGCAACGGGCTAGCCTCTGTTGCGGGCGGTGGCCTCAGCTTTTGCCGCCAACAGCTGGTCGATGTGCGAGCGGAAGCCGTTAAAGAACGCCTGTTTGCCGAACCGGGCGGCATGATTGGCGATCTTGGCCGGATCGATTTCGATGTCATCGAGCTGCAGGATCGCCGCGCGGATTTGCTCGACCTCCTGTGCTTGAAAGAACAGCCCGGAGAGTCCGGGTACGACGGTTTCGGTTGCTCCGCCTTTTCCGAATGCGATCACCGGGCGCCCGGCCGCCATCGCTTCCACCGGCACCATGCCGAAATCTTCCTCGCCGGGGAAAATCAGCGCGCGGCAGTGCATGTAGTGGTCCCTCAAGACCTCGAAAGGTTGGGCCCCCATGACGGTCACATTCGGCCCGGCGATCCGCTTCAACTCGCTCAGCATCTCGCCGCCGCCGATCACCACCAGCTTTCGGCCGATCTGGTTGAATGCTTGGACCGCCAGATCCGGGCGTTTGTAGGATACGAGCTCGCCGGCCATCAGGTAATAGTCGCCCAGCTCTGATGCGGGGACAGGTGTGAATGCGGCGGTGTCGACCGGTGGATGGATGACGACGGAGTCTCGGCGATAGTAACGGCGGACCCGGTCTGCGACCGTCGCCGAATTGGCGATGAAGCTGTCGACGCGGGATGCGGTCGAAACATCCCACATCCGCAAATAGTGAGACAGCGGCGGCATCAGCAATTTCGTGAGCCGGCCGGCGCCATTCCGATAGTCGTGATACATATTCCAGATGTAGCGCATCGGCGTGTGGCAGTAACACACGTGCAGGGCATCCGGTGGTGCGATAATCCCTTTGGCGGGCCCGGACTCGCTGCTGATGACCAAGTCGTAGCCGCTCAGGTCGAGGTGCTCGAGCGCGAGCGGCATCAGCGGCAGGTACGATTTATACATCGAGCTGGCGCGGGGTAGGGAGTTGATGAACGACGTCGTCACGCGATGACGACGAATCCCATCGCTCACCGCCTCGGGGACGAACACGTGAGTGAAAATGTCGGCCTGCGGGTAGAGTTCGCACAGAGCCTCGATCACCTTTTCGCCGCCCCGCATCCCGACGAACCAGTAGTGTACGATCGCGACCTTCAACGGATTTCACTCCAGGCTACGGCGCTTCTGTTCACGGATCGCGGCGTTGCTCGACATCCACTCGACCGACCTGCCGAAACTGCCAATGGCGCTGCCGCAAGCTCTCGTCGCTCTTGCGAAGCTGGGCGTTCGTCAGAATCTTCCGAGCCTTGTTGATGACCCGTGCGCCCTGCCAGACCACGTTCTCCAAGCCTCGGACTTCAACAGTATGTGGAGGCATCGGGATGGATGTTGGCGAGAACCGCTCGATAATCGGGTAGGGAAAGATCGAGTAGATCGGCAACTGTGTGATCCAGAACGAATCCATGGCCAGGTCGACGGTCGCGCGGATCGATCGGTAGCTGTCGAGGAAGCGCCGCGCCGCCATGCGCGACATCAGATAGGCTTGGGCGCCCGCCGGGCTTGTGGTGAAGCGGACGATCGACCGGTCGTAGAAGAAGCCGAGATGAACTGCCTTGGCGTAATGTTTGCCGAACAGCCGGATGTATTCCAGCCCGTTGTCGGCGCAGAAGGCACAGAACTGGTCGAGCGGAAAATCGGTATCGAAGATGACGTCGTCTTCGAGCACCAGGATGTAATCGGCCTGGTTGCTGTCGACAAACTGATGGAGGATCGCGGCGTGGCTCGAGCAGACGGCAATTTCCGGAGGGGACAGATTGCGTCCGAAGTGTCGCCGCAGCTCGGCGCTGTCGTAGTGCAAGTTGGGGCACATCAGCGACGCGTGGGCATCGAAGTACTGCCAATCCAGCGACGTCTTGCTGAGCATGGCGGTCATCTGGCTCCGGCGCGCGGTGGCAGTCGGTAAGCTCAAGACGACGATTTTGACCGATGGGTTCATTGCCTGTGGCTTTGATCTCGGAGCATCCAGCGTGACCTCGAAGACGTCGCGCTGAATGCACGCATTCAGATGTCTCTAGGACGCCGCCTTGAGGAGGGACCGTCCACGCCATTCCATGAATGGAATCGGGTATTGCGGACCGAGCGAGACGCGGCAGGTTCGCGACAGGATGTCGAGCGTCCGGCTGCACATGTCTTCCGAGTATTGGATGTCTCGCTTGGCCCACTTCCACGGATTCATCCGATCATCGAACGTGCGCTGCGTCATGATCGGGCGCCAATTGGTATAGACGTGACGGCCGGTGTCGATCAGTCGGTCCACGCCTCGGTTCTGTGCGAATTTCTTGGCATCTTCCGCTGTATCGAGGATCACAGTCAGTCCGGCAGCGTTCTCTGGATCATTGTGCGGCGAGACTCGGAGCTTATTGCTCTTGGACAGGTGCTTCACCATGATCGGATAGCGCGCGCGCAGGCGGGAAATCAACGGGTCGAGCTTGGGCAGCTGGGCGTGAAGGACTGCGCCGGTCAACTCCGAGACCTTGAAGTTCATGCCGGTGAACGGCGCTTCGTTGGACTCGTAAGAGTACTCCCGCGTGTAGCTCCCGGCATCGTGGAACATTCGCGCGCGAGTGAAAAGACGGTCGTCGTTGGTCAGGACCGCGCCGCCTTCTCCAGAGTTGAGATTCTTGAATTGATTGAAGCTATACGCGCCGGCGTCGCCGATCGTGCCGACACGGCGCCCTTTGTACGTCAGCCCGACCGCCTGACAGGCGTCTTCAATAATCTTCAGCCGATGCTCGCGAGCAATCGCGACGATCGAGTCCATGTCACATACCAGATTGAGCATGTGAACCGGCATGATCGCTTTGGTGTACGGCGTGATCTTCCGCTTGATGTCTTCCGGATCGATCGTCAGGCTTTCGTTGACGTCGACGACGATCGGAACAGCACCGACCATGAGCGGGGCGATCGCGGTCGCCACCCAGGTGTAGGCGGGAACGAGTACCTCATCACCTGGACCGATGCCTGCCGCCGCCAGCGCTGAGATCAGCGCGCTCGTTCCGCTGTTCACCGTCAGCGCGTGCTTGACGCCGATCTGCTTCTCGAGATTTTGCTCGAACTGGGTCGTGTAGCCTTGTTCGCCTCCGCGGTAACGTAACAGTTGACCGCGAGCGACTACCTTCGTTAACGCGAGCCACTCCGAGAATCCAACGCGCGGCATTCGAGGACCCCAATTCGTTGCATTTAGTCCGAAGTTTACCCGTTGTACGTATCGGAGCAATGGGCGATCAGCAAGTGATCGGTCCAAACATAATGAATCCGCGAGACTGGTTCGACGATCTGTGTGTGTCCACAGTCACATTGCGTGAGTGATCGTTGAGAGTGCACGATGGCGCCAAAACAGGTGGCCTGATGTACCGCCGCTCAGCAATTCCGGTGCGTGTTCAGGCGTCACAAACATGTGGCGCGGCGCCCGCGTTTGGAGTCAGAAAACAGAGTTTACCTCAGGCGGTCAACCGCCTCTGACAGGACTGGCCCGTTGCTTCCTGCAATCCTCAACAGTTGTCTCCGCATTGGCAGTTCCCCTGGTAGCGCTGCATTGTGGCCTCAGCAGTCCGGCAGGTGGAGGCTTGTGGTGCCACACTGTTCGGCGGAGCAGACCCGACTGCCGCTGCGGTTAACCCACTCGGATCTTCGCCAAGATGTTTGTTGCGGAGGAGACTGAACAAGATCAGCATGGATCGAAGACGAAGAAAATGAGCGTCGTGTTGTAAACTGCCGATCGGAGGCGGTTGGGCTAGTGGGTGTCTATCTCGGGAGCGCCAAACGTTGACGTGCTCTGTTGATATAAATGTCAACAGAAGGCGGATCGATGCGATCCAGTTGCTTCGTGCGTTCGCGGCTACCGCGGTTGTGTTTACTCACGCGACGACCCGGATCGGCTATATGTTCCCAGAGGGAAAAGCGAGCTCGCACCTGTTTGATGGGACTTCCGGTCAGGTCAGAGTTGGTGATGCTGGCGTCGACCTGTTCTTCGTGATCTCCGGCTTTGTGATGCTGTATGTGCATCGGAACGATTTCGGCCAGCCGGGAGCGGTGACGGGATTTTTCAAAAAGCGGATCGCCAGGATCGTGCCGCTGTATTGGTTACTCACCACGGTGGCGGTGTCGGTCACGGTGCTGTCGCCGGGGTTATTCACAACGCATTATGCAGCGGCCGACCCGGCGTGGATCGCCGGCTCGTATCTGTTCCTGCCCATTCCCGCTCCCGGACGGGAGTTGTCGCCTGTCATCGGGGTGGGGTGGACGCTTAATTACGAGATGTTTTTCTATCTGGTCTTCGGGCTGTTGCTGACGTTACCGCGCCAACTGGCGCTACCATTGTTGCTCGCGTCGTTTACCGTTCTGGTCGGCATGGGAGCCGCGTTGGCTCCGGCTGCGCCTTGGGCGAAATTCGCAACGAGTTGGCTGCTGCTGGAGTTTTTGCTGGGGATCGGGGTCGCCTATTGGAAACTCTCGGGAGGCCAGTTGACGGCCCAGGCCACGCGCGTTCTGGCCGCCTTGTCACTGGCCGTTTTGTTGGCAACTGTGTATTGGACGCCAGACGAGCAGGGCGCTGGTCGGTTTGCATTCTGGGGTATCCCGGCGGCGGGGATCGTCGTTGCGGCGACAAATCTCGACTTGGGGCAGGGACGCCAGCGTCGGCTGGCCGCGGTGCTGGGCGACGCGTCTTATTCGATCTATCTGTTTCAGGTGTTCGCGCTGCCGATGTGGGGGCTCGTGATGTCCCACCTAGGTTTCGGAATGTTGCCGTTCGATCTCAATGTGGTGATCTTGACCATTCTGGTCGTTGCGAGCGGCGTCCTCGGCTGGGCATTTGTCGAGCGACCTCTGAGCCGCGCGATCAAGCCGCTGTTGTTTGGGCCGCCACAGACGGACCATCCGGTCGGGGAATTGCGGTCGTGAAGCCTATTGTCGGAAGATGCCTCGATGCCTGCCGTGTTTCGTCATCGCGAGCCCGACCGATGCAACGGTGCAATCGCAAACCAATGATGGCTCGTCCCTTGGCCGGCGCGGCGTCGCGGGTCTGATGTCTGGTGGGTGATGGGCTCCGAGAGTCACGCTGAGGCGCCGGTTGGTGCGCGAGCCGCGGCGAGCGCTGGCCTGCTGGTCGCCTCGCGCCTGATTACGCGGTGCATCGATCTGATCACCCTGAGCCTGTTGGGACGGCTGCTGACGCCTGCCGACTTCGGCATCGTAGCCATCGCGATGTCCGTGATTTTCATCGTCGAAGCGGTCATGGAAATCCCGATCGGCGTGGCGCTCGTCAGAGTGCGAAATCCCACCAAACGACATTACGACACGGCCTTCACCGTGGGGCTGTTGAGGTCCTGTATCTTGATGGCGGTGGTGATCGCGTTGTCGTGGCCGATCGCCGAACTGTATCGGGACGAAAGGCTAATCTGGTTGATTTCGGCGCTCGGCACCGCGCCGGCAGTCCGGAGCCTGGGAAGCCCGCGGATCACTGAGTTTACCCGTCGGATGGATTATCGGCCGATCGTCGCTTTGGAGGCGATGGGTAAGCTGACGTCGCTTGTAGTGTCGGTGGTGGTGGCTTGGTGCACGGGCTCGTATTGGGCGATCGCTGTCGGGACGATTGCGACGCCACTCACGATAGCTGTCGCGAGCCACATCGCGTTTAGATATAGGCCGCGTCTGTCGCTAGCGGAATGGAGTGCATTCTCTGCCTTCGTACGCTGGTCCACGATCAATCAACTGGTCGGGGCTATGAACTGGCAGATCGACCAGTTGATGCTGGGCCGGATGGTGAGCCGTCAGGACCTCGGCCGGTTCTCCATGGCATCAAATCTGGCGTCGTTGCCGACCCAGGTGATCATCGTTCAGCTTCTCAATCCGCTCACCGTGGCGTTTTCACTGATCCACGACAATCCCGCGCGATTGAAAGATGCGTATCGAGCAAGCGCTGCGATGATCGTCTGCATTGGCCTGCCGGTGCTGATCGGACTTGGACTCGTTGCGGACCCGCTGATCCGCCTGGTGCTGGGCGAAAAATGGACGGTGATCTCGCCGATCGTATCGTTCATGGCGTTGTCGATTATTCCGTCGCTGTTCGTGTCGCCACTATCGCCGCTGTTGATGGCGTTGAACCGGACGCAGGCGCTGTTCCCGATCGCGCTGTCGGAATTGCTCTTCAAGATGCCGATTTTGTTGGTCGCGATCTGGCTGTTCGGGATGGAAGGGGCGGTCGGGATGAGAATGCTGACCGCGTTATTCGTGGCAGCGGTTTCGATGCGGGCGGCACAACAAACGATCGGCTGGGCGGCATGGAAGCAGGTCGCGGAGCATTGGCGTTCGATCGTGGCGGGCGCGATGATGGCGGCTGCGGTTTATCCGCTCACGTGTGACCTGGAACACGAGCCGCAAATTGTTCTGATGGCCGCGAAGTTGGTGGGGGCCGTTCTGTTGGCTGGGGCGGTCTATGCCGTTGCCATCCTGGCGCTTTGGTTTGTCGCAGGGCGACCAGCAGGCGCCGAAGCGAAAATCCTGCATCTCGTACGATCAGCGATCAGGCGGTAGATCGACAGCGAATGCCGAACTTCGGCCTGATCGGAGCGCATTCGCGATCGCGGTGGCTGTGTTGGCGACGTCAATGTGGGCGGTAAAATAATCCGCGTCGAAAGTCACTGGCGAATGGAAAGAATGTTCTTTGGATGATCGCGTCCGATCACCAGGTCCAGGATGCCTATCCAGTTTCCCTTGCAGCGTCCTCTGCGATCGATCCACGGCTCGGGCTTGAAGGCGCGAACATGGTTCATTACCAGATTGCGCGCGATCAGCCGGATCCCGGCTTTGACAGACAAGGTCCCCTTCCGCATCAGATAGACCGGGTTGACGATCTGCGAATAGCCGAGGCGTACGCCAGCCAGACGAGCGGCTTTGACACCCTGATGAACTCCGGCGAAGGCTGTGGTCAGGGCGAGGCTGCCTCGGCGGCCCACGCGTGCCGCGAAATCGATATCCTCTTGCCAAGCGTAGAGCGGCAGGTTCTCGTCGAAGCGCTCGGCCCCGATGGCAGCGCTGCGATACACCATGTTGCAGCCATACAGTCCATCGAGCGAACAGATTACGTTGGCCTTGGGCCTGCCGTTCCGATCGTTGGCGTCGACCAGCGCGATGGCTTCTTCATACGGAATCCCTGCGGTGTTGATCCCATCCGCCAGCAGCGATCCATTCACGGCGACCACTGCAGGATGGTGCAGGAAGAAATCCTCGATCCCCTCGAGACAATAGGCCGAGGGGACATAGTCATCGTCAAAGAACGCGATGATGTCCGTAGAGCCAAGGAGCAACTCCAGCGCAGCGTTGCGCTGCACGGGAAGTCCCGGATTGCAGTAGACAACCTCGGCGCCTGCCAGCATCGAATCCGAGGGCGGAAGGTCTGACGGCTTCACGACCGCAAATACGAACCGGCTTGGCTGGAGGGTCTGTCGGAGAATGTGATCTTTCCAGCGACCAAGCTCCTCGGGGCGGCCGGTGCTGGCGACCACCACCGCGATCCTGGTCGACCTCGTCGACCCGTCAACGAGGCTTTCGCTATTTGTCTTCGGCGACGTGTCGAATGACATTGCAAAGATCCGCCCCGGCTTTCCGCCACGTAAAATTCGCTGCCTGCGCGACCCCCTCGGCGGAGCGCTCCAGCCAGAAGGGAGCCGAGCCCGCGAGCGACCTGATCGCTTCGATCCACTCCCTAGGATTGTCTGCCGCCGCGTAGAGCGCCCCTTTCCCTGCGACCTCGGGAAGGGCACCGCAGGGCGCGACGATGGCCGGGCAGCCCAAAGCCATTCCTTCCAAAGGTGGCAGGCCGAAGCCCTCCGTGGTCGATGGAAATGCTACGCACAGCGCCGCTTCTAAGAGGGACCGTAACTCACCGTCGGTCACGGACCCTGCAAATACGACATTGGCTGGAATGTTGGGTGACAAGCGGTCAAAGTCGCGGCGATCATGTCCGCCAAACAGGACGAGCTTGATGTCGCCAAGCTCCGGGCTGGAAAAGGCGTCCAGTAGAACCTTGATATTCTTGTGCGCCTGAGTGGAAGACAGCGCGACCACAAAGCGCCGCCGTGCAAGCGAGAGACGATCGATGATCTCGGGCGCTCGGGGGTACGTCAGGACGTGATCGACACCGTTATGGATCACCGAAATGCGCTCGGCATCGGCGACGCCGGCTCTCGCCAGTTGCTCGGCGGAGAAATGGGACACTGTCAGAATGCGACGATGTCTTCGCCCGGTCAGCGGCAGAATGGTCTTATACCACGTGCGAAAAGCAGCCGAATAGGACTGCGGCGTGATGAACACTTGTGCATCATGGATCATGGTGATCGCGTTGCCGATCGCCACCGGTCCAAGATTGCAGAGGTTGAGCAGCAGATCGGATCGGGCGGCGCGGGGCAGGTCGATCTGCTCCCACAGCTGCCCGCGCAAGCGGCCATAGCGCTCAACGTGAACGCCTTGCGTGCCGTCCGGTGCGGACTTGGGAGCAACGATCGTCGGTGAGGTCGAAAATACGCCGTCCAGGAGATCCTGGTTCAAAACGATCTGGCGAATAAGCTGATCGGCGACCCTGTGGACGCCGGTAGGTCGCGCTGTCAGGAACTTCCCGTTGATCGTCAGTCGACGAAAGGGCAATGGGTTCACCTAATGCGATCTCCAGAACGCCTCTCGCGTTCTGGCCAACTATCGATCTGCCGATGGCGCCAGATAGTGTCAAGACAACTGTAGAGGGAATAAGATCGCCCGTGCTTGTTTGTTTGGGACAATGGTAAATTCATGGGGCGCTCCTAATGGGAATGGGCGAAATGGCGTCTATCAAGCCCGTGGGCATGCGATGATGCTTGAGTTAGTAGGCGATGCGCAGAGTCCGGCGGTCGCCAGGACATCATGGCGGCCACGCCCTACTGCCTGTCCTGATAGCGTAGCTCGGATCGCTCTATTCGCGTACGTGGTCTGGTGCCGCGTCTGGACTGGCGGGATCGGTCCGATTATCGGGACAAGCGGCAGGCTGCACAGCCGCCGGACGGCATGGCCGGTTCGAAGGAGACGTTGACAGATTTGACTAAAGCGAGAAACTTCAGCGCGGCCGAGCCCCAATGAGCTCCGGCCGCCGACAGCAAGAGAAAGGCTCCGGGGCAACACCATGACGATCGAAGTCATCGGAATGATCACGCTCGCGCTCGGCGTGATCTGCCTCTTTCAGCCTGTATCTTTCATCATTCACGCCTTTGTATGCTCGATCCTGCTCGGCGCGGCCGCCGCCTTCACGCTGCCGAGCCTGGGCGGCACCAACGTCACCCCATCGCATTTGCTGTTAGGGTTTCTGACGATCCGCATTCTTGCTGAACCGGGTTGTCGGAGCCGGCTGTCCGATGCCCTGGTGATAGGGACGCCTGGATTCTGGCTGGCGCTGATCGTGATCGACTGTCTGGTCTCGGCCTATTTCATGCCGCGGCTGTTTGCCGGCGACACCTTCGTCTATCCGGTGCGAACCACCGGCTACATGGTGGTGCTTCAGCCCGCGACGTCGAACTTCACGCAGTCGGTCTATCTTGTCGGAGATCTGGTCTGTTTCGTTCTGATCTGGGCGTATGCGACTTCCTACGTGGGAAGAAGCCAGTTAGGGAGTGCCGCCATCCTGTGCGTCGCCGCCAACTTGGCCTTCTCGGTCGTCGACCTCGCCACCTATTATTCGAACACCACTGAAATCTTGTCGTTCATCCGAAATGCCTCCTACGGGTTGTTGACCGAGGTGGAGCTTGCGGGCTCGAAGCGACTGGTCGGATCGTTTACCGAGGCGTCCGCGTTCGGATCGATGACGGTCGCGTTCTTTGCTTTCACGTTCCAGCTCTGGCTTTGTGGAGTTTACCGGCGCTTGTCGCTGGTCCTGGCCGTGCTGTCCCTCGGCGCGGCGCTGCTTTCGAAATCGTCAACGGCCTATGTCGGGCTCGCGGTGGTGCTGGGCATCTTCTATTTCCAGATCGTCTCGGCGTCGTTCTCCGGCGCATTGCGTATTGAATCGATGGTTCTGCTGGCCGGGGCGCCGTTCGTGGTGGCGTTCATCATCCTGGGAATTCTCGCCGACGATCGTGCATCGAGCTATGTGGCAGACATTCTCAACGAGTTGGTGTTGAACAAACTGTCGAGTTCCTCGGGGGTCGAGAGATCGCTTTGGAACAGACAAGGGCTCGAGAACTTCTTCGACACCTTTGGGTTCGGCGTTGGCAACGGCAGCATGCGAGCGTCGAGCTTCCCGATTGCGGTGCTTGCGAGCCTTGGAGTGGTTGGAAGCATCCTCTTCGTCGGGTTCTTTCTGTCGGTGTTCTTGGCAAAAGACGGTAACGGTGTGGACGCGAGGGACGAGGGCTACAGAAAGGCAGCCAAGGTCACTTGTGCGGCGATGTTGGTGACGCAGGTTCTGGCGGGTGCGCTGACTGACCTGGGGCTGCCGTTCTTCATCTTCGCGGCGTTGGCCTGTGCCAAGCGCGATGCGTTGTCGAGAGTGAGGTCGAGCACCAGTTTGGCGCTCGAATCTGGGCTCGGTGTTCTCGCAGCGGCACGCCGATCCGGGGCAAGAGGACTATAGCAAGGTCTGTCGAATACGGTCGGCAAGACGGACCGCAAAGGCCACGATCATAAGAGTTGGATTGGCGTGGCCACTGGTCGGAAAGATCGAGCTTCCCGCGACGTAAAGACCGCGAACGCCGTGTACTTGGCAGTGTTCGTCGACCACGCCTGATCGCGCCGACGCCGACATCCGTGTGGTCCCCATGCTGTGCGCCATGTCGATAATCACGGCGTCGTTGAATGCGCCTTCCGCGACCCATGGTTCCAGGATCGGCTTCGGTAGCTGCACGTGCGCAAAAGCCGACTGCACGATGTGGCCGAGCCGCAAGATGGTTCGGCGCTCGTCAGCGTTGATCCGCCAATCGACCCGTGGCAACGGCAGGCCCAACCTGTCCGTCTTCTCCGACAACGTGATGCGACTGTCGGGATCAGGCCGCTGCTCGGATATGGCGTCGATCCACACGTCCGTCACCTTGTGCGGAACGCCGCGACTGAGGAAGTCGTCCGCGGCCACATTAGGCATGTAACGAATGGCGGTTTGGACGATGAGGTCCTTGACGGCGACCGGAAGCCGGTTGCTCGACAGTAGCTTCATGGCGGCGCCCTTGCCGAGGAGACCGGCGCCGGCGATGGCACGCATGGCATCCTTGACCTGTCGCTTACTCTTTCCGGTAAGGAGCCGTTTGACGGCGTCCCATGGGTCGTCCGCCGCATGCTCCGGCATGAAGTAGATCGCGGAATTCAAGAGATGCTCTCGCTCCTGCACTTCAGGCGTGATCGCGAGGCCATGCATGTACATCGAGGTGCGACCGCTGTTGCGGAGGCCGTAGAATCCAAAGCGCCGCATGATCTGGTTGGCGTTCGATCCGCCGAACCTGGCGATCCGCGCGCCGGCATGGTCCATCAGGAAGCGGCCCACCAGATCGTGCTGATTGCCAACTCCGTTGGGGTGAACCGTGGTTGAAGCGAGCAGAAGGCGCGCATTTTCGATACCGCCGCCGGCGATCACGGCGGCCTTTGCGTGCACGGTGTGGCGTTGCCCGTCGATTGTCGCGATCTCCAATCCGCGAAACCCGTCTCCCTCCTGGGTCAGATCGAGGCGTGTCGCGGTTGCGTTGAGCAGAACGCGAATGTTGTCGGCTTCCACCCTGAGAAAGTCGGCGCCGAACCGCATAATGTCGAGAGGATCGATCCGGGATCGCGAAAACTGCCAGAAGAACGAGCGAAGCCCCTGCGTGCCGAGTTGGGGTTCGGGAGGTGAAATGCCGAGCAGGGTCCAAAGGGTGTCGTCGTAACGGTTCGGTCCGAGGTTCAGAATGTCGGCTGCCCGATCGAGGAACGGATCGAGGCTGGATCGGTCTATCGGCCAGCCGGAATGCGGGACCCATGCTCGCTCCTGAAAATCGATGCCATCGAAAGCTGCCGACTTTCCTGCCCAAGCATGTGTCGAGCCCCCGAGCGCTCGACAGCGGACACCATAAGGTTGCTGGTCCTGAGTCCAGGAGCGGCAATTGGCGCCGTGAAAAGCAATCCTCTTCTGAATTTGGTGAGGGGCTTTCGGCTCGCCGATGCTCTCCAGCGTCGAGAGCTCGGTTGCTTGAGGGGCCTCTTCAAGCAGTCCGCTCTCGACGATCAGGACGCGCAGCGGAGCACCTCGCAACTCGCGCGCTATGGTGAGGCCTGCTGGGCCGCCTCCGATAATGACGAGGTCGGCCTCAAAACGAGTATCGGCGCTGAAATGAGCAAGGTTCTCGACAAGCATGATTTCAGCCTACCAGCCTGCGCTGAAGCCGGGAATCTCTTTCACCGCGGGCTGCTCTCACAGAGACTCATCTGTTAGCGAAAATGTCTGCCTGACGTTGCGCTGCAGTCGCTATAGCGATGTGGAGGGGCTTGCATCCGCATGCTGGTGAAGCGATGCGGCCTGGGACAGAACGGATCGCCAGACCCGTAGGGCGTTCTCTGTTGAAAACCTCGCAATACTCGTTCGCATCTGATCCAAGCGCTGCGCCTTCTCGTCCTCGCTCATAGCTGAGATCTGATGCATTCCCTGAGCGATCGCGTCGACATCCAACGGGTCGACGAGGATAGCTGATGGGCCTGCGACCTCTTGGAGAGCTCCTCCTCGGCTCAGCAGCGGTATTACTCCATAGTGGATCGCCTCGGCTGCCGGTAAGCCGAAGCCCTCAAGTAAACTTGGGAGGATGAATCCTTCTGCGTTGGAGTACAGCCAAAGAAGCTGGGGATCGTTGACGTACCCCGGGATGATGACGCCGGGGGTGCGGTCTGCGGCGGCGATGACGTGTTCGGCGCCAGGCTCCGGGCCGCCGCAGATCACATAGCTATACCCCTTCTCGGCGAGGCCGGTTCGTCCAAAGGCCTCGATCGCCCGCAACTGGTTCTTGCGGGTTCCCAGGCTGCCGACGGACAGAAAGAACTTGCCCGGGATAGACGTCACCGGTTGCTGGTCCGAGGAGCCCGAAGCGAACCTGATCGGCGGATACAGAACGCCCAGATAAGGGAAATCGTCGCCATAGAGCAGCTTGAATTCCTCGCACGAGCTTTCACTGGCGAACAGAAGATGCGGCTTGGCCTCCGCAATGCGATCGAACGCAGCCCGGTAGATCTGCTCGACACCATCGGCGTAAAAGGCCGGATGGGTCAGGGGGCCGACGTCGTGGCAAAGGATGATATCGGTTTCGCGCAGATCGTGGATGAGGACTTCTCTTGGATCGGTAAAGACGATCGGCAGCCTGTTCCGGCGCGACAAGAAGGCTGTGAGTGTCCTGGGATGCCGAACCCGCAGATCAATCTCGACGACGGCCAGACGGCCCAGGATACGGGCAATCAGCCCGGTGGGAAGCCGGTCTAATCCGAGCCTCCAGTAATACACCTTCCGGATCAGATCCTTCGAGCCGGCGATGAGATCGCCGCAGAAGAAGAACTTACCGGTCCTGTTGTTGAGCGCCAGCGTGAAGTCGCAATCGACAAGTCCTGGTTGACCAGACATGCGTAGCTCTTGTTCAGTCTTCAGCCGATCGGCGTCCGATGATGGCCTGATCGGAGGCGCGTGTCATGGCCGTTTTTCCACGCGAATGTCCTTGACCAGAAATTCGCTGGGCGAGGCAATCGCGTTTATTCGGAAGTGCCAGCCCCACTGGCCGACGAAATTCGCGTCATCGATCGTCCATGTCAATTCCTGCCAGTCCGTTTCGCTCGGTATCTCGCGATAGGAAGCGTTGACGTAACCCTTCTGGGATTCATAGTCCAAGCTGAAGCCTGCCTTCGGACTTCCAGGCAGCCGTTTGACCGTTGCGCTGATCTGTAGGCGGCGGGTGCCCCAAGGAACGAATTGCGGCGATACCGCGAAATAGGCGTAGTGACCTTCATTGTTCGCGACCGAAAAATCGAGCCGCCGCGAGGTCGAACCCTCGTCCGCGAACACCTTGGTGGTCTGCGGATTGATCTGCTGGAGACCGGCGCCGCGATTGGTCTCACCAAGAGAGATCGCGACAGCGTCCACCTTTGAAAAGTCTACATCTTGCAGGATCGGCAGGTCGCGGTTCTTCTTCGCCTGCTGCACGATTGCGTCCGGAAGCTTCGAAACGAACTGGGGCGTGGACGACAGGCTGAGGGGCTTGTCGGCATCCAGAGTGACCTCCGAGCCGTCGGTACGCGTGACCAAAACCGGCGACTGGAAGGTCGTTTCAACCGTTTTGTTCGATGTGGTCCAAGCGGCCAGTACGGGACCTTGTCGGCCCTCGAAGACAAAGCCCAGACCTTCAGCGTCCGCTCGGACCCATCCAAGATAGGTTGGGCGATCGCCCAGCAGACGGATCAGGGTTGCAAGCGCTTCGAATGAGGGGCGCGGTGAAAAGTCCGTGCGAAGCAATCCGTGGTCTGCCTGATCGTGATAGGCCGGCCCTCGCGCCTCGAACCAGAAGATCTTCTCGAACCCGGAGGCGAGCGCGAGCACGTAAGCTTTTGTCAGCAGTCGCGATTGGCCGGCTTCAGATCTCGGTTCGGTGGTTGCGACGGCGCCGACTTCCGAGATCCACAGCGGGAGCGAGTTGTCCAGGTTATGTGAGGCAAGCATCCGCCGCAGCGTCGATGCCATCGCCATAAACTCGATCTCGCCTCCGGCCTCGAGCAGATCGAGCTTTTCGTAGGGGTGCACGCAGATGAAATCGAAATGTCCGGCCGCGCCCGCTTCGATCGCGCGTTCCAGGAAGTTGACGTCGAAGTTTGCGACGCTAACGCCGATCTTTGCCGAAGGATCGGCCCGCTTGGCGGCCAACGACGCCTCCTTGACCAGCTCGGCGTAGATGGACGGATTTCCGTTAACGGCGAAGCTGCCGTTGAACTCGTTCCAGATCTCCCAGTGTTTCACCGACCCGCGATAACGCTCGACGATGGCGCCGACGTAGTCTTTCCAGTACTGGATGTCCTTAATCGGGAAAGCGCGGGTGCCGCCATCGGCGGAGGCCCAGGGCGCCAGATAGGCCAGCGGATAGAGGAGGCTGATGCCGTTTGCCGTTGCATCGCTGACGAGTCGATCCGCTGGGGCCCAGTTCCAGATGCCTGGGGTGGGTTGAATGGTCTGCCATTCCTGAAATGCCCGCAGCCATTTCACTCCAGCCTTCGCCAGGATCGGATTGAACCGGCGATGATCATCAAGCCATTCGGCGCCGGTGGCGACGCCCCACGGGCTGGTCTGCTGTTCGGCGCGATCGCCGGTCGCATCTGAGGCGAGGGCGCTTCGTTGACCAACGGCAGCGCCGGCAGCGATGATTGTCGTCGTCACCACTACCGGTACCAACCGGCGTGCCCGAGCGCTGAGCTGACCGAAAAAGGATGTGGGGCGCCCAAGACGAGCGCGGTCGAACGCCATTCTGTCTTGTCTCACTCGATCAAGTTGTGACTGCCAGGTGGTCTGAGATGTCCGAGCAGGAGGTGCAGATCCTGCTCGCCGGCCCAGATCGTCATGCATCCGCTCTCACAGGAGCACTGCCGCGGACTACTGTGGTCCGGCGCATGATCCGCAGATATTGCTTTTCAAACGACCCGACCAGAGACTTCAGTTGCTGAGCGGGACGCTCCACAAAGTGCCATGACATCGCCGCAAGGATCGCTGCGAGCGGCACGCATACCAGGATGTTGATCCACCAGACGCGGCCGGACGGAATCGTGGCTGCGAAGGTCTGTTGGATGACAAATCCGTACAGGTACATCCCGTACGAGTAATCGCGGTCGCGCACAATTGCGAGGCGGCGCGGTGTGGTGAGGCCTAGGAAGATCGCGACATAAGGAACGACCAGCGCGCCAAAATATTCGCCGCCGTAGCGGGAGTACATCCCGAGCAACGCAACCGCCGTGGCGCCCCAGAATACGGACCAGCGCCACGGAATTTCATAGCGGTAGTAATATAGCGACAGGCCGACGATCCCCGAGATCATCAGGGCGAAACCCGGAACGTTGCCGTTGAAGGGCAGATATTGCCATCCATGCCACCACAGGCGGGCGACGAAATGAAATACGATCAGCACGCCAACCGAGATCGGACCCAAGATGCGATAGCGTTGCACGCCGGCAATGGCCAGCAGACCGATCGCCCCATAGGTGTACAACTCGAAAGGGACGGTCCAGAGTTGAGCGTTGACGATGTCGGGCTTGGGATTGTCTTGAAACACGCCTGGAAGAAGATAGTGGATCTCGCCAATCGCGTTGAGCAGGTAGAGGAAGAACAGCTTGTCGGTGAAATAGTCGCTCAATGCCAGTGTGGTCAGCATCGGGCCGATCAGAAATGCGGACAGCAGCACCTCTACGGTAAGCGCCGGGAATATTCTGATCGCCCGAAGTCCAAAAAACTTAATGAGCGTCTTGCAACGATCCAGGCTGGCGGCAACCAGAAACCCACTCACTCCGAAGAACATCGGAAGCACAGATCGCAGGAATGGCCGCGCGGGCGTGTCCCACATGGCGGCATCCGCGGCTTGCCCATAGCTCGTCAGCACGCTGTGCGTCGCGATCACCATGACCGCGAGCGAGACCTTCATGTAGTCGAAGCCGGAAGGGCGTCCGGCGCTTGCATCAAGGCGGTCTCCGAGTGATTGCAATGACATTGCGCGATACCCAGTGATCGTTGACAAGGATGCATTCGGCGTTGAACAGCTTGGCGTTCAACGTAGTGCAGAAATATCGTGATCGCGGTGCGCGAAGTCGCATCGTAGTGCGTGTGCGACGTTGGGTCGTTGCGCTGTGCAACATCATTGTAGGTTTTTGAGAGCCTTTCAAGTGCGAGTTAGTCTCTCATCAAATTGTGCGCGTGAGAGAGGATGGCGTGTGAAGTGTCCGGCTCGCAAGGGCTGTTCCGCAGGCATTGGTGTCGAGCGACGACGGTTGCGATGGTTCCTTGTAGCGCTCGCGAGGCGCGATGAGTGGAGTGCGTTGACATATAGGTCAACGCTCGCCGTCGCAGAAACTATCGTTGATCGGGATCAGGCTCGCGTGATCGATCCGCGTTAGCGCTTTCGCTTACAGTCGGGTTAAGAGTAAGCTTAATATGCGAGGCAGATTGCCGTTAGTTGGTTGCAAGGGTAGGGATAGTCATGGCGAGCACCGTGGTTATCAAAGAAGGATCTGGCAGGGACGCGGCCGTGGCATGCACCGTTCCAGATGTTCTTCAGCAGATTGCCCAACGTTTTCCGGAATCCGTTGCCGCCATTTCCGAGCGTGGGCGGATTACCTTTGCCGAGTTTGAGTTTCGTTCGAACCAATTGGCACGATTGCTTGTCAAAAGAGGCGTGAAGGTTGGCTCGATTGTTGTCCTCCTGACTGGGCGCTCGATCGATACGCTGATCGGCATGACCGCGATTTTGAAGGCGGGCGGAGTCTATATGCCCCTTGATATCGGGCTAGGCCCGGAAGCGATCGGCGGCGCCATCCAGGATGCACAGCCGACGCTGGTTTTGACGGAGCATCAACCGGCTTTGATTGACGCGATCGAGCAGCGCCGCCTGAGTGACGAGCTCGATGCCTCGCGGCTTGAGCCCGGTGATCCGTTGGCGCTTGATCTGACGCCATCCTTGCCTGCCTATGTGATGTTCACGTCGGGATCAACAGGGCGGCCGAAGGGCGTTGTGGTGCCGCATCAGGCCATCGTCAGGCTGGTTGTTGATACGGATTTCATGACGTTGTCGCCCGCGACCGTGATGCTGCATGCGGCGCCATTGGCGTTCGATGCCTCGACGTTGGAAATCTGGGGGCCGTTGCTGAACGGCGGGCAGATCGTCATCGTCGAAGATGCGGTGCTGTCGGTCGATCGGATCGCCGAGACGCTGGGGCGTTTCTCGGTCAACGCGGCCTGGCTCACCGCCGGTCTTTTCCATCTGATGGTCGACGAGCGGCCAGAGGCGTTGTCGGGGCTCACGACCCTGCTGGCCGGCGGCGACGTTCTTTCGCCGGTGCACGTTCGTCGTGCGATGGCACTGCTGCCGGACTGCACGATCGTCAACGGGTACGGGCCCACCGAGAATACGACGTTCACGTGCTGCTATTCGATCCCGCGCACCGGCTGGGGCGATGGGCCGGTGCCGATCGGCTTTCCGATTTCGGGCACGAGTGTGCACATTTTATCGGATGCGTTAGAGCCCGTTCCCGACGGTGAGGAGGGTCAGCTTTGCGCGGGTGGGATCGGGCTCGCGCTCGGCTACCTCAATCGCCCGGAGCTGACCGCAGAGAAGTTTGTCGTTGATCCGTTGTCTGACGATCCGAAGGCTCGGCTTTATCTCACCGGGGATTACGTCCGTCGCCGGAGCGACGGAGCGATCGAGTTCCGTGGTCGGCGGGACCGTCAGGTCAAAATCAACGGCGTGCGTATCGAGCTCGACGGCGTGGAGCAGGCGCTGCGGCAGGATCCGGTCCTGGCCGACGCGGCGGTGGTTCTGTCCGCGGATCGAGGCGACGTAAAGCGGATTGTCGCTTTCTTGAAGCCGCTGCCAGGTGACGCTGCCGATGATCTTGAAGCCGGCATCATCCGCAGGCTCAAATCGCAATTCCCCGCCCAAGCGATCCCATCAACTATCAAGATCGTGGATGAGTTGCCGCTCAACAAGAACGGCAAGATCGACAGAGCGAAGCTGCTGAGCGACCTGATCGCGACGGAGCAGCTGGGCGCGCGTACCGACGATGAAGATTTCTCTGACGACAGTGTCGGATCGATCGTGGCGGACATCTGGAGCGCATTGCTGGGCAAGTCGGTCGATGCCAGGGCGAACCTGTTCGATCTTGGCGCGACGTCGCTGCAGATGATCGCGGCGCACGAGCGCATTCAGGCGGCGATCGGGCTTCGATTTCCAGTTACGGACCTATTCGCCCATCCAAGCATCGCCGAATTCCAGGCTTGTCTGGACGGAGCCTCGCATCGGTCGCTCGCCATTGCCGGAGCGGCGCGTGGACGCAGGCAGAGACGTGCGATGAGTGCGGCGTATGGCGCGCTCAATGTTCGGAGCCATCACGCATAGGGCTAGACGGAGCTGAGGCGAGATGTCGGACAGCAATGAGATCGGCTTCGCGATAGTGGGACTTTCTGGTCGCTTTCCAGGCGCACCCGACGTTCAGAAGTTTTGGCAGAACATTAAAGCGGGGCGCACGAGCGTTTCGCGTTTCTCGCCTGAAGAGCTGGAAGATTCCTTCGCGGACCAGGAGCGCGCCGATCCCGACTTTGTCGCGGCCAAGCCTATTCTGGATGACGTCGATCTGTTCGACAGCGAATACTTTGGTATGTCGCCGCGCGAAGCGGATTTGACAGATCCGCAGCAGCGGATTTTCCTCGAGATCTGCTCCGAGGCGTTGGACGATGCGGGGTATGACCCGGAGCGTTATCAGGGGGCGGTTGGCGTCTTCGCCGGCGCCTCGCTGAACACCTATTTCTTGCGGCACGTCTGCCCCGATCGGACCGCCCTCGAGCGGTTCACGTCGCAGTTTCAGGTAGGTTCGTATTCGGAGCTCCTCGGCACGCTCAATGACTTCGTTGCGACGCGGGTCGCCTACAAGCTCAATCTCAAAGGACCGGCAGTTTCAGTCCAGAGTGCCTGTTCGACCTCGCTTCTTGCCGTCGCGCAAGCGTGCGAAAGTCTCGCGGCTCTGCAATGCGACATGGCATTGGCCGGTGGCGTCTCCGTCACGTTCCCCCAGAAACGCGGGTACATCTATCAGGACGGCGGAATTGCCTCCCGCGATGGCTCCTGCCGGCCGTTCGATGTCGATGCGGCCGGGACTGTGTTCGGCTCCGGCGCGGGCGTGGTGGCAATCAAACGGTTGGCAGATGCCGTCGCTGATCGCGACGCGATCTACGCGGTGATCAGAGGTTACGGCATCAACAATGATGGCGCAGCCAAGGTCGGCTTCACGGCTCCCAGCGTCGGCGGGCAGGCAGAGTGCATCGCGGCCGCGCTCGCGATGGCCGGATTCGACGCGGAATCGATTGGTTACGTCGAGTGTCACGGCACCGGCACGCCGCTGGGTGATCCGATCGAGATCGAGGGGCTGTCGCAAGCGTTCGCTGAAGCTTCTACCGGTGCGATCGAAGACCGCAACTGCACCCTGGGATCGGTGAAGGCGAATGTCGGTCACCTGGATGCCGCGGCGGGCGTGACAGGGCTGATCAAAACCGCCTTGATGCTTCACCACGGCATTGTGCCGCCTCAGGCAAATTTCTCCGAGCCGAACCCACACCTGGACCTTGCGAAGCGGGGCTTCCGGGTGGCGACGGAGTTGCAGGACTGGCCTCGGGAAGATGCGCCGCGCCGCGCCGGCGTCAGCGCCTTCGGGGTCGGAGGCACCAATGTGCATCTGTGCCTGGAGGAGTCACCACCGACTGCAGCCGAGAGCTCGTTGCCGGTCGAGAATGCGGTGGTTCTCCGGCTGTCGGCCCGGTCCCCTACTGCATTGGAAGCGATGCGGCTCCGGCTGGCCGATCATCTCGAGGCGGCAGTGCAGCGTGGCGAGCGCATTGGCTTGAGCGAACTCGCCCATACTCTTGCCGCGGGACGGCGAACGTTCGATCGGCGCTGGGCGGTCGCGGTCAATTCCGTGGAGGGAGCGGTTCAGTCGTTGCGGGAAGTCCGCTCCGACCCCCGACCGGCATCGCTACACCCCGGCGCGGTGTTCATGTTTCCCGGCCAGGGCGCTCAGTACCCGGGGATGGGGCGTTGGCTCTTCGAGTCCGATCGCGAATTCCGCGCCGACGTCGAGCTTGGGGCCGCAATCGTCAAGGAACATCTTGGCGTCGATATCCTCGCCGTGCTGTTCGACGATCGTGACGTCGACGATCATGCGATCCGATCGACGACGTTGGCGCAGCCGGCGCTCTTCCTCATCGAATATGCTCTGGCACAGCGTCTGCTCCGGTTCGGCATCGAGCCGAAAGCGATGATCGGCCACAGCCTCGGCGAGTTGGTCGCGGCGGCGCTGGCGGGCGTGATGTCGTATCAGGATGCGCTCAAGCTTGTGGTGCATCGCGGACGGATCATGCAGGCCCAGGCACCCGGCGCCATGCTCAGCGTGCGGTTGGCGGCAAGCGAGCTGTCGGCGCACCTGCCAGTCGGGGTCGAGATTGCGTCCGACAATTCGCCCCGTCTCAGTGTCGCCAGCGGTCCTTTTGAAGCTGTGGAAGAACTCGAGCGCCGGTTGGAGAGGGCGGAGATCCCCCATCGACGTCTCCACACGTCGCACGCCTTCCATTCAGCAATGATGGATCCGGTGGCAGTCGAGCTCGAGAAGGTTGCGGCCGGGATTCCGCTCCGGCCACCGAAGCGTCGGCTGATCTCGACCGTCACTGGAACTTGGATGACCGCGGCGGAGGCCACGTCACCGGCCTATTGGGCCCGTCAATGCCGCGAGCCTGTCAGCTTCCGCGCCGCGCTTACCACGCTGATCGATACGACATCCGAGCGGGTGGATTGTCTGCTGGTGGAGGTCGGCCCCGGCCGAACGCTGGCGACATTTGCAGGGGCCTCATCGTCCGCTCCGAAGGTCCGGGCGATCGTCACGACCGCGCCGGACTATGCGGAGCGAAACGATGAAGAGCTCACCTTCGCTCAAGCGCTCGGAGATCTGTGGGCACACGGCGCGAGGCTGAAATCCGATGTTCGTCCAGCCGCGGGTGCCGCACGCCTGCGATTGCCAAGCTATCCGTTCGAGCGCACGCGCCATTGGATCGCGCGTCCTGCTTCGGCCGGCCTTGAGATGATCATGCCAGTCGCATCGGCCCGAGGAGACGCGTTCCCTCCGACCGTGCCTCCGCAGGAGGTGAGTAGCGATCGGGAAGTTCTAGGTAGCGTTTCGATGGAGAGTAAGATGTCGGGTGACGAGGTCTCGAAGGCGCTGATCAAGGCGCTTGCGGCTATTCTGTCAGATGTCTCGGGACGACCTCTGTCGGATCAGGACGCGGCGACCTCGTTCATTTCACTTGGGTTCGATTCCTTGCTGCTCGGTCAGGTTGCGCAGCGCGTCAACAAGTCGTTTGGGGTGAAGATCACGTTCCGGCAGTTGATGCGAGATCTCAACTCGCTGGACGCCCTGGCTGCGATGTTGAAGACCTCGGCACCTGCCGACAAACTGCCCCAGGCCGAGCGAGCAGCCGTGAAGCCCCAGGCGGCGATGGTCGAGCGGCCGGCAGAGGCTGTGTTGTCGAAAGACCCGCCGGCGCCGGTGATGGCGGGCGCCACGGGGGTCGAGGCATTGCTTCGCGAGCAACTGCACTCGATGGAGCGGATTTTTGCTGCTCAGCTTGCGGCGGTCGGCAAAGAACAGGGTGTCGCTGCCGAGTTGCCTGTAGCGGCGGCGCCGGCCGATAGCAGCGCAGGGAGCGCGGCTGAGAGTACCCTTGTGATGCCCGACACGGGTGAGGAAGGGGGCGGTCGGTTCAAGATGTATCGTCCCGGCGCGGGCGATGGCGATCTCACACTCGCACCGGAGCAGCGCTCCTACATCGAGAACCTTGTCCGGCGCTATAACGACCGCACGCCTGGATCGAAGTCACGCGCTCAGGCGTCGCGCAGAGTTCTTGCCGATCCCCGGACCGCGAGCGGCTTCAATGCGCAGTGGAAGGAGATGGTTTACCCGATCGTTTGCAAGCGGTCGAAGGGAGCGTCGATCTGGGATGTCGACGGCAACGAGTACATTGATCTGGTGAATGGCTACGGCCAGACGATGTTTGGCCATGTCCCGCCCTTCGTCGCCGCCGCGTTGCACGCACAGTTGGAAGACGGATTCGCGATTGGACCGCAGACCGAACTGGCCGGGGAAGTGGCGTCGCGAATTAGCGCCATGACCGGCAATGAGCGGGTCGCCTTCTGCAACACCGGTTCCGAAGCTGTCATGGCCGCCATCCGGGTGGCGCGCGCTGTGACCGGACGACAGAAGGTCGTTGTGTTCAGTGGCGCCTATCACGGTCAGTTCGATGAGGTACTGATCAAGTCGTGCCGCGCAGGCAGCGTTCCCGGTGCACTTCCGATCGCGTCCGGCATCCCGGCTGAAAACGTCGGACAGATGATCGTTCTGCCGTACGGCCATCCAGCCAGCCTCGAGCTTGTCAGTCAAATGGCCGACGATCTCGCCGCCGTTATCGTCGAGCCGATTCAGAGCCGGCATCCTGCTTTGCAGCCGCGAGATTTTGTGGCGTCGCTCCGAGAGCTGACCTCAAAGAGCGGGACGGCGCTGGTGTTCGACGAGGTGGTGACCGGCTTCCGGGTCGACCCCGGTGGCATGCAAAAAGTGTTCGGTATCAAGGCTGACCTGGCGACCTATGGCAAAGTACTGGGCGGAGGAATGCCGATCGGCGTGGTCGCAGGCCGCGCGGATTTCATGGACGCGCTGGACGGTGGCTTCTGGCAATACGGGGACGAGAGCGAGCCCGAGGTCGCTCCGACATTCTTCGCCGGAACCTTCGTCCGGCATCCGATGGTGCTTGCCGCCGCACGCGCCGTGCTTGAGCACATCGAACGGAACAAGGCCGAGATCTATGCGCCCTTGGCGCAGCGCACGGGGCAGCTTGTCGATCGGATCAATTCGCACCTCGATAACTACGGACTGCCGACGCGGGCCGAGACATGTGCGAGCTGGTTCTTTGTCGATGGTGCGCCTTTGGGACGGTTCGCCGGCCTATTGTTTGCCGAGCTTCGCCTACAGGGGATTCACGTCCACGAAGGTTTCCCGTGTTTTCTCACGACCGCACACGAGGCCGTTCAGTGCCAGGCGATCGACGGCGCGTTCGAACGAGCGATAGGGGCCTTCGCGGACGCCGGGCTGATCACGGGAGAAGCCAAGAGTGCCACCAGGAAGGCGGGCCGTAGTGGTGATGGTCAAGCTCAAGCGCAGCCGCAAAGACTCAAAACGGTACCCCTGACCGAGCCTCAGATGGAGGTGCTCCTCGCGGCGCAAATGGGCGATGCAGCCTCAATGGCGTTCAACGAGTCGGTCAGCATTCGCTTCGATGGGCCCATCGTCGAGAGTGCGTTGATCAAAGCGGTCGAAGAAGTCGTCCGGCGTCACGAGGCACTTCGTAGTCGTGTCGTTGACTTCACCGGCATGCTCGAGATCAGTCCGGATTTCGTGCCCAAGGTGCCGGTCATCAAGCTCGACGAGGCCAACGCCGATGCCGAACTGGCGCAGTGGCTGGCCAAGGATGCAAGAACGCCATTTGACCTTTTCAAGGGGCCGTTGGTTCGTGCCAGCGTTCTGTGTGTGGGGTCTGGCATCCACGTGCTGGTCTTCACCGCGCATCACATCATCTGTGACGGCTGGTCGATGAACGTCCTGCTCGGTGACTTGGCCGAGATCTACAATGCTTATCGGGAGGGAAGAACGCCGTCGCTGGTGCCTGCCGCGAGTTTCGCCGAACATGCTGCGGAGCGTCCGCGGCCGTCTGCGTCGACGGTTGAGTTCTGGCGAAAGCAGTTCGCGGATGTGCCGGTCGCCTCGGAGCTTCCGCTCGATCGCCCACGCCCGGAGGTCAAGAGCTTCCTCGGTGCATCCCTGCGCGAGCGGTTGGGGCAGGACCTCTGCGGCGGGGCCAGAGAGCTGGCCAAACGCCAGGGCGTAACCCTGTTCACGGTGCTGTTTGCCTCGGTGCAGACTCTGTTCGCGCGGCTTTGCGACAACGAGAGCGTTGTGTTGACCGTCCCGATGGGCGGCCAGGCATTGCTGGATCGGCAGGATCTGGTCGGGCACTGCGTGAACTTCCTGCCGGTGCCGGTCACCGCTCGGTCCGCCGTCTCTTTCTGTGAGCATCTGAAGCACGTCGACGAGAAGCTGAACGATATCTTCGATCACCAGGACTACACGTTGGGATCGTTGGTCCGTGATCTGGACATTCCCCGTAGCATCAACCGGACGCCGCTGTCGGACATTCAGTTCAATCTTGAACGGGTCGGCTCTCGGCTGACATTCCGCGGCGCCGACACGCGCGTCGACACCAATCCAAAGGCCTTCGTCAATTTCGACATCTTCATCAACATGATCGAAACGGAGGACGACATCACGATCGAGGTCGATTTCGCGACCGATCTTCTGGATCGGACGACGGTGTCGGGATGGCTCGATCAGCTCCGCAGGATCTTGGGACAAGCGCTCGAGCAGCCCCAGATCATCCTGCAGGACCTGAAGCTGCAGAAGCCAACCGTTCCTGGGGCTGCAAGCGGACAGACCCACGCACTGCAAGCCTCGCGTTTCGATATTCCTCTGGTGGAGATGATCGAGCGGAACTGCGACCGTACGCCTGACGCGGTTGCGGTGGAGTACGAGACGGAAGTTCTGCGCTATCGCGATCTGGAATCGAGGAGCAATCGTATTGCGGGGCTGTTGAGAGCGTTGAATCTGGCCAACGGGGGCCGCGTCGCGGTCGTGGTTCAACGGGGCCTTGATCTGCCGGTCGCCTTGGTCGCGGTCGCGAAAGCGGGTCTCGCCTACGTCCCGGTCGATCCCTCACTTCCCGTAGCTCGGATTCGGCAGATGGCTGAAGCGGCCGAGGTTGCGGCGTTCATCACGTTAGGAGGGGACTGTCCGGTTGCGGCCGAAATGGGGGTGCCGGTCATCGATATCGTGCGAGATGCCGCACAGATCGACGCTGCCTCGTCCGCTCGCCGCGAACCCTCGCAGGAAGTGCTGGACTCGACCGCTTATGTGATTTTCACGTCTGGCTCGACCGGAACGCCCAAGGGCGTGGAGATCACTCACCGCGCACTCGCCAACTTCCTCGGTTCGATGGCGGTCCGACCTGGCTTCGGTGCCGATGATCGGATCGTCGCCGTGACCACGGTGTCGTTCGACATCGCGGTTCTCGAGCTTCTTCTGCCGCTGTATTGCGGCGGACGGACGGTGATCTGCAGCAAGGACAGGTTGCTCGAGCCCGAGAGCGTCGTTCGGCTGATTGAAACCAGCGCTGCAACGATCGTTCAGGCCACACCGACGCTTTGGCGCGTACTTCTAGAAGCTGGTTTGCAGCCATCGCGCCCGCTTCGCGCGTTGAGTGGCGGGGAGGCGCTGCCGCGCGATGTTGCCGAGAAGCTGATCGCCGCAGGCTTCGAACTGTGGAACATGTATGGGCCGACGGAGACCACGATTTGGTCGGCCTGCGGACGGATTGTCGATGCCAGCCGGCCGATCGTCATCGGCGAGCCAGTGGCTCATACTGATCTCTACATCCTGTCCGATGACGGAACGCAGGCGCCGGTCGGCACCCCTGGGGAGTTGTGTATTGGCGGACTTGGTCTTGCAAAGGGCTACGTCAACCGGCCCGATCTGACAGCCGCAGCGTTTCCCGTGATGTCGTTGCAGGATGGCGAAACGGTGCGTCTGTATCGAACCGGCGATTTGGCAACGCGCTTGGCGGACGGCAGCATTCAACTGCTCGGCAGACGCGATCAGCAGGTGAAGATCCGTGGCTTCCGCATCGAGTTGGAAGAGATCGAGTCCGTGCTGCGCACCTGTCCAGAGATCTTAGACGCCGCGGTCATGGTCGAGAATGCCGGCACTGCCGACGCCGCGCTGGTGGCTGCCTTCGTGGCGAAGCCGGGCATGACGGTGAGCATCGACAGCCTGCAGCAGACGGCGCAGCTCAGCCTGCCTCACTACATGGTTCCCAACCGCTTTGTCGCGGTTACCGAATTGCCCAAGACCGCAAACGGCAAACTGGATCGGAAGGCGCTATCGGCGGCGATCATCAGTCCGTCGATCGTCGTCAGTTTCATCGACAAGGCGGAGGCGCGCGACGAGCCGGCACCGGAGGTTCTGACCAAGGTGATCTCGATCGTCGAGGCGTCGTTGAATCGAACCGGGATCAAGCCGGACGACCGGGTTTTCGCGCTCGGTGCGACCAGTCTGCACGTCTTCCGGATGGCTGCGCGGTTTTCCGAAGCGAAGCTGCCGATCCGGGCACAAGATCTGATGACCAACCCGAGCATGAGCGATCTGGCGCGGCGGGCTTCCGTCGGGGCAAAAGCGCAGTCGTCTGACAAGAAGACGCCGTCGCTCGCCGAGTTTCGGCGTTCCTCGAGCCGCGTGAGGACAACATGAAGGCGCAGGTCCCCTCAGCAGTCGGACAAGAGCCGGGAATTGAGCCGGTCCGCTGCACCAGCATTCAAGAGCGGTTTCTCGAACTGCAGAGACGCAATCCAAGCTCTTCGCTGGCCAATATCGCGATGCGCTGGCAGATGAAGGGAGCGGTGCGCGACCAGACGCTCCAGAAGGCGCTGGACTTTCTCGCCGATCGACACGAGGCGCTCCGGACGAGATTTGAACGCTCGGCCGACGGCTACTCACAGATTGTCGTCGACACGTCGCCGAAACTATCGCTGATCGATCTGTCGCAGCTATCGAGCGAGCGCTACCAGGCGGAGGCGGAGCGGCTTGCGTCATTGGAGGCGAGGGCGGCGTTCGATCCTGTGGTCGCGCCGCCCTGGCGAACGACCGTGCTGCGGCGCTCGCCGAACGAAGCGATCCTGCTGCTAACGATCCATCACGCCATTGCAGATCTCTGGTCGGTCGGACTGATCGCGCACGAATTTGCCCAGGTGGTCGATGCACTGGAGCGCGGTCAAAGGCCAGACTGCCGCGAGTTGAACCTTCAGTACGTGGACTACGCGCAGTGGCACTCGGCGTTACTGGCGAGCGACGGCCTGACCGAGGAGCGGCAATACTGGCGTGGCAAGCTGTCGGGGCTGTCACCTTTGGACATCAAACCGACCAGGCAGCCCGTGCTCGATGCCGGCCGCAAGGGCGAAATTAGGAGCCGTGTTCTTCCGAGGCTGTTGACGGATGCGCTGCAATCGCTCGCGCAGCAGGAAGGCTTCACGATGTATGGGCTGACTTGTGCGGCCCTGACGCGGGCGCTGGGCCGCAAGCTGGAGGCCGACGAGATCGTCATCGGAACGCAGGTTGCCAACCGTGATGATCCGTTGCTGTTCGATCTGGTCGGCCCCGTGGTCAACACTGTGGTCCTGAGGCTCGGGATCGAGGCGGGCAGCGATCCGCTCACGCACGCGCGCCGCATCAGGGACGAGGTCTCGCAGGCACTGGCGAACAAGGCGCTGCCTTTCGCCGAGATGGCCGCCGGCATCGAACTGTCGGATCGGAAAGATCTGCCGCTCGGCTACGCCATCAACTTTGCCGCCGGCAATGTCGAGACCGGCCAGGCCGGCGTGATCCGGCATGGCGACTTCGAACTGGTGTCGCTGCCGTCGGCGACGACGGGCTGCCTCTACGAATTCAGTTTCTTCTTGGTGGAGCGGCAGGAGGGGTGGCGGATCTCCTGCGAGTACAATACCGACCATCACGTCGCCGCCGCTGCGGATGCGCTGCTGAAAGCGTGGTCGGAGGAGATGGAGGCTCAGGTCGCTCCGGCCGGGAGCGACCTGAAGAGCGTTGCGCCCGCTTTGAAGGGCGATCAGCCTGCCGGTGATGTCGTTGCGCCTCTCGCGCTCTCGCTCGAACGCAGGGTGCCGAACCGCCGTCCTACGCGCCCCTATTTTCAGCCGTGCGTGCTACAATCCGACGGCAAGCTGCCGCCGATCTTCGCGTTGAGTAATCGGTCCTTGTACTATCCTCTGGTAGAGCGGGTGGCGGCGGGGCGTCCCTTCATCGACTTGCAATGGGCTGACGACGCCGAGTTGCCGCCGCTCGATCAGGACAGCATTTGCAGGATCGCGGCCGACGCGGTTCGGCAGATCCGGGGACACGATCCCGTCGGCCCGTACTATTTGATCAGCCTCTGCCTGATGGGCAACGTCGCGCTCGAAGTTGCTCAGCAACTGAAGAGCCTCAATGGCGAAGTGTCGGTGATCTTTCTGCTCGATACGGTCGCGCCCGGCTATGTAGAATCGATGAGCCGGTTCGACCGTTTCCTGAGGCGAGTCCAACTAACCGACCGTATCATCCCTGATCTGATCGCGCGGATTCGGAAGGTCAGGTCCGGGGACATGAGTATTGCGGCTGCGATGTCGCAGTACTCGATCATCCGGAACAATCCATTGGTTCGCTTGATCGGCCGCGGGAGCGATGCGCCACGTCCGAGGGCCACCAACGAGGATTTCCTCAATCACGGCCTGATGGACTATCTGCTCGACGCCAGGGCCTTGTATCCTTGGAAGCCGTATGATGGTGAAGTCGTTCTGTTCAGAAGTGCGAAATCACGCGTCGGACGGCTATTCGTGCGTGGCCTGGGATGGGACAAGGTCGTGAACGGACAGCTCCGGATCTTCGACGTTCCTGGTGGTCATGATGACATGACCCGTGAACCCGCGGTCGCGACCATCGCCGAATACATGAGCTGGATGATCGATCGGCGGGAGGGCCGCTGGTCCGCGAAGCGCTCCGTGGGCTGAGGACCGATGTCGTCGGCAAGCAACGATCACGACGTGCCTGCCGGAGGCTCCCGGCGGGGGCTCGGCTGAACGATGCGCCGCGGTGCCGTCGTGCTTCTCATCGCTCTGGTAGGGTTGATAGCGGCAGCGCTAGTCGGAGCCTCGCTATGGGCCGAACGTCGCACCTCGAAGCACGTCAGGCCAACCGATCAGGCGCGTGTCGGAGAAGTCGTCTTGACGGATTCCACCCGTGACACCGGGATTGCTGTCCGCATCTGGAGGCCGAACGATCCGGTGCCGCGTCCTGCGGTGAAGGCGGGCGCTTCTGATCGGGGGCTGCCGCTGGTGGTTTACGTCGCCTCGTGGGGAGGGCGCCGATCCGAGAACGATGTGTTGCTCTCCACGATCGCCAGCGCGGGCTTCATCGTCGTCGCCATGGACGACATCAGCCATGACCGGCCAGATCCCGCGACGGACGCTGCCGATGAGACGGTTCGGTTGGCGCCGTTCAGCATGCAAACCGCGCAAGACTACGCAAGCTTCCCGACCACCAGTGAGCGTAGAACCCGGCTGGGATATGACAAGCTGCAGCGGGTCTTGGCTGCGCTCCGCACCGGACAAGCGTCAACGATGCTTGAGGGAGTCGATTTCTCACGGGTTGCGGTGGTCGGCTATTCGTTCGGCGGGGCCGTCGCGGCGAGGGCGCTCGCGCTGGATCGGCAATTGGCGGCCGGCGTCGATCTCGACGGCTGGGTGATCCACACCCCTGCAGCCGCGGGCCTGAAGCGACCGTTTCTGGCGGTGTACGCGTCGCTGCCATCTGCCGAACGGACATGGTCGCATCGGCCGAACTACGAGACCAAGATCGGATGGGAGGATTTCGGCTGCCTGCTGACGCTGGCGCGCTCGTCAGGTTCGGACGTGTTCATGGTCGACGGCGCGAAGCACGCGGACTTCTCCGATCAGCTCTATGCCGAAGGTCGCTGGCGCGATTGGCGGCCGTGGGCCCCCAGACGTATTGCGCCCGAGCGGATGCATGCGATCATCGATACGCTCCTGGTGCAGTTTCTTGTCGGGCACCTGATCCAGCGTGGAAGCCCGCCCAGGATCACTTTTGCAGAGGTCAGATCGGTGACGGAGATCGAAAGCCTCATCCCGAGCGAGCCGCGGCCGGGCGCCAGTTCGGCCAACTAGATCAGGCACCGCACGATGAGCGAACCGGTTGAGATCTGGGAGATCAGCTTCGACGAAGCCGGGGAGGTGGATTGGCAACTCCTGGATCCGCGCGAGACCGCTGCGGCTGATGCGTTCATCCATGCCGACGACCGTTACCGCTACGGTGTGATCCACAGTGCACTGCGGCTCCGGCTTTCCGAGCTGCTCGGCATGGCTGCGGAGGCCGTTCCGATCGTTGTGGGAGCCCACGGCCGGCCGTTCGTTGCGGGCCGCGCCGCCGAAATCGACTTCAACCTCTCGCACAGCCGGCGGACCGGGCTGATCGCGATCTCCAAGGCTGGGAACGTCGGAGTCGACGTCGAGGATCGCGACGTCGCCGCGGAATATTCCGAAATGATCGATACCATCTTCGAGCAGCACGAGGCCGCTTGCCTGCATCGCTTGGAAAGATCCCTCCGCAATGACCTCTTTCTGCGTGGATGGACCCGTAAGGAAGCCGTGGCGAAGGCGGTGGGAACGGGCTTTCTGCTCGACCCCAAGCTGTTCCAGGTGCCGCTGGATGACAGAGGCAGTTGGACCGTTTCGGTGCGCAGCCCGATGAGTCGCCGGCTCGCGCTGATTGATCTGAGCTCGGATGCCAGGGCGGCCGCTGTTGCCGGCGTGGCGCTGCCGGCTCGCCCCCGCGTCCGCAGATTCCGATTCGAGCGGACCCTCCGGGCACGTGCGGCCGCCACCCGCTAGGCCTTAAGCTCCTCCAGACCGTGGAGTGGGGGTGCGGTAACTCATAGCCGCTGGAGGCCTGCTTACCGGCGGTCGGGGCTTAGCCAGGCGGCAAATCCCGTCCAATCTGTGCTTTTCTGACGCGAAGGGGCCGATAGTCGTCGTCGATTTGCAAGCTCACGTTAACCTTTGACGCTCATTGTCACGATATTGGGCGGAGGGGGCAATGAAGAGCTCTGGAATTTCATTCTCCGAAGTTCCCGAATCGGCCTTCGGACGTACGGACGACGATGCCGGCCCGCC
This sequence comes from Rhodopseudomonas sp. BR0G17, assembly GCF_010907025.1. Classification (NCBI taxonomy): domain Bacteria; kingdom Pseudomonadati; phylum Pseudomonadota; class Alphaproteobacteria; order Hyphomicrobiales; family Nitrobacteraceae; genus Rhodopseudomonas; species Rhodopseudomonas sp. BR0G17. Next base: position 13,650 of record NZ_QUML01000016.1, on the reverse strand, counting down.
ATCGGGCCCGCTGGCCGAGCTCCAGTATTCGTCTCCTTGGCCCTGGGTGGCCGCAATCTTCATCAGCTCTGGACTGTGGGCCGGTATCGGCTGGCTAATCTTCGCCTGATCTTCGCCAGGTGAAATCTGGGCCCGATCTGTGCTGCTGCGTCATGAGCGCCGGCATGGCTTGATGGCATCATGCGACATCGAGAGCTGAGTCGCCCTGCAGGCCGAGGCCGGCGGGCCGGCCTCTTACGATTTCGAAAGGAACCGCGTCCGATACTGAGTGGATCGAGGGGGAGCACCGATGCGGACCATCCGGATACTATCAGTCGCCACCGTTCTCATCGCCGCCTACCAGCCGGCTTGGGCCAGCGAGGCCTATGTGAGCCAGCCCACGGGCGGCAAGACGCAGCAGGCCCCGACCGCATCAGCACGCACCACGGCAGTCCCAGTGACGATCGAAAGCGCCGCGCGCTTGATGAAGGCGGCTGCCAAGATGCCTGATCCCGGCACGGCGAACGTGTCGATGATCGCTCAGACTGGTACTCTGAACTCGGCGCTTCTGGCGCAGGTGGGCGGGGGGAACGCCTCGTACATCATCCAACAGGGCTCGCAGAACAGCGCCATCGTCAGTCAGCGCCGGTAGCCGAGACGGTATGCGGTCCGGCCGGGTGTGTACCGCCGCCGAAGCCTTCGCCATTTGCGGCTGGCGGTGCTAAGGACGGGGACCGAGAGAATCGTCCGGGGGGCGGACGATCTCCCATCGCGAGGGTGCAGCAGATGTCATACCCGGCAATGCTATTGGCGGCGATGAGCGTCGGTGGTCTCGTTTGGGAAAGCGGCGCGGTCAAGTCGTCCTCGGCCGATCGGGCCGGGACCTTCCGGGTCGCCAACGAGGTCTATGTCCAGCAGCCGCATGGCATGCTTCCTCCGCTTGCGGCCCGCGCCGGAGAAGCCCCCAAGCTCTCACCGGAGAGCGGGTTGGTTGCTCCGAAAACCGCTCCCGGCGGCCTGAAGCCCGACGCGCCGAAAAAGAAGGGCTCGCCCGAACTGAGTGGTGGATCGCCCGTTCCGGCCGGCAGCAATGGTCAGGTGTCCTGCGATCCGAGCAATGCGTCGTCGCAAGCCTGCTACAGCGCCACCCAGCAAGCCAGACCGCCGACACGCTGAGATCGTCTCGGCGAGCACCGTCGCCGCCTGCTGAGCGTTGCTGCGGAGGTCGTCGCTGCCCAAAACGGCAGGGGCGCACGGGCGAATAGCGTCGGGACGAATGCTCTCGGCCCGCACCGCGCCGATGCTTTCAGCCGATCGACACGTCAGATCTGCGCATGGCGAGCTTCATCGCGCTCGGGCGATTTCTGAGAGAAGCGGCCGCCGCCGGGACTGCGAAATATCAGTTCCGGATCACATGCCGGCCGGAGCGACCGGAACAGCCGCCTTCCGTTGCAGCTCGAGCTCGCGCATGAAGGCGGTGCCGGCAGCCGGATCCTTGAAGTTCCAGAGATCCTTCTTCACGCCATCGAAGATCAGCGAGTAGACGGCGAGCTGGATGCCTTCACGCACCGCCAAGGTCGTCGGCGAGTTCTTGGTGAAGCCGACATCGGCCTGCAGCAAGCTATCGATCGCCACATACTTGAAGCCGGTACCGCTGACGTTGACGGAGTAAATGATCTTGGTCGTCGTGACGGCGGCGAGAACGCGGCCTGTCTGGACGCTCACCGCGCGCAGCGACACCGTGACGATGTCCTGCCGATACTGCATGTTGCCACCGAGACCGAGGTAGTTCGCGCCGATGCCGCCGGTGGTCTCGTTGGTGTCATATCCGACAATGCCGCCTTCGAGCAGAACGCCGGCGAATCGCAGTGGCGGCAGGCTCTGAGCCTTGTCGCCCTGCAGCGCTGACCGCGTGTTCTGAATGATTTGGCGTTCCTGCAGCAGCGGCTGCAGGTCGGCGCGTTCCGCAACGTCGAACCACTGCCCGCCGCCGGCGGTCAGCAACACGTCGGTGAGAATCGAGCTGCCGCCTTGGGTGACGGCGCGGGAGAACTCCGCGAAGTTGTCGTTCGACTTGTTCTGACCGGTGAGGTCCGGGAAGTTGTAAACGGCGACGTCGAGCTTCTTGGTCGGAGGAGGAAGCTGCTCCAGCACGACGCCGGTTTTGGTCGACGCCACCATCGTTGCCTGCGGAGTCACCGGGTCCTTATCAGTCCCGGTGATAGCGCATCCACCCAAGGAAACAGCCAGCAAGACACACGCCAATGATCCGGCTCTGCTATCCATCGCCGCCGCCCCCCGTTTAACTAACTTAATACTGACCAAGCAATGTTGATGCTCGGTTACGGGCTGGTCGAAGCTGTGGTCGGCGTACCGCCGATCACGATCACGGACGAACCGCTGCCGACATTGCTGAGCGCCGAGCTCAAGCCGGAGAGGTCGGGCGTGTTATTGCTGCCGGACTTTGTGCCCATGCCCTGAGCCTGGGCGGTGCTGAGAAGGAAGTTGCCGTTGAGCGGATTGCCGTTGAAGGTCGGGCTGACGGGCCGATAGATCTGTTCGGTCGCGAAGCTGGGCGCTGTGAGAATCGCCAACGCGGCAGCGGCTAGCAGAAACTTCGACTTCATCCTACCCTCCTATAAGCTACAAACAATTTTTCTCAACGTCTGATCGGCAGGCCTCCGATCACCAATGCGCCGTTCGGTAATCGTCCGACGAGGAGGTTCAGCGGCGCTGCACCATTTCCCTGCAGGACGCCGACCGACGTTCCTGACGTACCAAGTAACACAAGATTGGATTGAAGGTTGTTGCCAGCCTGCAACACGCCGACTGCATTGTTGTGTCCGCCGATGATGCCGACGTTGGAGACGTTACCAAAGCCGCTTTGGGCCTGGAAAACCGAGTTATACGAGCCGATTTGCAAGGTGCTCGCGTAATTTCCGCCAGTTATTTTCGGCGTAGCCATCTCCGGCAGGGACATCTTTTGTCGATTACCGTTAGCGAAATTTGCAGCGGTGCCGTTGCTGAGCGAAGAGGGCGCTAATCCGATCACGGGCGTACCACCGTTGCCGGTAGCCTGTGAAATATAGGCTGTTTCCGCGTGTGCGATCGTCGCGTGTCCAAGGCCCACGGCTGCGACGGCCAGCGCGGCCGCCATCGAGGAGAACCGCGATTTCATGGTGAAACACATGATACGCTCCCTTGATTGGATCTTATCGTTAGTTCGGCCCGAATTTTCGCTTCTGGTGACTGATCGATGATGACGCTGGTCAGCACCTGGTCCGTAGGGCCGGTGAGTTCGAAAGTTCCGCTCTGGGCGTTTTGACTCACGCCGCTTGTCGATTGTTTGAAGACGTTCAGTTGATACTCGCCCGCCGCGGCGCGCTGCGCGTGAAGCACTGCGTCGATCCGTAGAAGATTGCGGTCCGGCGTATTCCTGATCTCGCAGTCGAGTCCCGTCGTCTTGCTTGCGTTGGCGGCGGACGACCAAGTCGAAATCAGCAGCAGGCCCGCACTGCATCGGGCGAGGCGACTGAAATTTCGTGACGCGACAAACATCGAAATGACGACTCTGGATCTGTGTGAACGAGTTTGAACTAACCGCCTTGCGTGATGCGGAATTGGAAAGTGATCGTCGTCCACTTCGGGTTCTTTGCGGCGAAATCATTCGGTCAGCGCCGCTCATCGCCGAGGTTTGGATAGTTAAACGAGGTTTAATTGCCTCCACAAGAGTGGACTGCGAGTTGAATTAATTTGTCATCGGCCGGTTGGCTATGTCGGCCAGGGAATCAAAAAAGTCACGATTTTTCGGTGTTTTTTGCACTGCTTTTGCCGGAATTCCGGCCGTGTTGACATATGAGTCAACGCCGCCGAGACGGCGGTTCCGCGCCATGTTGACCTGTATGTCAACGCCTCTGCCGCGAACCGACAGTTAGTGTCTCGAATCCTCAAAAACCGACGTGTTAGCTGGCTGTTAGTTGGCGAGCCGCTTCGCGGTTAGGTTGACAGTTAAAGTAAACAACCGGTTTACGGTTGTCCGAATAGTTAAGTTGGAGTTAAATCGATTTTGAGGGCGGCGATGGTCGTCGACCCCGCTTCGGATAACAGGGAATAAAAACATGCGTATGCTGACAACGTTGGCCGTCCTGTTGGCCACGACGTCGCTGGCTTCCGCCGCGAGCAATGAGTCGTTCATCCTGCAGGCTGGATCGACCAACCACGCGATCGCCGGTCAGACCGGTGGTAACAACAAGCAGGGCACCGTTCAGGTCGGCCGCGGCAACTCGGCGCTGACCGCGCAGAGCGCAGCTTCGTCGAAGACCAACGAGTCGGGCGTGCTGCAGATGGGCGCGCAGAACGGCGCCGTCGCGCTGCAGACCGGTGGCAACAACAAGCAGGGCACCGTGCAGGGCGGTGTGCGCAACTTTGCCGTCACCTCGCAGAAGGGCCGGCAGAGCGCCGCTACTCCGAACGATTCGACGACCGCGCAGTTCGGCGCGTTCAACGGCTCGATCGTGAATCAGAAGGACGGCAACAACAAGCAGACCACGCTGCAGGTCGGCGGCAGCAACTTCGCGGCGACCTCGCAGGATAACGCCGGCAACAACAAGAACACCTCCTCGACCACCCAGCTCGGCGCCTTCAACAGCGCGCTGGTCGGCCAGACCGGCGGCAACAACAACCAGAACACTCTGAGCGTGGGCGTCGGCAACTTCGCCGCCACCAGCCAGACCGGCGCTGCCGGCCGCACCAACGAGTCGTCCACCCTGCAGTTCGGCAACTTCAACCGGTCGTTCGCCGGTCAGGCCGGCGGCGGCAACGATCAGGGCACGCTGCAGTTCGGTTACGGCAACCTGTCGGCGACCGGCCAGAACGCCAACGCCCAGGGTGCCACCAACTCGGCTCTGACCACGCAGGTCGGCATCGGCAACAAGGCGATCACTCTGCAGAGCACCAAGGGCTCGCCGAGCTTCGCGGCGAACGACGGCTCGGTCTCGGGCTCGCTCACGACCACTAAGGCGTACTGGGATCTCGGCGGTCTCCATCAGCCGGGCACCACCAACTACGGACCGTATTCTGTCCCGTACGTTGCCCCAGTTGTTTTCGGCGGAACCAATGCTGCAACGACCTTGCAGGTGGGTAAGGGCAACTCTGCTCTGACCCTTCAGAATTCGCAGGGCGCCCGCGCGCCCCTCAGCTATGGCACGAGCTTCCAGACGACCGTTGGCGCCGCCAACATTCACACCGACGCTTCTTCCTACTACAGCAACTTCCTGCACAAGTGGATTAACGTTCCGGCGACTGACACCCCAAATCTCCTCAAGTCTGTTGATGGAACAGTCACAGGGCAGGTCAATCTTCCGCAGGCGGTCGCGCTCAACGGCGTTAACAACAACGCCGCGACCGTCCAGGTGGGCAAGAAGAACGCCGCGCTCACCCTGCAAGACGGCGTCAACATCGCCAAGACGTCCAACGACTCGCTCGTCGCGCAGTTCGGCGACAAGAACGGCGCGCTCGTCAGCCAGCAGAACGGCCTGAACGGCCAGGCGACCATCCAGCTCGGCGACCGCAACAACGCCGTCACCCTGCAGAAGAACGCCCCGGTGTCCGGCACCCTCAACGCCGCGGCGACCATCCAGGCGGGCTCGAAGAACCGCGCCTTCACCAACCAGGTCGCCAATCCGCTCAACGCCGGTCTCAACGGTTCGCTCGTCGCCCAGTTCGGCAACAGCAATACCGCGGTCGCCGCCCAGAGCACCGGCCTGCAGCCGATGATCGGCGCTCTGAGCATGAACACCCAGGCGACGATCCAGGTCGGTACCGGCAACTACGCCGTGACCGCCCAGAACAGCGCGACCGTGACCAACACCTCGGTGACGGCGCAGTTCGGCTCGCACAACGTTGCGTTCACCTCGCAGCACTAAGATGCCTTCGGACGGCGGGACCTTGGTCCCGCCGTCTTTTCTCCAGGCGGCCGAGTACCGTGGCCGCATCTGCCATCGTCAAGATTCTGCAGGTTTCGCTCAGGAAGTGGCCTTTGGGGCGCGCGAATTCCTTAATAGACCGGTCCGGTATCTTGTTCCGTTGAACCGTTGTGCGGCCAAAACATACTAAATCTTAGGGCCCAGGGGCCCGCTGCTTGGTGGGATGGATATTCGGCAACACTCCGCCTGTATTCATTCAGCAAGCCAACAAAAAAGGGCTGTCAACCTGTCCGCTTTGGTGCACAATAAACACTACTTGCAAGTGATAGGACGGCGCTACGTTGTATTGAGGATCGCGGCTGGGTAGGAGGTTCCGCAGTGTCGTCTTATCATTTTGATATCGGCGGTCGCGCGCAGAAGGCAGGTCGATTTATTGCCCGCGTACGCGACGAATTGCTCAAGGTGCTTTCAGAAAAGAAGAGGGACGGCCTGACCCAACAGGCACTCGCCAAACGCCTCGGCGTCAATCGTTCCGTGATCAATCGCCAGCTCTCCGGTGAAAGCAATCTCACCTTACGCAGCCTCGCTGATCTGGCTTGGGCCATGGATATGGAGCTGTCGTTCGAGCTCCGCCAGCCCGAACGGCATCCCGGACAGAACGAGCCGGTGACGACCTCGACGCTCAGCTATGGACAGATCAAGGTCGTTAATATCCGCTCGGTGAAAAACGACTGCATCCCGGACCAGCGCGCGCGCAACTCCAATTACCAGAGTTTCTCGGGCGCCGCGGAGTAGGGCTGTCATGGCTTTCCCGGACACGGCGGTCGTTGTCAGGATCTCCTGAGCGGCCCGAGCGCGCGACAATCCGATCATGTTGCGGTCGTTAGGTCAGATCATTTGATCTTCGCGGAAGCATTGGATGGTGAGCGGCCGCTGTGCCGCAGACGCGTGTTTGGTCTCTCGCATTGTCGACCGTGCCGCAGATCGTGGCGCGTTGTTTTCTGATCATTACAACGACAAGGCCGGTCTCGTGGTCCGCGGTGAGGTCCTCGGACGTCCGAGCGGGCCCATCTCGATCGCCACCCAACCGCGCGACTTTCAAAGTGAGCTCTAGAGCATCTCTGCTTTTGTCAGAATCAGGACCGAACTTCCTAGCGGCCGCAGCTTGTAGAGCCTCATGGTGAGGAGGCGCGAAGCGCCGTCTCGAACCATGCGCCGCAGGCGATGTGGCTCCTCATCCTTCGAGACGCCCGGCTTTGCCGGGCTCCTCAGGATGAGGACTTCGGACGCTTGGCAAAGGCCAAATCCGCTTCAATCAATCGATGAAGCGCTCTAACGCTTGAGACAGGCGCTGCCTGTTGGGAAGCACTTTCGAGGCGTCGCCACGATTCAGCGAGAGACAGAGCAGCTCTGGAATTGAGGACTGAGCGCGAGATGCGCGATCTGTGGTCGGATCTTCGTCAGCGAAGTCCGGTGCGAACGGGGAGGGAATCCGTCAATGCGACCGGTTGCGGCTTAAGTCTGCGCCGGAGTCTTGCTCGCGGCTGGCTCGACCTCGGCAAAGTCGTCGATCGCGGCAGCGGCGATCGACGGGAGTTCTCAGTTGATGGCGGTTGGTCCGTGCTCGAGGGCGACCTGAGGCGCTGCTTGCGACGAGACGGCGAGCGATCCGAGATGTAGTTCGGTGGGACTGTCGTTGATGACGGCGCGCACGTGGATCATGCCCGGCGATTTGATTTCGCACGGTGAAAAAATCAGGCTTGCCGCCACCACGATGTAGGGCATCATCGGCTGATCTTTCGGCAGGCTGGTGAGAAGATTGATCTGGTCCTGCAGCGCAGGCACTTCAATGGTCTCCTCAGCGATCGGCCTGTCTTCGCCCGGCAGATAGCATCGGACCCGCAGAGATTTGTACGGCTGGTCCGCGGGCGAGAAGACGTTGAAGTGCACACACAGCTTGGGCAGCGACAGCGGAAACTCGTTGGTCACGAACATCGCCGAGTTGTAGCACCCGATAAAGCTGAGTTTTCCGCCGGCCTCGGTCCGAATGTCGTCGCAGAAGATGCAATAACCATATCGTTCCATTTGAGCTCGCTTCAATAAAAGGGTGTCAGAAAAGCATGTGGGCCAAAAGGCCTGCTGAGTCTGTTGTCTCAGTCGGCGCGCAGGGCCGGATCGAGCATTCTAGCCCGTGTCGTCCGAACATTCCGATCGAAAGATCGATCGGTTTCAGTGTCGGATCGGTCCCAACGGACATCCATCACGGCGGTTCGACACCGATCCGGGCCCGACAGAATTAATTTCCGTGCTGCGCACTTTACGGGATCGGATAGCGACGAGACCGCCCCGTCGAACGGGCCAGCTAACTGCCCGGCCGGCACGGCTATTAGGTGTTCGCGCGCCGGCGAGGCCCCGGAAACAGCAACGCTTATTGAGGTAGCAAAGCGCGTAGTGACTGTTGAATAGCCGCCATCTTCACATTGAAATGACGTCATCGGGTGAACTCCCTGTGACACACAGGGTAGCACCTATACCCAATTCTCGTCGAATTCGGCGGACTGATGTACGGTAACCTTTATATAAATTGTGATCTTTTACGTGATCGGTCCAATCGCCGAAAACTGCCACGAAACAGTCCTTGCGCAAGAACCATCCGAAGATGCGCACGTCGGGGGTCTTCAACTCCCACACGGCACTTTGCTCGACGCGTATCATCCTGAATTGACGGACATAAACCAGCGGTCGTCCGGAAATATAGGCGTAGAACAGCGCATCGACTTGTTCGGCGGGTGTCGCTTCGCCGAGCCTCTGCTCAGGCTCCGCGCCCCCCAACAAGTTCTCCAGCCATTCGATGAAATTCGGGGTGCCATACAGCAGCCGAGCCGGCTGCGCGCCCGCTCCGAGATCCACCTCGATCCGTCGTATCGCCCCTTGCCGCAGCAGATCCTCGATCGTCACGTGTCCCCGCGCGCTCCCCTTACGATCAGACTCTGTTGCTCCGTAGCGCCCGCCAGATTACCGCCGGCGTCCACAGAGCTGCCGGAGTCCCCGCCGGCAGTCCGACCAGATTCCCCTGCAATTTCGGTCACCTCGTGGCCGAATTTTGCAATTCACGCTTTCGTCCAGCGCCCCGTCGATCGACGCGCATCCTCCAACAGCACCAGCGACAGCTCAAGATAGACTGCAGCCGATGGTTGTGTGAGTGCTTTCTGCGCCTCATTCACAGCGAGCGTTTGCCGGTCATTGCCCTACCGATTTTCAAATTCCCGGAGCGCTCGCTGGGCGTCGAGATCATTGTGCGAGGTTAACTCCGGCGAGGGCAGGGCGCGCGCGCCGTGATCCACATTGGAGAAGGCATAACGTTAATAAATACCTTCGGGATTGGCTAAGAATCTCAGCACTTCATCATGGATTAAGTCCCCGCATGATCGCCGTCAGACGGCAGACAAACGGCTCAACAAATCGGTGGCTGAGGTAGGCGTTTGGTCCGTCCTTCGGCTTGCCGAGGTCTGCCTGAACGATCCGAGGAGCGCGTCGACCGGGCCGTAGTTCTCGGCCGATGCGTCGATCTGCGGCGGGCGTGGCACGGCAATCGCGACGATGGCGTTGACCGTCGCACCTCGTTTCCGATGAAATCGATCACGAGCGCGCCCGATCTGGAGAGATGGCGGATGACCTGCCGCCGTATGTGAGCGAGGGCCGAGGTCGGTATCAGTTCGGAGATTGCCCCACATTCTGATAGACAGTTGATCTGGCGCTTGCTTGGAAAGGCGGCATGGTCCCGGGGCTCACCAAATTACGTGTCGCGATCGGCTCGTCGACGGTGATCGGCCTGCGGGCGCTCGCGAAACTGCCCTATGGCCCGCAGCTCATCCGCACCGCGGCGAGCCGCCCCGGAATCGAACGCTGGTTGAGGGCACTGCTGTGCGTCTATCAACCGTTTCCGGACATCGAGACAGCGACCCATTATATCCGGAGGTTCATTCCGGCCGGGCACGAGCACTCCGATGTGGTGAGCCAGCTCAAGCAGTTCGCCGACGTCACCCGAGAGAGCGACTATCCGGTTCTGTTCTATCTGTCCGGCTACGCGCCGAGCCTGTCGACCGTGTTCGATCTCGGCGGCGGGATCGGGAATCTGTTCTACCCCTACGACCGCGAATTGCGGCTGCCTGCGACGCTGCGCTGGATGGTGCACGATCTTCCCGACAAGGAAGAGATCGTGCTGCAGTTCGCCAAATCGCGCAACGAACCGCGGATCGGGTTTTCGCGCCGGATGGAAGATGCCTCCGGGGTCGATCTGTTTATCGTCTCCGGGGCGCTGCATTATTTCGAAGACGAACTGGCGGTGATCCTCGGCCGGCTTCCCCAATTGCCGCGGCTGGCGGTCGTGAACCGGACGCCGTTCTCTCAGGCGGATCCGATCGTGACGACGCAGGTGGGCGACGGCTATGTGCACGCCTGCAAGCTCCACAGCCTGGCAGGTACGATCGCGGGCATGGAAGCCATTGGATATCGGTTTGTTGCGAAATGGCCGGTCCACGAGCGGGCAAGCCGGGTGCCGCTGCGGCCGGACCTGAACGATACGTACTGGGGGCTATTTTTCGTGCTCGACGCCGACCGCCGGCAAACGGCCGTTCCCCGATAGGCTCTTCGTCTTCGCCACCCGACCCACGGAATGCCGGTCATGTCATCGCGACTGGTTCGTCGCGTGGAGAGTGTCGAGCGAGTCGAGGTCGCGTGTACCTGTGCCGAACAATTAGTCGGGCCATCGGCACGTTGACATATATGTCAACGTGCCTCGTCGAAATAACTGATCATACCGCTCAGCCTGCGAGCGACGTGCTCTTTTACCAGCTTTTTCCCGGCTCAGTTAACCGTTGACTAATCAGTTTGTTGCCGGCCGCCTCCAAAAGGTGTTCGATCCTCACTCTGGGCGTGGGCGGTGAACAGCCCGCATCTGGTTCATAGAGGGGTGAGCCATGCTCCAACGATTGCTTTATTTCATTGCCGGCGTCGACCGGGAGCTGATCGCCCGCTGTCCGCCAACCGACCGAATTTGGGCGATGCAGATCGGCTTCTCGCTCTGCCTGTCGTTCCTGGTGGTGTTCGGCGTCTCGTACTACGCCCTCGGCTATATCGTCGGCTCGACCGCGCTTCGATCCTCCATTGCGGTCGTGATCGCGCTCACCGTGATGATGTTCGACCGCGCGCTGTTCCAGTCGGACTGGTTCGTGCAAGGCGCGTTCTGGTTGGACGACGATCAGTCGAAAAAGGTCGGGGAGGGGTTGAGGCGTTCGGTTTGGCAGTTCGTCCGCATCACGGCGCGTCTCGCCATCTCGCTCGGACTGGCCTGGGTCATCGCTCTGTTTCTCGAGCTGGCGCTATTCTCCGACGCCATCTCCCAGAAGATCGATCGGGATCGGGTCGCGGGCAATCGTCCGATCTACGAGCAGATCGACAAATATGCGTCGGGGCTGGATCGGGAGATCGCGGAAAGTCGCGCTCAACTGACCGCCATCGAGCAGCATCAGCGGGAGCTGCTGGCGCAGGCGCCGCTTCCCTCCGATAGTCCAGCCGCTGCGGACCCCGAGGCCGACCGCGAATTGAAGGCGCTGGCTGAACGCGAAGCCACCGTCCGCGGTGAGGTGAGGGAGCTGGAAGCGACGATCAGGGATCAGTCTCTCGATATGAGCGCGGAGCAGTTCGGAGAGAAGCTGCGCCCGACCAATAGCGGACGGGCCGGCGCCGGACGGCGCTACGAGCTTGCCAAGAAGCAGAAGGAAGCTGCCGAGACGCTGCTGCAGTCGCGGCAGGCGGAGCTGTCCGACATCGTCGCGCGGCGCGAGCGCGTGAAGAACGATGCGGCAGCGCGGCTGGCGGCGGACATCGCGCAACGCGACGATCAGAAGCAGGACTTCGCCGCAAAACGCGTAGCGATCCAGAAGCAGGTCGACACCGCGCGCGCCAACCTGCAGCTGCTGGAAAGCCAGCGCGAAGCCAAGGTTCAGCGTTATCGCGAGCGCACGCTGGAGGGCTCGTTCGTCCAGCAGAGGAAGGACAGTAACGATCCGCTGGTGCGGCTGACCGCCTATCAAGCCTTGAAGAGCGATCCGCAGGAAGGCCAGGCGATCACGCTGTTCTCGTGGATGATCCGGCTGTTCGTCGTGTTTCTCGAAATCGTGCCGGTGGTCACCAAGATCTTCTTCTCGCCGCCGAGCATGTACGCGATCAACGTCCAGTCGCAGCTTAAGTCTGCGCGGGTCGCCGCACGGTCGATGACGTGGAAGCTGGCTGAGGACGAGCCGGAGCACGATCGGAAAATCCCCGAGCCTGTCGCGCCGATCGAGCCAGCTCATGCCGACGACCGGGTGACCCCGATATTCCCAAGGTTCGAGCCGCCCGAGACGGTCCGCGCGCCATCGAATCCGACGGCACGACGGCGATGGGGACTGCCGGTACGGAAAGCCAAGGAAGAGTATCCGGCGCCCACCAACGACCAGGCGATCGTTGCGACGATCCCGGCGCCCGCAGACATCAACGACAAGACCGAGGCACAGCTGGCCGATGAGGTTTCGCCTGCGCCATTGGCCGCGGTGGAGCGCGAGCCCTTGGTGGAGGAAGCCGTTCCCGCCAGCCCGCCCGAGGAGGCCGAGCGGGTGGTGGTGGTTTACAACGGCGGCGGTATGCGTGACGTCGGTCCCGGCTCGCACGCGCCGGCGGAGACCGAGATCGCCACGCCGCGTCGCGCCTGACAGAGACGATGAGAGTTACGCCATGGGCTGAGTCTTTCGATCTGTGCGAGGCCGCATCTTCGGGTTGAGCGTGATGCGATCTCTCCAATAGATCCGGGATAGAGGCTTGTGGCGTTCCTGGACCTGCGGCGGTGGGGCCGCGAGGTGGATGTGTTCGGTCATCCCAGGGGAGGCGTGTTGACTCGACAATTCGTTGCAACCACAAAGAGATCGTAATCAGAGTTGGGTGTCTTCGATGAACGCTGTCGGGAAGTCTGCGAACGATCCTCGGTGTGTCCCCTTGATCATGTGCGGCGGCGCTGGGACGCGGCTATGGCCGGCCTCGCGTGAGGTGCGGCCGAAGCAGTTTCTGCCGCTGTTTGGGCCGCGCTCGACGTTCCAGGAGACGCTGCTGCGGGTGTCGGACCCGGCGCTGTTCGGCCGGCCGATCATCATCACCAACACTGCCTACCGCTTCATGGTGCGCGACCAGCTCGCGGAGATCGGGATCGAGGCCGACGTCCTGCTCGAGCCGGCGCGGCGGGACTCCGGTCCCGCGATCGTGGCGGGCGCAGTGTTCGCCGAGCAGCGTGAGCCGGGCGCGATCGTGCTGGCGCTCGCCGCCGATCACGTGGTGCGCGACAAGGATGCTTTCATCGCCGCCTGCCGCGATGGTCTGGCCGGCGTTGCCGAGGGCCGGATTGTGACCTTCGGGGTGAAGCCGGAGCGTCCCGCGACCGAGTACGGCTACATTTCTCCCGGCGACGCGATCGTCGGTAAGGTCCGCAACGTCGCCAAGTTCGTCGAGAAGCCGGACCTCGCCACCGCCGAGGGCTATGTCGCGGCGGGCTATCTGTGGAACAGCGGCAACTTCATGTTCCCGGCGGCGGCCCTGCTCGAAGAATACAATGCGGTCGATCCGGACAGCGTTGCGACCATCACCGAGGCGGTGACGACGGCCGGCCGCGACCTGGGATCTGTCTCTTAGACACATCTCCGAGCCCACGAGACGCTCA